>CAILVI010000177.1 GCA_903837595.1 uncultured Thiodictyon sp.
CGCGATTAAACATAAAATTGAGGCAATAAAAAAACACGTCTCGCAGTATAATTCCAGCCCCCAGTATTTGCTTTCCTTTGTGCGTACCAATGAGCTGTTCGGGGATTTCCCCGATGTTAACCTTTCGGCCGATGCCTCGGATAGGGTGTTGTCACTGCGCAAAGAAAAAATTACCGGGGATCTTCCGGAACAGCTTATGGATATCCACAATGGACGTTTGCACATACCGGTGCTCGTCAACGAAAACATGATCGGCCACAAGCTCGGCGAGTTCGCGCTGACCCGGACCTACCGGGGACACGCCGCCGATAAGAAGGCGAAGAAGAAGTAGCCGGAGTGTCTGAGATGCGAGCCGAAGCCAAACTAAAATACGCCCGAATTTCGGCGCAGAAGGCCCGACTGGTCGCCGACCAGATCCGTGGCCTGAACGTCGAACGTGCACTCAACACCCTCGCCTTCAGCACCAAGAAAGGTGCCGCCCTGATCAAGAAGGTGCTGGAGTCCGCGATTGCGAACGCCGAGCACAACGCGGGCGCCGACATCGACACCCTGCGGGTCGAGTCGATCCAGGTCAACGAGGGGCCGACCATGAAGCGGATCATGCCGCGTGCCAAGGGGCGCGCGAACCGTATCATGAAGCGGACCAGTCATATCACCTTGACGGTGGCGGAAGCCTAAGGGGCCAGGGGACCAGTATGGGACAGAAAGTTCATCCGATCGGCTTCCGCTTGGGCATCGTCAAAGATTGGACGTCCAAGTGGTATGCCAATACCCGCGATTATGCGGATATGCTCAACAAAGACCTGGCAGTGCGCGCCTTCCTGAAAAAGGAATTGGCGAGCGCCTCGGTGAGCCGTATCCAAATCAATCGGCCGGCCAAGAATGCGCACATCACCATCCATACGGCGCGACCCGGGGTGGTGATCGGTAAGAAGGGCGAGGACATCGACAAGCTGCGCGCCAAGGTGTCGGCGATTCTCGGGGTCCCGGTGCATATCAGCATCGAGGAGATCCGCAAGCCGGAACTGGACGCGCAACTCGTGGCCGAAGGGATCGCCCAACAACTGGAGCGTCGCATCATGTTCCGTCGGGCCGTCAAACGCGCCCTGCAGAACACCATGCGTCTGGGTGCCGAGGGTATCAAGGTCAGCGTCGGTGGCCGTTTGAACGGTGCCGAGATTGCCCGCCGGGAGTGGGCGCGCGAAGGCCGCGTGCCGTTGCACACCCTGCGTGCCGATATTGATTACGGCTTTGCCGAGGCGCGTACCACCTATGGGGTGCTGGGTGTCAAGGTCTGGATCTTTAAGGGCGAGGTGTTCGGCGACCAGCTCCCCGAGGAACCGGTGGTCAAGCAGACCGGTCGGCGGGAGAGGGGATAAGTCATGCTGCAACCTAAACGCACAAAATACCGCAAGCAACAGACCGGGCGTAACCGCGGCCTGGCCCAGAGCGGCAACCGCGTCTCCTTCGGCGAGTTCGGCCTCAAGGCCACTGGGCGTGGACGTCTGACGGCCCGCCAGATCGAGGCCGCCCGTCGCGCCATTAGCCGTAAGGTCAAGCGCGGCGGTAAGTTGTGGATTCGCGTCTTCCCGGACAAGCCAGTGTCGAAAAAACCGCTGGAAGTCCGTATGGGTAAGGGCAAAGGTAACGTAGAATACTGGGTCGCGCTGATCCAACCCGGTCGTGTGCTCTACGAGATCGAGGGGATCAGCGAAGAGTTGGCCCGTGAGGCCTTTGTGCTGGCGGCGGCCAAGCTGCCGATTCAGACCACCTTTGAGCGACGGACGATTCTGTGATGAAGGCGAGAGAGCTTCGGACCAAAAGCACCGAGACGCTGCAGGAGCAGCTCGAGGGTCTGCTGCGCGAGCAGTTTAATCTGCGTATGCAGCGGGGGGTGGGGCAACTCACCAGACCCTCCCAGATGCGGGCGGTGCGGCGGGAGATCGCCCGGATCAAGACGGTGATGACGGAATTGAAGGTAGGCGCGAAATCATGAGCGACGAAACACAGGTCAACCGCACGCTGAGTGGGCGTGTGGTCAGCAGCGCGATGGACAAGACCGTCACCGTGCTGATCGAACGCCGGGTCAAGCACCCGCTCTACGGCAAGTTCCTGACCCGTTCGACCAAGATCCACGCGCACGATGAAGACAACGCCTGCGGTGAGGGGGACTTGGTGCGCGTCGAGCAGTGCCGCCCCTTGTCGAAGACGAAGAGTTGGCGTCTGCTCGAGATCGTCGAGAAGGCGCGCTAGCCAACTCGCGTGGTCTCGCAACGCCCGGGTGCGGTCGTCGCCATCAGCAACACTAGGTAGAGAACAATGATTCAGATGCAAACTCATCTGAGCGTCGCTGATAACAGCGGCGCCCGGAACGTCATGTGCATCAAGGTGCTTGGCGGATCGCATCGGCGTTACGCGGGCATCGGCGATGTGATTAAGGTCACCGTCAAGGATGCAATCCCGCGCGGCAAGGTTAAGAAGGGTGACGTCTACAGCGCGGTGGTCGTGCGTACCCGCAAAGGCGTGCGTCGCCCGGATGGGTCGGCGATCCGTTTCGACGGCAACGCGGCGGTGCTCCTGAACAACCAGCTCCAGCCCATCGGTACGCGCATCTTTGGACCCGTGACCCGCGAACTGCGCGGTGAGCGGTTCATGAAGATCATTTCACTTGCACCCGAAGTGCTGTAAGGAGCGCCTCTGCCATGCAAAAAATCAAGAAGGGCGATGACGTGATCGTCATCACCGGACGCGACAAGGGCAAGCGCGGTACTGTCCGCCAGATTCTCGCCGACAGCCAGGTGCTGGTTGAAAACGTGAACATGGTCAAGAAGCACCAGAAGGCCAATCCCCAGAAGGGACAGGCGGGGGGCATCATCGAGAAGGAGATGCCGCTCTCCATCTCCAATGTGGCACTCTTCAATCCGCAGAAGGGCGCTGGGGATCGGGTCGGGTTCAAGACCCTTGATGACGGCCGTAAGGTCCGGGTGTTTAAGTCGAATGGCGAAGTCGTTGACGTCTGAGTACCGCGTCACCGCCCGGCCTTGGAATGATTAGGTAGCGAAATGTCCAGATTGCAGACCGTATACCGCGAGCGCATCGTCGGGGAGCTGAAGGAGAAATTCGGCTACCGCAGTGTCATGCAGGTGCCGCGCATCGAGAAGATTACCCTGAACATGGGGGTCGGCGAGGCGATCGCCGACAAGAAGGTGATGGACTTTGCCGTGGCGGATATGCGCGCCATTGCCGGCCAGCAGCCGATTGTCACCAAGGCGCGCCTGTCGGTGGCCGCGTTTAAGATCCGTGACGGTTGGCCGATCGGCTGCAAGGTCACCCTGCGCCGTGAGCGGATGTACGAATTCCTGGACCGGCTGATCAGCGTCGCCATCCCGCGTATCCGTGACTTCCGGGGGTTGAGCGCCAAGTCCTTCGATGGTCGTGGGAATTATTCCATGGGCGTGAAGGAACAGATCATGTTTCCGGAGATCGATTACGATAAGATCGACGTCCTGCGCGGGCTCGACATCACGATCACCACCTCGGCCCGCACCGACGAAGAGGCACGCGCCCTCTTCGAGGCGTTCAATTTCCCGTTCCGCACCTGACGCGCGGCCGGACTTTAAGGAAACACGATGGCTAAGACCAGCATGATCGTACGCGACCGTCGCCGTAGCGAGATCGCCGCCAAGTACGCCACCAAGCGCGCCGCGCTCAAGGCCGTGATCAACGACCGCAAGGCGACCCCGGAAGAACTCGACGAGGCACTCGCGAAGCTGCAAAAGCTGCCGCGGGATGCCAGTCCGACGCGCCAGATGTTGCGCTGCCGGATCACCGGTCGCCCGCATGCGGTCTATCGGAAATTTGGGCTCTCGCGCAACAAGCTGCGTGAGGCCGTGATGCGCGGCGACGTGCCGGGTGTCGTTAAGGCGAGTTGGTAACACCGCCGGATTCGTTTGGTTCTGGCCCGGTCTTCCGGGCCGCCGGCAATTCTTCGGGTATCGCACCGTGACGGTGGCCTGACCCACCATAGGAGTAGCATATGAGTATGTCGGATCCGATTGCGGACATGCTGACACGCATCCGCAACGGCCAGCAGCGCGGCAAGATCACGATTGTGATGCCGTCCTCCAAGCAGAAGGTCGCCATCGCGGCCCTGCTGAAAGAGGAAGGATATATTGCCGACGCCCAGGTCGAGACCAATGGCGTCAAGGCGCAACTGGTTGTCAAGCTCAAGTACTATCGCGGCAAGCCCGTGATCGAGTTCTTGAAGCGCGTATCCCGTCCCGGGTTGCGGATCTACCGCGGCCACGACGAGTTGCCGCGCGTTTGGGCCGGTCTGGGCGTGGCGATCGTCTCCACTTCCCAGGGCCTGATGACTGACCGCGCGGCCCGCCAGGCCGGACACGGCGGCGAAATCATCGCCTTCGTGGCCTAAGGGAGGAGCAGCACATGTCACGCGTTGCAAAGGCCCCGATCACCGTCCCCACCGGGGTTAAGGTGCAGTTGGATGGTCAGTCGGTAAAGGTCCAGGGCAGCCAGGGCGCTTTGGAGTGGACAGTCCACCCCACGGTAGCGGTTGCGTTCGAGGATGGCGTACTCAGGGTCGCTCCGGCCGAGGGCCAGGCGGACGGCTGGGCTATGGCGGGCACCACCCGTGCGGTGCTCAATAACATGGTGGTCGGCTGCGGTACCGGGTTTTCGCGCAAGTTGACCCTGGTGGGCGTCGGCTATCGTGCCGCGGCTAAGGGCGAGGTGCTGACGTTGAGCCTCGGCTTCTCGCACCCTGTCGACTATCCGGTCCCCGCCGGCATCACGATTGTGACGCCGACCCAGACCGAGATTATCGTCAGTGGCGCCGATCGCCAGCGTGTTGGGCAGGTTGCGGCGGAGATCCGCGCCTATCGGCCGCCGGAGCCCTACAAAGGCAAGGGTGTTCGTTACGCGGACGAAGATGTCCTGCGTAAGGAAGCCAAGAAGAAATAAGGGGTATAGCCAATGGACAAGAAACACGCTCGGTTGCGTCGGGCGGCCAAAACCCGCGCTAAGATTAGTGAGTTGGGTGCGTATCGGCTCTGTGTCCATCGCACGGCACAGCACATCTATGCGCAGATCATCGCCCCCACGGGGGACCAGGTGGTCGCGTGCGCATCCACGGTCGAGAAGGACTTTCGTCAATCGATCGCGGGGCACAAGGGTAACGCGGGCGCCGCAGCAACCATCGGCAAGGCCATCGCAGAGCGCGCCTTGGCGAAGGGTATTGAACAAGTGGCGTTCGACCGCTCCGGGTTCCGCTATCACGGGCGCATGAAGGCGCTTGCTGATGCGGCCCGTGAGGGCGGACTGAAATTCTAGGGGCTGTACCATGTCGAACTTCAATCCCAAGCCGGAAGGCGATGGCCTTCTGGAAAAGCTGGTGGCGGTCAATCGCGTCGCCAAGGTGGTCAAGGGCGGGCGCCAGTTCGGGTTCGCCGCGCTGACGGTGGTCGGCGACGGCAAGGGCCGCGTCGGTTATGGTCGGGGCAAGGCCCGCGAGGTCCCGGTGGCGATTCAGAAGGCCATGGAAAGCGCCCGCAAGAACATGATCGACGTGAAGCTGCGCGGCACCACCCTCCAGTACCCGCTGCAGGGTCAGCACGGCGCGGCGAAGGTCTTCATGATGCCCGCCTCCGATGGTACGGGAATCATTGCCGGTGGCGCGATGCGCGCGGTCTTCGAGGTTCTGGGGGTGGCGAACGTACTGGCCAAGTGCATCGGGACCAACAATCCGATCAACGTGGTGCGTGCGACCGTCTCCGGACTCAAGGGAATGAATGATCCCGAGACCATTGCCGCCAAGCGCGGCAAGACGGTCGAACAGATCCTGGGGTAGATCATGCCAAATAACACGCCAGACAAGAAAATGATGAAGGTCAAGCTGGTCCGTAGTCAGTACGGGCGCTTGGCCAAGCACCAGGCCTGCGTGCGCGGACTGGGTCTGCGCCGGATGCATCAGGTGGTGGACGTCGAGGACAGTGCCTGCACCCGCGGGATGGTCAATGCCGTCTCTTATATGGTCAAGATCGTCGGGGAGGCCTGAGATGCGATTAAATACACTCACGCCCGATGCTGGTAGCAAAGCCCCGGCCAAGCGTCGCGGGCGCGGTATCGGCAGCGGACTCGGCAAGACCGGCGGCCGCGGCCATAAGGGTCAGAAATCCCGCGCCGGCGGTTTCCACAAGGTCGGCTTCGAGGGTGGCCAGATGCCCTTGCAGCGGCGCCTGCCGAAGGTCGGCTTTCGCTCCCTGACCGCCCGCAATCGTGAAGAGATTCGGCTGAGCGAGCTCGGTCGAATCCACGGCGACGTCGTGGACCTGAAGACG
>CAILVI010000178.1 GCA_903837595.1 uncultured Thiodictyon sp.
CGCCGGGATTGGTGACGTCGACGCCGAAGGTGGTCTCCTTGGAGAGTGACTGGCGGGCGGTGCACTCGCCGACCCGGTCTGAGGCGATGCCCCGCGCCTGCTGGTAAAGGTTGGTGGCGGCCCGCGGACCCCAGATGGGCCTGAAGCTGCGTGAGCGACAACCCGCGCAGGTCCGCGACGGTGCTCAGTCCCAACCGCTTGAGGATAGGCAGGGTCCGGCTGCCGACCCCACGCAGGACGCCGACCGGCTGCCCGCTCAGGAAGTCCAGGACCTGTTCCGGGGGTACCACGACCAGCCCGTCCGGCTTACCGAAGTCCGAGGCGATCTTGGCCACCAGCCGGTTCGGGGCGATGCCGACCGAGGCGGTCAGGCCGACCGCGGTGCGGATGGCCGCCTTGATCCGCTGGCCGATCACCGCCGGGGGGCCGATCAGGTGCCCGAGCCCGCTCACGTCGAGAAAGGCCTCGTCGATGGAGATCGGTTCCACCACCGGGGTACAGTTGGCCATGACCGCGCGAATCTTGCGGGCGACCTCGAGATAATGCGCCATGCGCGGGGGCAGATAGACCGCGTCCGGACAGCGGCGGTGGGCCTCGTTGATGGGCATGGCCGAGTGGATACCGAAGCGCCGTGCCTCATATGAGCAGGTGGCCACCACCCCACGCCCGCCGGGTTGGGCACCGACCACCACCGGCAACCCGCGCAAGGCCGGATTGTCGCGCTGCTCCACCGCGGCATAGAAGGCGTCCATGTCCAGGTGCATGATCCAGCGCTGGGGCAGGGTGCTCATGGTCCTGATGCTCGACGACAGAAACGGACGACGAGGGCCGTATGGGCGCCGGCCCGCCCGGGCAGGCCGCGACTTGCCGGCCGGCGGGAATCAGTCTGCGCCAGCGGTAGCACGGGCAGTACCGGCCCTGCTCACTGCAACGAGCACTCGATGAGTTGCGCGATCTCCTGCGAGATACGTTCGTTCATCGCCTCGGGCAGGTCGAGCCGTTCGTACAGCCCGTTCATGTAGCCCAGCAGCAAATTGAAGGTGACCTTGCCCTCCCAGGCGATGGCCGACTCGCGGGTGGCGGCGAGCGGCAGCAGCTTGTCGAGCAGTGGCCGGATGTCGTGCTTCACCACCGACTCGCGCATGATGGCGATGGCCAGGATCTCGTCCTTGGCCGGCGACAGGCGGGCATGTGGGTACTTGGGGCTGGGCATGTCGTCGGTGGTCCGCGGCGATCGAAGTACCGGATTATCCGCCTCTCATCTGAACTTGGCAGCACCCCCATCCGCGAGGCCCCGCCCGATGGCAGCCCCCGGTCCTTGGGGGATCAGTCAGGCGTCAGCTCATCAGGCGTGTTGGTCTGCCGCTGGCCGTGCCGGCGGTCCAGGCGGCACGATCCGCAGGGCGCTCAACGTCTTCCGAGGGTGGCAAAACAGTGTTCCTGCCGCCCGCTGACGCGTTGTTACCACTGCGTCTTTTTTGAGACGGATTTCCAGATGCCCCCAGTTTCCGCGCTCCGAAATCAGATGCCCCCGGTTTCCGCGGTCAGATGCCCCCAGTTTCCGCGCTCTGAAGTCAGATGCCCCCGGTTTCCGCGGTCAGATGCCCCCAGTTTCCGCGCTTCGAAGCCAGATGCCCCCGGTTTCCGCGGTCAGATGCCCCTGATTTCCGCGCCACACTTTTCAGATGCCCCCAGTATCCGCGCCACCGATTTCTGCAAGCGCATGTTAAATCTTGTGGTTTTACTGCTGCATCGGATTTGCGGCTGGCTTGTTGTTGTTCGTTGTTATTAATAGAAAGAACAACAACACGAGGGCTCCGGCACGCGCGCAGTGCGTGTGCGAGGAATGCAGTCTACGGACTGCCAGGCGCGGGGGAGGTAATCCCTGGTGCCGGTCAGTGCCGCTCAAGGATTCGCGGCAGTCAGCGCGGGACGCTGCGTCCTGAGGTATCGAGGCCGTTTCCGGACACGCATGGCCAGGGTCCGAGAGCAAACTGCGTAGGACGCCACGCCGGTGCTACGCATCCCACCCAACCGTGATCACAGTCCGCCCCAGACCGTGACCAGGGTCCATTCACCGAAGATAGATCGGCCGTAAGATGATCGGGCCCGGCGAAGTCGGCCGCCGCGACAGGCGTCTTTGACGCCTTGCAGACGCGTGGTTTCCCCGTATCCTTCCCGCTATGGCAGTGGGTAGCCCTGCTTAGAATAGATGGTGTGACGCTGGCCTGGGGAAAACGTCTCCGATCCACTACGCGGATGGCCGCTTTGCGTGAGCTATGTCAACCCATCCAACTCCCGAGGTAAGCCCCGAACAACACATCCGACTCCTCATCGCGGAAGATGAGGCATTGCTGAGGAGCACGCTCCCCGATTTACTGCACGCGATCGCCCCCGAGGCCGTTGACGTGGTCGCGGCATGCGGGACCAGGGCCGACACCGTTCGCCACACCCGGTCGCTGACCCCCGATGTCATCCTGCTCGATCTGCGCATGCCCGATACCGAGGGGGGACCGTGCATGCTCGCGGGAGCCGAGACGGTCAGCGTTCTGCTTCGACAAAGCCCAACGTCTGGGATCGTCTGCCTCACCTCCCATGAGGAGTCTGCGATCGTGCGTGGTTGCCTTGACGCCGGTGCCCGCGGATTCCTGAGTAAGGGAGTACTGCCTGGGGAAATCTGGCAGGCCATCCGGACGGTGCATGCGGGCCAATTGTACGTCGAAGCCGAGCTTCTGGAGGATGCCAGCTTTAGCGCGCCAGGGTCCGCGGACCGGTTGCGGGCGCAACTGCTGGAAGGGCGCCGCGGTGACATCCTGCGTTTGTTGCTCGATGGCTACTCGCCGACTGAAATCGCCGCCACACTCCCCGTCGGCAAGAAATATGTGGACAAGAAGATTGCAGAAATCAAAGCCATCCTTGGGGTGACCACCCATATCCGAATATACCGCAAGTGTCTGCAGTTGGGCCTCGTCGAGGATTGATTGACCACCATGCACAAGGGCATCCCATTACCGCCTTACGATCCAGTGCAAGCGCTTGCGCTGGCCTCCGGGAAAGCCGAGATCCGGGATCGTATTCTGTCGGGTGTTCTCACCTTCCTTGCCCCCGACTCAGAGATTGCCCCGCTTCTCGATAGCGCCTCGTTCCGGACTGCAACCACTGAACGCGCCGAGCTTGCACATCGCGCGATCACGCTCGTCACGCAGGCCGGCATGCCGCAGCTCACCCAGATGTTCCGGGCCTTGACCGACGCCCTGCACGCTGGACGCTTCGATGAGGCCGAGCAGTTGGCCGGTGCGCTCCCCGAGGCGATCCGCCAAGTCTATGAGGCCGTCACCACCGACGTGCCAGGCACGACCTAAGCCGCCTGGGCGGCTGCCAATTCGCTCCGTTTGGTGGTTGGTTGCTCCGATGTACCTGATTGGCTCCAAGTGGCTCAGGCTTCGCCTGTGTGACCGGCGAGGGCGCGTTTACCTACTCAGGATTCGCCGTGACGAACGTATCAACTCTATACTGCCAGAACCCCCGTGGGAGCGGGAAGGCAAGCTGTTGCCGGGACGCCGCACGTACTCTCGTTTGCTAATCGCGTTGCCTAACAGAGCCGTTTCCGTCAACCGGTGGAAGAATGGATTCAATAAACCCAAGCGCCGATACGGAACACCGACCTCGCTGGTTCGGTACACCGGCAATTATATGCGTAATACTCTGTTCGTTGACCTTTCTTTCGATCTCGCAAGCCGGCGCTGCATCGAACGTCATCTGTCCGAGCACCCCGATAGTCCTCGTCTACCCAAAGATCAGTCGTCTCTATGAAGACGTCATCGCACAGATCAAAAAAGGACTGCAAGAGGTGGTTCACGCGGAGGTTGGGGTCTGTTCGATCGACGGACTACCCAGTTCCACGCAGGACAGCGACAGTAAAGCGATCATAGCGATCGGCGAGAGCGCCTTCGCCGCGTCGATCCACGCGTACCATAAGACGACCGTGGTGCCCATCCTCGTACGAGAGCTTCCGCCAGGAGCGCAAAGTGGAATTTCATTGTTCCTTGATCCACGCATCTATATCCAGCAGCTTCTTGAATTATCTCCAGAGGTGAAGACCGTCACATTGATCTATCGCGATGACATCCCCCGTTCGTTCCTTGAAACCGTCAAGGCCGCTGCGGCGGCGCACAACCTTCGCTTCTCCGCAATGTCGGTGGCTACGATTCGTGATGCGGCTTTGGCCGTTGAATCGGTCATGCGCAGCGCTGGGCCAGGGGATGGGGTTTGGTTCCAACGTGGTGTACTAGGGATGAATGCCGATATTTTGGTGCCCAAAATCGTCGGGCTGAGCTGGGAGAAAAAGGTTCCGGTGTTCACCGACGAAGCCGATTATGTCGCGCGCGGCATGTTGTTTGCGTTGACGCAGGACTATCTGGCGATCGGCCGCACGGTTGCAAACCTGATCGACAGCACCGGACAAGGCCTCCGGTATGCACCAGGCCCCAAGCGCGTGCTCAATCGTCGCACGGCCCAGGCGATCGGAATCGCACTCAGAACGGCGCAAGAGAAAGCGTTCGATTATGTCTATCAATGATCTGAAGCCGACCCGCAAGCGTTTTCTGCGCCAACTGTTGGGGGTGCTCCTTACGCTTGGTCTGGTCATCGGGCTCGTCGCACCTGCCATCATTTTCCGGACATCCTGGCACCAGGCGCATAGTGACAGTGAGCAGTCGGCCCGTGAAATCGCCGAAGTATTCGCGAACGATGCCCGATACGCGCTGCTCGTTGCATCGCGCCAGGACGCCCAAGCCGTCGTCTTGAATATTATTAAGTTCCCGGATGTCTTGCATGCGGAGGTTGTCAATCAGGAGGGCGAGCGCCTGGCTGCCGGGAGTACGCGAGAGTCGGCTCGCGCCCGACGAACCTTCACGATTGACCGCGTCGTCACTGCCGAATCGCGCGGGTCAGTCGGGCCGCTCGACGATGGACCGAATACGCAGGTAGACATCGGTCGCGTCCGTATCACGCTGTCGCTTGATCGCTCGTACGCCAGCAGCGTCGTGACCGCCTATTATGCCGCCGCACAGATTGCCGTCTTGATTGTATTGTTATCTTTCGCACTGCTCCGCGTCTCGATGAAGATGCTGGCTCCGCTGGCGGACTTGGTGCGGGTATTGCAGGGTAACGAGAACGACGCCAGGCTGCCGCCGATCTCCGCTCACAGCCCGGCCGAGGTGCAAGTCATTTACGGTGCTATCGACGCCATGCGCCAGCGTATCGCCGACGACCATCGCCGACTCCTTCACTATGCCAACGGGTTGGAGGGCATGGTGTCGGAACGTACGCGCGCACTTGAAGCGGCCCGCGATGATGCCGAGAGCGCCAATCGTGCCAAGACGCTGTTCCTGGCGAACGTCAGCCATGAGCTGCGCACGCCGTTGCAGGCGATCATACTGCACGCACGTCTGATCAGCGGTGGTGCCCACAGTGACAATCGTCGCGGTAGTCTCGATACGATTCTGCGCTCATCTTCCCATTTACTCGATCTGATCGAACAGCTCCTGAATCTGGCGAAGGCCGAATCAGGCGACACACTGGTGCTTGCCTATAGCACGTTTGCGATTCGCGATCTGATCGATGAAGCCGCTTCCACCATTCGGGCGACCCTGTCCACAGGTAACGTATTATCTGTGCAGTGCGTCGGGGACGCCATCAACATCGTGTCGGATCGTACCCGGCTGCTGCAGGTCATTTACAATTTGTTGCGCAATGCTGACAAATTCACGACCAACGGTCAGCTCGTCCTCATGCTGGATCTCGCGGCGGATCCCAATCGCATCCGACTGACGATATCCGACGATGGCATCGGTATACCAACGGAGCACCTCAATCGCATTTTCGAGCCGTTTTTTCAAGGCGGGACGGCACGTGGGGCCGTGTTTAGCGGCATCGGAATTGGTTTGTGGGTGACCAAGAGTATCGTTGATGCGCTCGGCGGGCGCATCGATGTGTCCAGTGCGCCGGGAAAGGGCACGACATTCATGATCGAGATTCCGATCACACCAGGTCCTCGCGTTGCGGAGTTCAACGTGTCTCCTGGTGGCGACGAGGACGAATCGGCTAGGGTGGCCCGACAAATACCAAAAAATAGTCGGGTGCTGTTCGGAGAGGATGAGGCTGTCATTCGTGATGCCATGGGCCAGTTCCTTCGGGAAGCCGGATACGTGGTCGACGCATGCGCCGACGGGACGGCGGTGTTTGCGATGCTTCAGCAGGATTGCCGAGCATACGATGTCATCGTATTGGATCACCGCATGCCTGGGTACACTGGGTTGGCGATCCTAAAGGCGATGCGCGACACGCTGCTCCTTCATACGCCGGTGATTATATTGACCGGAAATGACACCTCTGAACTTCGTGAGGAAGCGGCCCGCTACAGTGCCGCGCTGATAGCGAAACCTGTCCAGCCGGAACGTCTGATCGAAGCCATCGCACGTGCTGTCGATGGGGACGTTGCGGCGACGACCCACCCTGGGAGTTTAATGCCATGACACCCAAGCTGATTCACCTTCTACTCGGTATTTCCGCGGTTGGCAGTGTTGATGCGGATGTGCCGGTTGACCTGTTCGGCCTCCCGGAGACCGTAACGATTGCGACCGGTCGCGAGCAGAGCGTAAAGACCGCGCCTGCGGTTGCCACGGTCATCACCGCCGACGACATCCGCAACTACGGTATCCGCAATATCGTGGATGCGCTGCGGTTGGTCCCCGGGATGCACCAGGGCTTGTTCCAAACCTACCAACCGAATGTGACGGTTCGGGGGTTTTCCAGCCTACGCTCGAACAACATCTTGTTCCTCCTTGACGGCATTTCCCAGCCGGACCTGCTGCAAGGGGATCAGATAGCGGTCCTCGGGACCATCCCCATCGACGCGATCCAGCGGATCGAGGTGACACGCGGGCCTGGCAGCTCGGTATTCGGTGCGGATGCATTTTCCGCGGTCGTCAACATCGTCACGAAGACGAAGACGGATGTCGAGCAAGTAGCCCTTAGCGGCGGGACCTTCAACACGGGCGACGCGCGATTGCTGGCGGGGTACAACACGGAGCGATTACGCGTCGTCGTGGCGCTGGAGGGAATGCAGACCGATGGCCCTTCCCCTCTACTCGGGGTCGACCGGCAGGCGGTGGTAGACGCCCTGATGGGGACGCGGGCGTCGTTGGCTCCGGCGCACGCCAACACGTCTCGCAAGGAATTGGGGGCTTTGGTGAACATGTCCTTCGGAGAGACGACGGGGATGCTCAGGTTGTCGCGTTGGAGCAAGGTCGGTTTGGCCGGCGGCTTGGGTGGGAACCTCGACCCGTCTGGGACGCTCAGTTACGAGACCGTCGAGGGCCGACTCGCTCACAAGATCGCTTTTGGGTCAGAGTTCGAACTGACGCTGACAGCCGATGCGCTCCAGACCAGACAGACGTTCGATAACGTCATGTTCCTCCCGCCCGGAGCATTCGGTGTCTTCACCGATGGGGCGCTTCTCACGACGGAGGCCCAACAGCAGTTCCTGCGTTTGCATACCGACGGGCGGTACGAGGGGTTCCAGGGGCACTTCCTCACCGCGGGACTCGGATACGAGCATGGTGGATTCAATGTCCACTCCGCGACGCTTAACTATCTGCTCATCAATAACATCATGACGCCCACACCGCGTACGACCTATGGTGCCAACGGGGTCGGAAAGAGCAGTCGACAACTTGTCTACGGGTACATTCAGGATGAGTGGACGCTCGCGCCCAAGTGGACGCTGACCTGGGGTGTTCGGTTCGATGACTATTCCGACTTCGGAACGCAGACAAGTCCTCGGGCGGTGCTGGTGTGGACGCCACGACCAGAATGGACCGTGAAGCTGCTCTACGGGCAAGGATTCCGGGCGCCGACGCTGTTTGAGACGACGCCCTTTCCCGTTCCGATCTATAAGCCTAACCCGGCCCTCGTACCGGAACGTCTTCGCACGGCAGAGGTGTCAGTCGAGTACACGCCGAAGCGCGATCTAGGATTTCGGCTCAATATCTTTCGCCACGAGACCGAGAATCAGATCCGGCAACAGGATCGTGGTCTTTTCGGCGAGCCCCAGAACGTGGGCCGCCAGGTTGGGAACGGCTTCGAGATCGAGATGCACTGGGGCATCCTCAGAAACCTGGTGTTCGAAGGCTGGTATGCCTATCAGTACAATGTGGACGAAACGACCCACAAAGACGCTGGTTACTCTCCCCACCATCGGTTGTTCGGGTCCCTGCAATATACTTGGGGGAAGGCGTTCTTCAATCTGCAGGGAACCTACGTCGGTGGTCGCACGCGGGTCGCTGAAGACCCTCGGGCGCGGCCCGCGAACTATTCACAAGTCGATTTGCTGACCCGGTATCAATTCACCAAGAACCTGTCTCTGCAACTCGATGTGCGAAATCTATTGAATTCCAACATGACCGAGCCTGCGCCAGGTACCAGTTTTCCCCAGGACCTTCCATTGCCGGGTCGCAACTATTATGTGACCCTGGTGGTGGCTTTCTGACTGGTAGGCGGTTTTTCGCACGTGTGGCGGGGGGCGTGACTGACCCCCGCCAGTGTGCGGAGAGAGACGGGGTCCGGTAGACCCGTCGTGTCTGCTTGACGGCGATCATATTCCGGAGGGCGTTCTCTCAGCGTCGCACGTCGTTTCGGCCAGCCATGCCAGTGAGATTGCTGATATGGATCAATCCTCGGGAACGTCCTGTCGCTGAGTCCGTTGTTTGAGCGGCTTCATAAAGCAGCTTGGACGGAACCAATGACGGACCGTAGCCAGGGGTTACATCCAGGATGGTGACAAGATCGCTATTTTCATCGTACCCACCGATGGGCGAGAAGTGGCCGACGGGGACTCCGAAGATCGGCTTTCTGTCGAAGTTGGCGATGTAACGATGATCGAGGCTGTTGGTTTTCTTGATGTGGTCCAGGAAGGCCTCGTAGGATAGATCCCGTAAGACGGTCACCTCGCCGATATGCCGCTCGGCGATGAGGGAGGCAAGATCATCCAGGGTAATGCCCTGTACGCGCATGCTAAGCCAACCCCACGCGTTGCCATCGAACAAGGCGTTCTCATTTGCGATGGGGATTCCGAGCGAATTTAACACGTTCAATACACTCGACGGGCCACAGGACGATAGCGACTCTTGGGTGTGGAACCTATCAAGATATTGGCGTGCGACCGGACGCGACAGAAGATGCTCCTGGGCTATCCCACCGTAAAGCACCCCAGGTGCATACCGTTCGGGGTGGGGCTGCGATAGGGAGCGTGCAAACTGTCCCGCGCCGCCGATAGCGGTCAGCGTCAGTACCAAGACGGCGACAATCCACCGCACGCGGATGGACTTGGAGAAATAGTACACAACTCACTCCTGCCTCGATGGTGTTGCGAGGCAACAACCAACAAACTGATGTGTCGCCGGGTGAGCTCGAAGCGAACAGCGTCATGACGCGGAACCGCAGGGCGATACTGCGGAATTTACTGGCTCGGCCGGGAGAACAGCGATCCGGGCGCCTTCAGGTTGCGATAGGAAATCCGTCAGGGCGGCGCAAAATCCAAAATACTCCCCTCGCAACGAACGATACGCGGGACTATAGTCAGACACCGGCTGCTCGGCTATGGTACGCTCGCCTGCGGCATCCATACGCCGATAAAGCCGTTTCAGAATGTAGCCTAACTCATTCGGTGCCACAACGTCACCGGATGCGAATCGAGAACGGAACGAAGAGACTAGCCGTCGGGCTCTAAGCTTTCCGCGACGGTAACCTCGTTTGTAAGAATCGTCATGCGACTTTGACATTGCTCTACCCCGGATCATCCGCAGCTTCATGTCCGGCCGCAAACCACGATAATCGTTGAGTGCCCTCTGTTTTCGTAATCTCGCCAGCTGTGGATGTACCAAACAAGCGTCCTAGCAACGGACTGTGAACGCCTGCTGATTCTCTCTTTTTAGGGTGGGTTGTATCGCGGTCCATGGCCGTCCTTTAATAATGGCACAAAATCCGCAGTGTGCCAGGCGTCAAAGCCGCCGATGTACCCCGTCTTCAGAATCATCACGAGTCGTGGCGATGTCCGCATCCGTAACTATTGCCACCGATGTCCATGTCTCCGTTCATCATCAAGCCGGTTGCTGGGTTTATCATGCCGTCGAGGATATCCTTATCGGCCGCATGAATGAGGTGTCGATCCCGATATAGCTGGACGACGACAAGCCATGCGAACACGACGAAGAAAACGGATAGAGCCAATTTGCCGTCGATCAGGAACAGCGCGATGAGCGCAATTGAGGTGATGATTATCCATCGGACTCGCCGCGGAATAGTACGAATGGCCCGGCGGAGCCGGCGGATGAAATCGCGCATGACATTGCCCCCTGTTTGCGGCTTCAAATGTCGTGGATAGATACTTAACAAGTTAGGAAACGTTTCACGCGCTATGATCCACATGCTGAAATGCATGCAGCACCTTCGGCAGATAGTCCACCGTCTCCTGCTTCAGTGGTTTACCTCTCCCGGCCAGATACTGATCAATTCGATCGGTCCCCGCGTTGTACGCCAGCACGGCGTGCTCCCAATTGCCGAATTTCTCGTAATCGGTTGCCAGCTTTCTTGCTGCCCCCTCTGCCGCTTCGCGGGGATCAAAGGGATTTGAGACATGATAATCGGCAGCAGTCGCAGGCGTAATCTGGAACAATCCCTGAGCCCCAGCGTCGGACACGGCGTTTGGGTTGAAGTGGCTCTCGACCGACGCCAGTGCCGTCAACATTCCGGGCGGCAAGTGATGTCTCGCCTCCGCGTCGGCGAACACTCCTCGTAACGACGCCGGTGCGACAAGCATCGCCTGGTGACGCCCTCCGTCGTTTCCGCTCGGTGCTTCGTGGCCTGGGTGTCCTGGGCCATGCAGCTGTGTCAGCGGGTCCTGCATGGGATCGACCGCCTCACCGTTGCGCCAGACTTCGAAGTGTAGATGCGGGCCCGTGCTTCCGCCAGTATCCCCGGAATACCCAATGACGTCGCCGCGGTGCACCGCCTGTCCTTCCTGGACCGCGACGCGGGACAGGTGCATGTATCTGGTCCCAGTGTTCCCGCCGTGGTCGACCGAGATGTAGTTGCCGGCGCCGTGCTCCTGAACTCCCGGCCGGGCGATCCCGTCGGCCGCGGCATAGACCGGGGTCCCCTCCGGCATCGCCAAGTCGACGCCGCGATGCGGCCGTACCTGTCCGGAGACAGGGTTCGCTCGATGTTCAGAGAAGCCCGACGTGACAGGATAGTGACCCGGGTTGGCGACCGGGGAAGACAGCGCGACGTTGGCGCCCTGTTCACCCCCGGTCACACCGAGCGACTGCCCCCTCAGCGCGGACTCAGGGCTTTTTTTTTCCGGCGGCGGGGTCTGTTCGTTGAAGGCCCCGATGAGCCGCAAATCCGTGTCGTCCCTGGTGCTCGCCGAGCGCTCGATGAGGTCGGCGATCTGCTCGCCCCGCCGGCTGCTGCCGGACTCCGCGATCACGGCCTGGTGCGCGGTCTGCTGGGCGGCGCCCGGCATACCGGCGATCACCGTTTCGGTCGACGCCCGATACAGTTGCTCTTGCGCGGGACTCAAGCCGTAGGATGAGACCTGATTCATCCGCGCGTCGACCATCGCGTCACGGGCGCCGGTCCAACCCGCCTCGCCCCCCGCCGCTTTCTGCCCGGCCTGGACCGCCGCACCGATGCCTTGGCCGTCCCGCAGCGCCCCGGCGAAAGCCTGGGCCCCGGCCGCCGCCTGACTGGCCACGCCGCCGGCACCGGCCCCAACCAGCGCCACACTCTCCGCCGCCTGCGCGAGCAGTCCGCCGGCCTCGTTCTGGGCCACCTGGGCGGCGGTGCGCGGCAGCGCCGCGTGCTGCTCAATGATCGCGCCAAGTCTGGATTGCTTCTCGGATCTCAAGGCGCCTTGGGCGTGACCAGCGGAAGCCGCCACCTCGTTGCGGGCGCCCTGCGCAAAGCGATCGACGGCCCCCGGGTTCCAGTCCTGGTGGGTGGCATCGCCGTGTGTTGACACCTCGCTCGGCACGCTGGATGCCGCCGGTCGGATATCCCGCAGTCCGGCCCCCTCGACGTGGGATTGGGTGCCGCCGAAGCCGGGTGCCGAGCCGCTCAGGTCCGCGTTGCGGCTGGGCGAAATTCCCTGGGGTGCCTGAAAATTGAATTCGCTGGCCAGGATCTCCATGCCTGCCTCCTTGGCACCAGCCCGCTCTGGCGCGGTCATGCCCCTGGCCCGCTGGCCGTCGGTGTGACCAAGCAGCAGCCCCATGCCGGCGATGGCGCGCGCTTGGTCCGGATCGGCGGTGACGCCACCGACTAATAGCCGTTGTGCTGCGTCATCCCGATCGCCGTCGAGGTTGTAGCTCGCAATGGTCCGATCCAGCTTTTCATTGAGCCCTTGGTGTTCCGGTCTGACCAGTCCTGCACCCGCCGCAATGCCATTGAACGAGCCCATGGTGCCGAACCGCTCGGACTGCGACTCCGCATGATCGAGACTGCGCGATGAGGACAGCACATCGTCGGCTGATTGCGTGAGTTGCGATGATTCCCGACGGTCCAGCCCGGCTGTGAAGACGTTGCGCTCACCCGTCTGTGAGTCGACCCTGAGGCCCTCGGCAACCCGCGTCTGCAGCGACTGATCGGATGTCACCTTTTCTGAGATATCGGCCGCCATTGTGTCCGCGAGTTTGCTGTCGACACCGTACTCACTGGTCAATCTGGCCGCGATATCCCCCTTTCCCTTAGCCCCCCCGAGCGAACCCGCAATCACCGCCCCCATCTGCGTGCTCGACATCCCGCTTCCACTGGACTGTTGGGTCAGCCCTTCCGCGGTAGCCATCAGCACCGAATCGGTCTGGCTCTTGCCGACATCTTTCATCCAAGTGCTGGCATGCGAGTCGAAACTCTCGCCACTCTTGGACGCGGTGGCACTGGCCGCGCTACCGAGCGCCGACGAGAACCCACTGCTCGACCGCTGCATGGCCTGCTGACTGGACCGCAGATCCCGCTGGACCTCTTGTCCGACATTGACCGACCAGCTTTGCTGTTCCGCTCCCGGCGCCACGGTCCCCGAAAGCGGCC
>CAILVI010000179.1 GCA_903837595.1 uncultured Thiodictyon sp.
AGCACCGCCTCCTCGAAGGTCCGCTCCTCCGCTGGCTTACCCTTGCCCCAATCGTAGGCATAGCCGCCGATGCCGACGATCGTCTTGTCCGCCGGCACGTCACGGGCGCGCTCACGTAGGACTTTGGCGAACCAGGGCAGGCTGGCGATGGGCCCGGGCGCGCCGGTGGACCAGTGCTCGTCGTAGGTCATCAGGATGACCAGGTCGACGCTGGCCGCGATCTTCTTGTAGTCGAAGGCCGAGTCGCTGGCGGGGACATTGACCGAGACCTTTAGTCCCTTGGGGTGAAAGGCGGCAGAGAACTCTGCGAGTAAGCTGTAGAAGCCCGCGTGGGACTTGGGTGGGAGGTTTTCGAAGTCGATGCTGACCCCGGCATAGCCGTGGCCCTGAACAAAGGACAACACCTGCGCGACCACCCGGGCGCGGGCCTTGGGATCGCCCAGCATCCGCCCGAGCTTGGCGCCTTCCCATTCGGTCCCGCTCCAATTGTTGATCAGCGGAACGATGGCGACCTCGGGCCGATGGGTGCGGATGTAGGCGGTGTATTGGGCGGTGCGCTCCGGGTCGTTCTCGCGCAGGGTCCCGTCGGCCTCCTTCAGGTGCAGCCACTCGCCGATGACCATATCCAGGTTGCCCAGGTTTTCCTTGAGCGACAGGATGCTGGTGTCGTCCCAGTTGACGAAGAAACCGATGGATAAGGGGTCCGCGGCCGCCGTATTGCTCGGATGACGGGGGCGGGCGAGGGTCAGTTGCAGGCCGCGTTCGCGCTCCTTCAGGAGCTTAGTCTTGGCGTCGCTCAGCGCATGTTCCTGCCGGGTCTGCGGGCGGGCGGCGGGAGACGCTGCGATCGCCGGCAGTGGATGGGCGCCGTGGGGGAGGAAGCTGACCCCCGGCAGTGCCAGCGCCGGCAACGCCGGGCTGAGCAGGATGCTCACCACCAGAGCGCCGAGCAGGACCGAAAGGCCCAGCCACAGGGCCAGCATCCCGAAGCGCAGACGCGGCCAGCGCTTGCGCTCGGGGTCGTAAAATACGGGGTGCGTTGGCGGTTCGTTGATGTTCATTGATGGTTCAGGCCGGTGTAATCTCCAGCAGGACCTCGTCGGGGTTTACCGCATCCCCCTTGATGACGAAGACCGCGCTCACGGTGCCGGCGATGGGGGCCTGGATCTCGGTCTCCATCTTCATGGCCTCGGCGACCAGGACCGGTTGGCCGGCGGTGACCGTGTCACCCTCTTTCACCAGCACATCGACGATGTTGCCGGGCATGGAGGTGGTCACGTGGCCGGGGGCGGTGGGCTTGGGCCGCCGGCCGGCAATCGCCTTCTTTACCGCGCCTTCCACCCCGCCGGTCAGCACCAGCTCATCCAGGGTCTCGACCACGACCTCCTCGGGAACGCTGTCGATCTCCAGATAGAAATGCCGCTCCGCCTGGCCCTTGGGGCCGACGCCGGTGACCTTGATGTGGTAGGTCTCACCGTGGACCGCTACGTTGAATTCGGTGGGGGCGGTGCCGGTCGCCCCGGCGCTCGCCGGGGGCACCAGCGCCTCCGGCTGCAGGGTGCCGGCCGCGCGGTGCTCCAGAAAGGCGCGCCCCACGTCCGGGAACATGGCAAAGGTCAGCACGTCCTCCTCCGACCGGGCCAGCGGCCCGATGTCGTGGGTGAGACGCTCCAGTTCGGGTGGCAGCAGGTCCGCGGGTCGGCACTCCACGACCTCCTCATTGGCGATCGCCTGCTGTTGCAGGGTCGGATTGACCGGCCCGGGGGCGCGGCCATAGCGGCCCTGCAGATAGAGCTTCACCTCGTTGGTGATGGTCTGATAGCGCTTGTCGGTCAGTACATTGATGACCGCCTGGGTACCGACGATCTGGGAGGTCGGCGTCACCAGCGGGGGAAAGCCCAGGTCCTTGCGCACCCGCGGGATCTCCTCCAGCACGGCGGACATGCGCTCCAGCGCGTTCTGCTCCTTCAACTGGTTGGCCAGGTTGGAGATCATGCCGCCGGGCACCTGATTGACCTGGACCCGGGTGTCCACGCCGGTGAAGTCGCTCTCGAACTGGTGATAGCGCTTGCGCACCTGATAGAAATAGATGCCGACTTGCTGGATGGCCGTAAGATCCAGCCCCGTATCGTAGGGGGTGCCGCGCAGGGCTGCGACCATGCTCTCGGTGGGTGGATGGGAGGTCCCGCCGGCCATGGACGAGATGGCGGTATCGATCGTATCGCAGCCGTTCTCGATGGCCTTCAGGTGGCACATATCCGCCAGCCCGGAGGTGGCGTGCGAATGCAGGTGCAGCGGCAGGTCCACCGCGTCCTTCAGGGCCTTGACCAGTTCGGCGGTGACATAGGGCGTCAGGAGGCCGGCCATATCCTTCAGCGCGAGTGAGTCGCAGCCCATCTGGGCCAACTCACGCCCCAAGGCGACGAAGGCGGCGATGTCGTGGACCGGACTTTGCGTATAGCAGATGGTGCCTTGGGCGTGCTTACCCGCGGCCTTGGTCGCCTCGATGGACGTCTGGAGGTTGCGCGGGTCATTGAGTGCATCGAAGATGCGGAAGACATCCATGCCATTGGCGGCGGCGCGGGTGACGAAGGCGCGCACCACGTCATCTGAATAATGGCGATAGCCCAGCAGATTCTGCCCCCGCAGGAGCATCTGGAGCCGGGTCTTGGGCAATGCCTCGCGCAGCCTCGCCAAGCGCTCCCAGGGGTCCTCTTTCAGGAAACGCACGCAGGCGTCGAAGGTTGCCCCACCCCAGCACTCCAAAGACCAATAGCCGATGGCGTCGAGCTGCCCACAGATCGGCAGCATGTCCTCCAGGCGCAGGCGGGTGGCGAACAGCGACTGATGGGCGTCACGCAGGACGACCTCGGTGATATTGATCTTCGGCATGGTGTTTTCCGGAAAACGGCTAAATAGGTTAAAGGCCGGCATGCGCGGCGATGGCGGCGGCCAGGGCGGCGGCGATGTCTTCCTTACGGCGCTTTTCCGAGTACACCAGGAGTTCCGGGTGGGCGTCCAGGAAGCCGGTATTGAAACGTCCGGAACGGAACTCGGGATGGCGCAGGATTTCCTGGTAGAAGGGCATGGTCGTCTTGATGCCGAACACGCCCATGTCCTTCAATGCGCGGGCGCCGCGGTTGAGCACATCGTCCCAGGACAGGGCCCAGACGACCACCTTGGCGAGCATCGAGTCATAATAGGGCGGCACCGTATAGCCGGTATAGATACAGGTGTCGGTGCGTACCCCGGGACCGCCCGGCGCATAATAGCGGGAGATGCGCCCGAAGCTCGGCAGAAAGTTGTTCTTGGGGTCCTCCGCGTTGATGCGGAACTGCATGGCGAAGCCGCGGCGGGTCACCTCGTGCTGCTTGAAGCGCAATGGCAGCCCGGCGGCCACGCGGATCTGCTCCTCCACCAGGTCCACCCCGGTGATGGCCTCGGTGATGGTGTGCTCCACCTGGATGCGGGTGTTCATCTCCATGAAATAGAAACGCCCGTCCGTGTCCTGCAGGAACTCCACGGTGCCGGCATTGGTGTAGCCGACCGCGCGCGCGGCCAGCACCGCGAGCCCGCCCACATACTGGCGCTCCGCCTCGTCGATCTGGGGGGAGGGGGCGATCTCGATCAGTTTCTGGTTGCGCCGCTGGATGGAGCAGTCCCGCTCAAAGAGGTGGATGCAGTTGCCGTGGTGGTCGCCCAAGACCTGGACCTCGATGTGGCGCGGATTCAGCACACACTTTTCCAGGAAGACCTCGGCCCGGCCGAAGGCCTTGGTCGCCTCCGAGATGACCCGCTCGAAGTTGTGGCGCAGGGCCTCACCGTCGTCGCAGCGGCGGATGCCCCGCCCGCCGCCGCCGGAGGTGGCCTTGAGCATGACCGGATAGCCGATCTCACCGGCTACCCGCAGGGCCTGGTCGATGTCCTCCAGGTAGCCGGCGCTGCCCGGGGTGATCGGCACCCCCGCCTTCTGCATGGCGAAGCGCGCCTGCGTCTTATCCCCCATGCGTGCAATCACCTCCGCGCTGGGGCCGATGAAGACGATGCCGCGCCGCGCGCAGGCGATGGCGAGCTCCGGGTTCTCCGAGAGGAAGCCGTACCCGGGGTGGATGGCATCGCAACCGGTGGACAGAGCGAGGTTCACGATGTTGTGGACGTTGAGGTAACCGGCCAGCGGGTCGCTGCCCAGGCTGTAGGCCTCGTCGGCCTTCTTGACGTGCAGCGAGAAGCGGTCCGCCTCCGAATAGATGGCGGCCGAACGGATGCCCATCTCGGCACAGGCGCGGATGACGCGCACTGCAATCTCGCCGCGGTTGGCGATCAGGATCTTTCGCAGCATCGTAGGGGACTCTGGGGCTCTAGGGCGGGGGCGGCGGCGCGGCGCGGGCGTCGGGTGGCCTGACCAAATTTGTTGCTATGCAGCAATATACCGGACCCGGGGGAATCTGCAAGCCTTCGCAGAAAGCTGACGGCGAGCGGCGCTTTCCGGGATAATTGCCGTCAGACCGGCAACGTAACCCGAAGGTGCATGATGGACAGCGGACACTACACTCATCTGTTACTGGCAGTGGACTTCGAACCGAGCGGCGTGCCCGTCATCGCGCGGGCGCGGCAGTTGCGCGCCCTGTTCGGGGCACGGCTGACCTTGTTGCACGTCCTGGAGCACGTGACGGCGGCCCAAGAGTACCTGCCGCTGGGGTTCGGCGGGGACCTGCCGGTCCCGGACGATTTGGGTCTGGAGCAGGAACTCCTAGACATCGCCCGCCGCCAGTTGGACGTCGTGGGCGATACCCTGGAGGTTGCGGCTGCGGACCGCCTGGTCCGGGTCGGCCCACCCGGCCATACCATTGACACGGTCGCCACCGAGGTGGGGGCGGACTTGGTCATCGTCGGCAGCCATGGGCAGCACGGATTCCTGGGGCTGTTCGGTTCCACCGCCAAGGCCGTGCTGCGCAGCCTCAACTGCGATGTGCTGTGCGTCAAGCTGGCAGAAGTCGCTGACGCCTGAACGCCGCGGGAGCGCCGACATCCTGTCGGCGACGCCGCGCTCAGGTGTAGAAATAACGCACCGTATGAAAGAACACCGGAGCGGCAAAACACAATGAGTCGATCCGGTCCAGCACCCCGCCATGTCCCTCGATCAGGGTGCCGAAGTCCTTCACCCCGCGGTCGCGCTTGATCGCCGACATGACGAGCCCTCCGACGAAACCGACCAGGCAGACCAGCAAGGCGATGCCCCCGGCGGCGGCCGGGCTGAAGGGCGTCACCCACCAGAGCCCGGCCCCGACCAGGCTGGCGGTGGCGATCCCGCCGACCGTGCCCTCCCAGGTCTTGTTGGGGCTCAGCTTAGGCACGATGCGATGTTTGCCCAGGGTCTTGCCGAAGACATACTGGAGCACGTCGCTCAACTGCACCACGACGATCAGATAGAGCAGCAGCTTGGCCCCCTGATCCTGGTAGCCCGGGATCTGGAGCATCAGCAGTGCCGGGGCGTGGCTCACGCAGTAGACGGCGATCATCAGGCCCCACTGGATGGTGGCGGTGCGGGCCAGGAAGTCCTCGGTGTCCCCGGAGAGCGCGCTGCGCACCGGGATGAACAGAAAGGCATAGACCGGGATGAAGATGACGAAGAGCCCGTACCACTGGATCCCCACCAGCAGATATTGCGCCGGTGCGAAGACGAAGAAGGCCCAGAACAGGGTCCGGTGGTCGCCCCGGCGGCTCGGGGTGAGGGTGATGAACTCCCGCAAGGCGAAAAAGGACGTCAGGGCAAACAGGATCACCGACCCAACGCCACCGGTGGCGAGCGCCGCGACGAACACTGCCGTCATTATCCACCAGGAGCGGATGCGGGCGTTGAGGTTGGCGACCACCAGGCGGGCCTGGTCATCCCGTACCCGCCGGGCCAGCACCCAGCCGATCAGACTGCTCAGTGCCAGCAGGCTGCCGATGCCGCCGAGCAGGAGCAGCATCTGCGGGTCTTTCAGCAGGTTCATGCGTGTTCTCCGAGGGCGACCAAGGCCGCGCGGGCGCGTTGCAGGAAGGCGTGCCGATCCTCCCCCGGTGCCAGGGTGAGCGGCGCGCCGAAGGTGGCACTGCCCAGCAGCGGCACCGGCAGGAACTCACCCTTGGGCAGGATACGGCTCAGATCCTCAAGATACACCGGCACCAGTTCCACGCCTGGCCGTTGATGGGCGATGAAATAGAGCCCCGGCTTCAATTCACCGATGCTGGTGCCGTCGCCGCGGGTGCCCTCGGGGAAGATGATCAATGAATCGCCCGCCGCCAGCGCCTGGTCGATTTTGTGCAGCGCCTCGCGGCTGCCGCTGCCCCCCGAGCGCTCGACCAGCAGTGCGTTCAGGACTTGGCCGGTGAGCCAGCGGCGCAGCCCCGGTCGGTCCCAATAGTCGGCGGCGGCCACCGGGCGGGTGCGTGCGCGGATGGCGGCGGGCAGGGAGGCCCAGATCACCAGGGTGTCCAGGTGGCTCGTATGATTGGCGTAATAGACCCGCTGCGCGCTGGTCGGGGCCGAGCCGACCCAGCGTGCCCGCACCCCCGTGATCAGCCGGGTGAGAAAGGCGAGCAGCCGGGCCGCCAGCGGCGCCGCGGTCATCGCGCCTCCAGGGCGGCCAGGATCGCGCGGGTGCGGCGCACGGCGGTCACGCTGGCGCCGACGACGATCACGATCAGCGCCAGCATCAGCACCGGCCCGTCCAGCCCCCAGTGGCAGACGAGCGCCGCGGTGATGAGCGCGATGGTCATCGCCGCCATCCGGTGCGGTTTGGCCATCGGCCCGGCAAAGCTCTGGGGCAGGCCTAGCGTACCGCCCAGCGCCCGGATATAGGCGGTCAGCAGTGCCAGCAGGCCCGCCGTCCAGGCCAGTTCCGGACCCCAGGCGAGGCCGCAGGCATAGCCGGCCGGGATGATCAGCAGCGGATCGGCGATCCGGTCCGGGACCTCGTTGAAGACATCCCCGGAGCGCGAGCCCAGCCCCCCTTCCACCGCGACCATGCCGTCGAGCAGGTTGCACAGCAGCCGCAACTGGATGCAGACGGCGGCGGCGAGATAGAGCCCGCTGCGCACCCCCGGGGGCGCGGCCGGCGACAGCATCATTGCGACCGCCCCCAGCGCGGCAAAGCCCAGGCTCGCGAGCGAGATATGGTTGGGCGCCACCCGCCGTGCGGCGAGCCAGCGGGCGAGCGCCCGCGCCCAGGCGGTGTCGCGGGTCTTGAGTGGCCGGCGGGCGGGTGGTGTGGCTGACATCGGCGGGGTCTCGGTGGTCGAGGCGCGGTGCAACACAGATGGGCACGCGCGCCCTGACAAACAATGCCAGCCATCATGAAGGTCCCCGTGGGAGCGGCCTCCGGCCGCGATGCGACGCCGCGATAACGGCGGTAAACGGCGAGTATCCGGTTCCACCCTGAGTTGCCGGTCGACCCCAACGGGGTCGAACATACCAGCCCAGGGCAACGCCCTGGGTGTGAGGTATATGAGGGAGCCTAGCCCTTAAAGGGCGTGACATAAGGCCCTGCGCCGTTATGTCACGCCCTTTCAGGGCTAGGCTGACCACGATGCTATCCCAGGGCGTTGCCCGGGGCTGATATGTCGCGCCCCT
>CAILVI010000180.1 GCA_903837595.1 uncultured Thiodictyon sp.
CGGGTACGAAAATTCCGATCAGCTCCCCCTGCTCCATCCCCAACCCATCATTTTCCATAATATAAATTATGCGACTTTCTGCAGTGGCGCATGACCAACATCGTAACTTATGCCTGCATCATGGCGGGTCACTGAATGGCCAGCGATTCTCATTGCGAGTGAGTTGCGGTCGCGGGTGATTGGGGTGCGACCTGTTGACTCAGGGTAAAGATTTGGGATTCCCCTGAGTACCTCGGATGTGATTCCAAGGAGTCATGCATCCGCTCGAAGACATGATTCAAGACCTGAAGAGGGTTTGCGCTGGGCTTGAAGACAAGCGCCAGGGGCAGGGCTATCGATATTCGATGGCAGATATCGGGTTGGCCGCTTTCTCTGTGTTCTTTATGCAAAGTCCATCTCTTTTGGCCCATCAGCGGGCTCTTCAGGAGGGGCAGGGTCGGTCGAACGGCGAGACGCTGCTGGGGATGACGGCGATCCCTTGTGACAACCATATCCGTACCATGCTGGACGGTACCAACCCGGCGGCGTTCGACGGGCTGTTCCTGAACGGATTGGCGGCTCTGTCGCAGGCCGGAGCGCTGGCATCGTTTCAGCGTCTGGAGGGACGGTTGCTGGTCGCGCTCGACGGGACTGAGCATTTCTGCTCCCGCAAGATCAAGTGTGCGGCCTGTTCGCAACGGAAGCGTTCCGATGGCGGGACCGAATATTTCCATTCCTTCCTCGGCGCGACCGTGGTTGCTCCCGGCCATGCCCA
The DNA here is from genome assembly GCA_903837595.1 of uncultured Thiodictyon sp. Lineage (GTDB taxonomy): Bacteria > Pseudomonadota > Gammaproteobacteria > Chromatiales > Chromatiaceae > Thiodictyon. The sequence continues at coordinate 755 of CAILVI010000180.1, forward strand.
GGTTCTGCAACTGCCGCCCGAGTTCATCACCCCGCAGGACGGAGCCCTCAAACAGGACTGCGAGCGCGCTGCGGCCAAGCGTTGGCTTGCCAAGCATGGCCCCGCTCTCGCCGTCTACCGGCCGATTTACCTCGGCGATGACCTGTTCGCCTGTCAGCCGAACGTCGAGGCCATTCTCGCCAGCGGCGGCAGTTTCATCCTTACCTGCAAATCAACCTCGCACAAGACCATCGCCGAATACCTGGACGGCGCCGAACTGGAAGAACATCGCCAGGCTATCCGTAAGAACGGCAAGACCAGTACGATCACCTATCGGTGGCTGAACCAAATCCCACTGAGAGCGTCGAAAGATGCACTCAACGTAAACTGGTTTTCGATCGAAATTCGCAACGCTGCGGGTAAGCGTACCTATTTCAACTCCTTTATCACCGACATCGAAGTCTTTGCCGGCAACGTTGTCGAGCTCGCCGCCTGCGGCCGAGCTCGATGGAAAATCGAGAACGAAACCTTTAACGTTCTGAAAACTGACGGCTATAATCTCGAACACAACTTTGGCCATGGCAAGGTTACCCTGGCCAGTGTCCTCGTTACCTTGAATCTGATGGCTTTTGCCTTTCACACAATCGCCAACCTCACCGTCCTGGCCTGGCGCGAAGCGGTCGCCGCCCGCGGCGCCACCTATGAATTCTTTCAGCACCTGCGCACGATCACCGTCTACATCGTGTTCCCGGACTGGCCGACCCTCCTCCACACCATTGCGCACCCAAAAGCCCGACCACCTCCCTGAGTCCCCCCAAAAAAACAGCATTCGTTCATAGTTTGTTCGAAAAGAAATCATCAGAAACGTAGAAATGAGAATTGCTGGCTCGGAAGGTCCGGGCAAATCGGGAGAACCAAGTCCCGGGGGGTCTGGGGGGCCTCGCGGCCCCCCAGCCTTAAAATAAGCACCTTGATCAGGCCCCCCGGTTGCCCGTCACTTTTTTTGCGGCGCCAGTTCCAGCGAGCTGGTCAGCACGGCATCGATGCGCGCCTTGAGCGCGCTCAGGGCGACCGGCTTGACCAGATAGCCGTTGACGGCGTGCTCGCGGGCAAACATCACGGTATCCTTGCTGGCATCGCCGGTCAGCATGACCACCGGGGTGGCGGCGATGTCGGGAATATCTTCCGGGTGGTCGCGCAGGGCGGGGGTTA
>CAILVI010000181.1 GCA_903837595.1 uncultured Thiodictyon sp.
CATGCTCACCCACCCCGGGGTCTACTGCCTGCGCACCAATGAACGGACCTGGGATGCCGAGCAGCTGTGGCGAACCTATGTCACCCTGACCGACCTGGAGGCCGTGTTCCGCTCCCTCAAATCCGAGCTGGGCTTGCGCCCCGTCTATCACCGCACCGAGGGGCGGGGCGACGGCCATTTGTTGATCTCGGTCCTGGCCTACCAGTTCGTTCAACTGATCCGTCGCCGCCTGCGGGTGCAGGGAATCAGCGAGCGCTGGTCGACCCTGCGCGACACCCTCGCCGGTCAGTGCCGGGTCACCACCACCTTCCGCCGGGCCGACGGGCGCACCTTGCATGTGCGCAAGGCGACCCGTGCCGAACCGGCGCAGTGGGCGATCATTCAGGCGCTGGGCAGCGATCCCAGCCCGGGAGGGATACAGAAAATGGTTGTCTGAGCCGCCCGGTTTCACAAAATGGCACGGTTGTAGTGCCACTGACCGATTTTTTCCGCGATAAGCGGATGATCTTAAGAGAAAAATAATCTGGGGTGTTAAAGTTGGGCTAGCGCGTCGCGCGTATGCCGACCATCACGAAGTCGACGATACAATTGGCCTAGCCGACCTGGCCATTGAAGTTCTTGATCTGATCCGCCAGCATGACGGTCGGCATCGTCGTGGTGAACGCCGCCCGAACCTGGCTCGTTACCCGGATAAAAGATCGCGCGGCACAGGTATAGAGGTTCCAACCGATGCCGCCACAAGTGGTCTACTTGAAGGTCGCGTTGAACCCACCGCCGCTGAGCATTCAGGACAGTGCCCCGATCGGGTAGACAAAGTTCAAAGCAGTGACATTGTTATTGGTTATACCGGCCTTGATCGTCATTCCGGCCGGGACGCCGGAATCCAGGCCAGGGACGGCAATCTCTCAGCCAGCGCGGACGCGCAAAATTCAGCTGGGCGGCCGGAACGATGATCAAGGCCGTTATACCGCCGCCGACGAGATTCGGACGGGAACGATGCATCGGATGTCCAACCAACAGACGGCGCGCCTGCGGTGCAGCCGGTAACGGCAGTAACCTTCAGGAGTGTAGAGGGCTAGGTCTTGCAATCATGCATCTTGCATCGCGTCCTGGATGCTTGATTGCAAGACCTGACCCCATCCCCTGACCCCATCCCCTCCATTCGCGCAGTTGCACGTTCCCCAGCGTGGGGTCGACCTCGCCCTGTGCGGGGATCGCGCGGGTCTGGTGTCCGCAGGCACAGGTCACTTCTTCATATTGGTGATCGATCATCCACAGGCGCAAGCCAGGCGTCGCCGGGTCGTTCCAGAGCAGGTCGACCGATTGAAATCCGGTATACGCCACCGCCGCGCCGTGCGTCGGCAGCGCCCGACCACAACCGGCACAGACCGTGGGGCGATGCGCCTGGGTGTCGTGTGCCCTGAACACCTGGGTCCGGCCAAACCCCGGCGCACCGCGCTGCTTGCCGGGTTTGCGGGGCGCGGCGGGTAGCGTCGCAGCGTGCGTCTGCGCCCCCAGCGCCGCCGCGTTCGCCGCTGGCGGGGCCGGTACCTCGGTGGGCGCCGCGTCTTCGTCATCCGCCGCCGTACCGGGTGACGCCACCGGCGGGCCGCCGCGCTCCCACGGCGCCTGACTGCTCGGCGGGCGCGAACTGTTCGTCGGTCCTTGGTTTAGCCGCTCCCGCGCCTCCTGCAAATCGGCCAGCAGCCGCAATGACAGATCGCGCAACGAGGCCACGTCCAGCGACTGGACATAGGCATCGTCAATTTGGCGCAGACTGTGATCGGTCAGATGCATGCAGGGGCGGTCACTAATGGCTCAGGCCCCATGATGCCTGCCCAAAGCCCGGGCAGTCAAGGGGGGAGTGAACGACTACCTGCGGGAAAGTGAGGAACGCTATCGCCTGCTGGCCGACAATACCCAGGATGTCATCTGGATTATGTCGTTAGACGGTCGTATCACCTATGTCAGTCCGGCCGTCGCGCAGGTGCGAGGGCTGTCGCCTGAAGAGGCCATGCGCCTGCCCATCGAAGAGATGAGGAGTGGGCTGACCGCGTGCTGGAGTGCCGGAACCTAAGGGATGTCTTTGGCGAATCGGCTTGAGCGGCTACCGGATGCGGGGAGCGAACGACGAGCTTTTTTCGTCGTACGCCCCCTATTTTCCCCGAGCGTTAGCCGCGGCGATCGGAATAGCGAAACCGAAGCGGTCTCTTCACTGTCTATCGGCGCCAGCGGGGTTTAGAAGACGGCGTGCCGCCATGGCGGCAGGTTGATTAGCGGGTCGTTCGGGGCGGGGAGGAAGATCGGCGACAATTCATCGCCCCGTGGATCGCTCTCCAGGACCTCGATCTGTCCGCTACGGATGTTCAAGGCATAGATATCGTAGGTCGCTCCATTGCGGCCGACAAAGGTGATGTACTGCCCGTCCGGGCTCCAAGCGGGGTCGTCGGCGTCGCCAGGGAACGAGGTGATGCGGGAACGCCCCTGGCCATCGACGGTGATGATGAAGAGTGCATCGGGGGAGTTTGGCGAATCTTTCGACACAAAGGCAATGCGCGCGCCGTCGGGGCTCACGGCGGGATACCAGTCCGGAAGCTGATTGTTGGTCAGGCGGCGCAGTGCGTTGCTCGTCAGATCAAGCGTATAGATCTCGGAGGCATCCCGCAGACCGGACACAAAGGCGACGCTGGTGCTGCTGGTGGCGTCTGGCTTCCATTCCTCGGTAGTGCTCAGCAGGGGGGTGAGGTTACGTTGGTTCAACCCGTTTGCGTCCATGATCCAGATATCGCCATATCCGTCTTTGAGGTTGGATTTGAAGAGGATGCGGCCATCCGGGAAAAATGCCGGGTCATAATTGCTGGCGCCGTCGTTGGTGAGGCGGGCCACAGGTCCCGGATTGAGCAGATCGATCTTGTAAATCTGATTGTTGCCCGTCCGATCAGAATAGAATGCCAGATATCTGCCGTCTCGCGAGACCTGGGGATTCATGTCGTTGGCCGGATCATTGGTCAGATCGGCAATTGCGCCGGTGACGAGGTTCTTCCGGTAGATCTCGTAGTTACCGCTGCGGTTGGAGGAAAAAGCAATCTGTCCCGGTACAGCGGCCAGGACAAACGCAGAAAAGAACAGACCGGCGATTAGACTCGCAGTGACAGACACGCGTTTCACGTTCATTCGCGCGGCGGCGGTGACAGCCAGGGACGGGGTTAGCCCCGGGTGGTGCGGATTCATGACAGCCCCCATCGTGGAAAAGGATTGAACTTCACTGTGTGCGCCAGGACGCTCGGTATTCGAGCGGTGACCGTTTAGCATGCGTGGGAACTCGTCGCCCCCGGCCTGGATTTCGCCGGCCTAGCGGCTTGGCGGTCGACGCAACAGGTCTTCCGCTTCGACCAGGATCTGTACCATGCTCTCCTGGAGACTCCGATCACCGGGACGATTCCCGGTGAGTACTTCCGCCGCTTGCCGGCCTGGGGCGTCTACGTTGAAACGCCCGGCCTCACCGCCCCACTGGTCGACGGCGGGGAAACAGCGGTTCATGGAACCTGCTGCCGTCCTGTGCCTAATTCGTGCGGGCGTTCGCTTCGAGAAGGCGCGCGAATGCGTCGGCCTGCGACGCTGGCCCCAGCAGAGGCGGCAGCCCCTGCGCCACACTGTCACCCCGATATCAGCCGCCGGTGCTGGTGACCGGCGGATTGGGCATGCGCAACGTTTCGGCAGCGGGTCGCCTTCGACATGCCGCCGCGCAGGGTGGCCGAATGGCGTCCAACGTCTCGTCGACACTGGCAGGCGAGTACCGGTCCGGCCGCAGCCCCGACCAGCGAGATGCAGATGCGCGCCATGATCGGTTATCCGACGGTGCGCTCGACCTGCGCAATGACTTCGAGCAAGAGCGACGGCTTGATGTGGAGTGTCGAGCGCTCGGGAATGGCGCGAAGCAGAACCAGCATCTCCGGCGTGCTGCGCTGGCCGCGGCGAATCGCACGCAAGAGGATGCCCAAGGTCCCGTGAACGGACAGTTGGAGTTCTCGTGCGGCCAGACGGGCAGCCGTGTCGTCGGTTAGGAGTAAATCGGCGCCCTGCTCTTCGGCAATCTGAAGCGCTTGGGTCTCACCGGCATGCAGGGGCATCAGGCGCGAGAGCGCCGCCAGGGCGGGGCGCGGCGGATGCTGTGGTCTCACCCGGACGAATGGCAGGTTCGGCATGGCAAAGATGTGCGGCCGGTGTCGCTCGGCCTCGGCCCAAACCACCTCGGGCACCAACACCGACGGGAAGTCGCAGAGCAACCGGAGCGAGTCCAGTTCGTCCAGGTGAATCAGCGGTCCGGCATCGCAGACGACAACGCGAGCGATGGGGCTATCCGTTGCCACGCAGACCCCATTCCAGGTCTTCGCGAACGAAGGTCTCGCTCAACTCCGCGCTGTGGGAACTCAAGTAGCGACGCAGTGCGTCAATGAGGATCTCGTCGAGGTCGCTCGCCCAGCCGTCGTTAACCAGGATCGCCGCCTGCTGTACTAAGCGATCCGGGATGTTGGTCCGAATGGATGTAGTCATGGTTGGCTCGATCGACGCACTCAATGGCCTAGTTTAAGGAAAGGATAACCGATGCGGTAAGGGAAAGTAACCAGCCCTCACAAGCATTGGGGGCGTCCCGGTCATGCTGCCACCAGCCTGGCTCGCGCAGTCTCCCGCCGGGCGGAATCCGGACGTTGCCGACGCTGGAATAAGGATAATCCTCGGGGCGCTTGTAACCAAGCGTCCGATGATGCAGCAGTTTCGGCCCCTTGCCGTGGCCTGGGGGGCTGTTTCCAGGCGATCCCCCCCGACCTGACAGCGTCCGCAATAGGGACGAAGCCGCCGCTCGACGGGTCAAGCCGAATGGCTCTTCTGGGTCGAGAGCGAACCTGTACGGCGAAATCAACCTTGGCGAGCGGCGCTGCATGCACGCGCATCATCGTCGAGCCCGGACTGCACATTCCGAAGGTCCTGCCGCAAGCGTTGCGCTTCCAAGGTCAGGACCTTCTTCTCCTCGGTCAGCGCCGTTTCCCGGGCACGGGCCTCCGCCACTGCTGCCTGATGTTCGGCGAGGCGGCTGAGCCAGTGCTGGGTGTCCGCGTCGCGCGACTGCTGTTCGGCCTGGACCGTGGCGGTGAGCGTCGCAAGCTAGCCGTCGCGCTCGGACACTGAGCCGCGCAACTGTTCCGCCAACGCCTGTGCGGCTTCAAGGTCCGCCCGCGCCTGCGCCGCAGCGTCTCGGGCGGTCGCCTCCGCGCGCTCCAGCAATTCGGCCCGCGCCGTCGCGACCTCCTGCTCCACCTGGAGCCGGGCGATGCGC
>CAILVI010000182.1 GCA_903837595.1 uncultured Thiodictyon sp.
GAATGACGGTCATCCCGGCCCCAAGACGGTCTGGATCGGGTTGCAGCGCGTACATGAGTTCACCATCGCACTCCAGGCCCGCGAAGATATGGTGAGGACATGTGTATAAGGATGAGCGCTCCAGCGTGGGAATGCAGTCTGGCCGCTCCAGCGGCCGATCATCCGCAGCCTGCCCGGTCGCTCCCGAATAGCACACGACGCTGGAGCGTCGTGACTTCCTCCCCTGCTTCCGCGTGGGAGCCAGCAGCCGCCTCTCGTTCCCACGCTCCAGCGTGGGAATGCAGTCCGGCCGCTCCGGCGGCCAGTCATCCGCAGCCTGCCCGGCCGCTGCCGAATAGCACACGACGCTGGAGCGTCGTGACTTGCTCCCACGCTGGAGCGTGGGAGCCAGATGCAAAGGTGTTGAGATGAGCCGATGGCAGCGCGTAAAGATTGGCGATTTCGCTCGAAGCGGCAGTGCTAAAGCGGCATCCGCCTCCAACCTACCGGTCTACTCAGTTACAAAGCACGATGGATTTGTGCCGAGCGATGATTACTTTAGGAAGCAGATATACAGCAAGAACACAGGCGGTTATCGAATTGTCCGCAAAGGTCACTTTGGCTATGCAACAATTCACCTTGATGAGGGCGCTATTGGTTATGCGCCCGAGGACTGCCTCATTAGCCCGATGTACACTGTGTTTGAGGTGGATGAGAACCGAGCCAACATCAAGTACCTATATCGTCTTCTCAAGTCCCCGCTGCTTATTTCCAGTTACTCGATAATCGGCACCGGCTCGGTTCATCGCCGCAAGTCGATCCCATTTGAACGCTTCGCTTCTCTTGAAATCCCACTCCCGTCCATTGCCGAGCAAGAACGTATCGCGGGAATTCTCGACCAAGCGGACGGCTTGCGCCGCCTGCGACAGCGCGCCATCGACCGCCTGGACAGCCTCGGGCAGGCGATCTTCCACGAGATGTTTGGCGATCTGACAACCAATCAAAAAGGCTGGCGAAGCGAGGGCTTAGACGCCTTAATCACAGAGGGACCACAAAATGGCCTTTACAAGCCGTCCTCTATGTATGGGCAGGGAACGCGGATTTTGCGTATTGACGCTTTTTATGATGGGCGCGTGACGAAACAGGATAACTTAAAGCGTTTATCGGTTGCCGAGGATGAGCTAAGGGTTTACGGCCTTAACCGAAACGATATAGTCATTAACCGAGTCAATAGCACGGAGCATCTTGGGAAGAGCGCTATCATCCCGGATTTAACTGAGCCAATGGTATTTGAATCTAATATGATGCGCTTTCGTGTCGATGAAAAGCAGATCGATCCTCGCTATCTGATCAGTTTTCTTCAAACCAAGTTCCTGAAGGCACAGATTGGCCGAAGAACCAAAGACGCGGTAAACCAGTCGAGTATCAATCAGCAGGACGTAAAATCCTTCATTGTCAGAATTCCACCATTAGATCTTCAGCAGCGCTTCGTTGAGCTGAGTGAAGCTTCGGAACTATCTGCAAGAACTCTGCGCGCGGGATTCGATAAAGCAGCGTTATTGTTTTCCTCCCTTCAAGACCGCGCCTTCCGCGGCGAACTCTAGCGCCAAGCTATGCCCCAATCCGCCTTCATCAACCCCCGTTCTGGCTCCCACGCTCCAGCGTGGGAGCAAGTCGCAACGCTCCAGCGTTGCGTCGCGCGGTGCCTACGCGCCGCCGGAGCGGCCGAACTGCATTCCCACGCTGGAGCGTGGGAACGAGAATGAGCGAGAATGAGGTAAGCCCATGGGCCGCGACCGCTACCATGTCGGCGATCCCGCCGCGCTGCATTTTCTCACCTGTACCGCCCTCCTGTGGCTGCCGCTGTTCGCCCAGCCGGCCAATGCCCGGATTCTGCTCGCCTCGCTGCAATTCCCCGTCGATCGGGCGTGCGGCAACCTGTGCCGGGCGTGGCGTAGCCCCTGGCTGGCGCCTTCCACCGTTCCCAGGTCGCGGGCGAGACATTCCGTCGTCCGGAAATGCCCCCGGCATACGCCTATTCCGGGCGCCGGTGCGCCCCCCGCGTCTGCGTCGGGATCGATGGGAGATCTGGGGGAGTGTCTCAAGGCTCAGGGGGTATACCTGAGGCGACCGGGGGTCTCCCCGATTCCACCAGAGGTGCGCCGCCAGATCGCCGGGTTAATCCCGCAACTGTCGGGGGTCTCCCCATAGATGCAGGGGTGTGCCCCGATGCCATTGGGTGTGTCTACGAGCGCTGCGGGGGCGTCCCTTAAACGATGTTCAAAATATCAAAAGTTACTATCGAAACAGAATCTTGAAACGGTACAGAGTGATCGTTCTGGTCGGGGGCGTCCCCGCAGGCTCGGGGGTTAAACCCGGCATCTCCGGGGATAGCCCCGATGTCTCCGGGGATCTTCTCAGATACGCCGGGGGTAGCCCCGAACGTTACGAGGATCTCCCCTGATGACATGGGGTGCTCCCCGGTTCATCTGGGGGTCTTCTCGGATACCTTTTGGGTATCCCCGCATCCTGCGAGGGCGATTTTGAGGCCGAAGGGGGCGCCGGCGACCGGTCGCGACGTGCCATCCGGGACCAGGATGGCGGGCCGCAGCCGTCCGCTTGCGCCAGCGAACGCCTTCCACGCCAGATGATCGAACCGTCACGCGTGAGTGAACCGAAGATGCGCAAAGACGATTTCATCCCCGCGGAGCGCGGGCCTCTGGCCCGCGCTCCCAGAGCATGACCGGGCCGGGGTTATGACTACAGCGACGGGTGGCCTTGATAATAATTCCGGCCGACGGCGGCGGGGCGCACAGCGCCCAACACAGGCGTGACACCGCTAGAGCGGTGTCACGAGAGCTGGAATCAGACCGGTGTCAGCGGCTGCGCCACCAATTTAACCCCCAGTGCGTGACAGACCCGGTTGATGGTGTCGAAGCGTGGTTGCGCGTTCTCGCGTAGCGCCCGATAGAGCGCCTCCTGGGTGAGACCGGATGCCTTGGCGATCTCGGGGCGCAAGCAGGCGTGGGAGCACCAAGTGAAATCGGTTAAACTCTGGGTCTCGCCAAAATGCCCCTGAAAGCAGAGGTGAACCATGCGCACCGAGGAGAAGGTCATCGCTGCCCTGCGCTGGCTGCCCCCCGGCAAGCAGGCGGAAGTACTCGATTTCACCGATTTTCTACGGGGGCAACAGGCCGTAACCGCCGAGCGTGGATCGGACGGGCGCGTCGCCCCTGAACTGTCCTGGTGCCCCCATGCGCCGGAGCTGACGTGTGATGGTTAATCACCGAGGGAGGATAGCCCGTATGCTTGACAGATCAACCGGCCCATAGGGGAGTCACCGCAATGCAGGCACGCCAGCAGACCCAAACCCGCCCCAGCCTCTACGAACAGCTTGAAGCCCTGCCCGAAGGGATAACGGGGGAAATCCTCGACGGTCAGCTATACACGCAGCCGCGACCCAGTCTTGAGCATGGCTATACCGAAACGTCGCTGGCTGAAGAACTCGTCGGCCCCTTCCAGAAGGGCCGGGGTGGGGGCCCGGGCGGGTGGTTGATCGTGGTCGAACCTGAACTGCACTTCATCCGTGACACCGAGGTTGATGTCCCAGACTTGGCCGGGTGGCGACGCGAACGTTTTCCGTATTTGCCGAAGGCGCAACACCGGGCGATGGTGGTTCCGGATTGGGTGTGCGAGATACTCTCGCCTTCGACTGAGAGCAAGGACCGCACGGTCAAGATGCCGATCTATGCGCAGTACGGGGTGGCTCACGCCTGGCTGATCGACCCCATCGGGCATACCCTGGAAGCCTACACCCTCGAGGCGGGGGCCTGGGTGGAGACAGGGCGCTTTGCCGGCGGGGCAAAGGTCTTGGTCCCGCCCTTCGCGGCGGTAATGATCAATCTGGATGATCTCTGGGCACCGACCGCCTAGAGCGGGGTTACCGTGAAAGTCGCGCCGGGAGCGCGCTCCACTTCCCCCGCCCCTATTGGGGGAGGGCCGGGGAGGGGAACGGCCAAGGCGCCCGCCACTTTCATCTTGCGGGGTGGCGCGGGCGCCATGGCCGTTAGCTTGGAATAGAATCGCCGAACGCCACTCGATCAGGATGACCCATGAGCCAGTTTGCCTTCCTCCAGCCCGAGTTCGAACCGGTCTACGAGCATGCCCAGCGCGCCGAGGCCCTGGCCCTCTCCGATCCGCGCGGTTCCTGCTTCTATACCCGGCTCGCGCTGGAGACGGCGGTCAAATGGCTTTATCAGCACGATGGAACGCTGCGCAGCCCCTATGACGAGACACTGTCCGCGCTGATCCACGAGGGCAGCTTCCGCATCCTGGTCGGCAATGCGCTGGTGACGAAGGCGCGGTTGATCAAGGACTTCGGCAATAGCGCGGTGCATGACACCCGCCGGGTGTCAGAGAACACCGCAAGCGTCGCCCTGCGCGAGCTGTTCCACTTCGCGTATTGGCTGGTCCACACCTATGCCAAGGGCGCCAAGCCGCCAGCGGGCGTGCAATTCTGCGCCGAGGCCCTGCCCAAGACCCAACTGGTGGAGGCGAAGACGCTCGCCGGCTTGCAGGGCATTGCGCAGGCGTTCGAGCAGAAGGCCAAGGCGCACGAGGAGGCCGAGGCCGCCCGCATCCGGACTCAAGAGGATCGCGACCAACTGGATGCCGAGATTAAGCGGCTGCGTTCAGAAGTCGCCGCCACCAGGAAGGCCAACCAGGCGATCCCCGACGACCACGACTACAACGAGGCCCAGACGCGCGACGCCTTCATCGATCTGCTGCTCCACGAGGCCGGCTGGCCGCTAAACCAGGCGCGGGACCGCGAGTTTCCGGTGACGGGGATGCCGAACACCATGGGCGAGGGCTTCGTCGATTATGTCCTCTGGGGCGAGGACGGCCAGCCGTTGGCGATCATCGAGGCCAAGCGGACCAAGCGCGACGCGCGGGTGGGCCGGCAACAGGCCAAGCTCTATGCGGACTGTCTGGAGGCCATGGTCGGCCGCCGGCCGATCATCTTCTACACCAACGGCTATGAGCACTGGATCTGGGACGACGTCAGTCACCCGCCGCGCTCAATCCAGGGTTTTTATAAGAAGGCCGAGCTTGAGCTACTCATCCAGCGTCGCACCTCCCGCAAGTCGCTGGGCACGGTCGCCATCAACGAGGCCATCGTTGGGCGCTTCTATCAGACCCGCGCCATCCGCCGCATCGACGAGGCTTTCGAGCAGGACAACCTGCGCAAGGCACTCTTGGTCATGGCGACCGGCGGGGGCAAGACCCGAACCGTGATCGCACTCATCGACCAGCTCATGCGGGCCAACTGGGCGAAGCGCGCCCTGTTCCTGGCGGACCGCGTGGCCCTGGTGAACCAGGCGGTCGCCGCCTTCAAGACCCATCTCCCCCATCTGGCGCCGGTCAATCTGGTGACCGACAAGTACACCGAAGGCCGGGTCTATGTGTCGACCTATCCGACCATGATCAACCTGATCGACGAGATGAAGAACGGCACCCGCCGCTTCGGGGCCGGGCACTTCGACCTGATCGTGATCGATGAGGCGCACCGCTCGGTCTACCGCAAATACCGGGCGATCTTCGACTACTTCGACAGCTACCTGGTCGGGCTCACCGCCACGCCCCGCGACGAGATCGACCGGGATACCTATTCTTTGTTCGAGCTGGAGCGCGGCGTGCCCACGGACGCCTATGATCTGAATGAAGCGGTGGCCGACGGCTTCCTGGTGCCGGCTCTGGCGGTCTCGGTGCCGCTCAAGTTCCAGCGCGAGGGGATCCGCTACGATGACCTGTCCGACGAGGAACAGGAGCAGTGGGACGCGCTGGAGTGGTCGGAGGACGGCAACGTGCCCGACCGGGTGGACGCCTCGGCGCTCAACAAGTGGCTGTTCAATACGGACACCGTGGACAAGGTGCTGGCCCATGTCATGACCCACGGGCGCAAGGTCGAGAACGGGGATCGACTGGGCAAGACGATCATCTTTGCCAAGAACCACGCCCATGCGTGCTTCATCAGCGAGCGCTTCGATGTCAATTGGCCGCATCTCAAGGGGCACTTTGCGCGGGTCATCGACAACAAGACCGAGTATGCCCAGTCGCTGATCGACGCCTTCTCGACCAAGGACAAGGCCCCCCACATCGCCATCTCGGTGGACATGCTGGACACCGGCATCGACGTGCCCGAGGTGGTCAATCTGGTCTTCTTCAAGATCGTCCGCTCCAAGACGAAGTTCTGGCAGATGATGGGGCGGGGCACGCGGCTCTGTCCGGACCTCTTCGGCCCGGGGCTGCACAAAGAACACTTCCTGATCTTCGACTTCTGCCAGAACTTCGAGTTTTTCAACCAGAACCCCGAACGCACTGAAGGTGCGCTCGGGGAAGCATTGGGCCAACGGCTGTTTAAGACGCGGCTCACGCTGATCGGGGAGATCGAGGACTCGGGCCGAGACTTTGGGGTCGACGCCGAGGATACGATGGAGTTGCGCGCTGCTCTGGCCACCCGGCTGTTCGATGAGGTCGCCGGCATGACGCTGGACAACTTCATCGTGCGGCCCCAGCGTCGGTTCGTCGAGAAATACCAGGACAGGACTGCCTGGGACCGGTTGCCCCGCGAGGAGCGTTTGGCGCTGGCCGAGCATCTGGCCGGACTGCCGAGCGCCCTGGTGGACGACGACCTGGCGGCCAAGCAGTTCGATCTGCTGGTGCTGATGACGCAGCTTGCCGTGCTGCGCGCAGACCTGGCCTTCGCGGGCCTTCAGGTACGTATCCGGGGGATCGCGGCGCAACTGGAGGAGCTTGGGAACGTGCCCATGGTGAAGGCCCAACTGCCATTCATCGCGCAGGTGCAGACCGATGAGTATTGGCAGGACATCACGGCGGGGATGCTGGAGCACCTGCGGTGCCGGCTGCGCAACCTGGTCAAGCTGATCGAGCCGCAGGCGCGCAAGATCGTCTACACCGACTTCGAGGACGAGATCGGTCAGGCCGTGGCGGTTGCCAACCCCCATGCCGGCTATAGCACCGACAGGTCCCGATTCATGATGAAGGTCCGCCAATTCCTGGGCCAGCACCAGGACCACATCACCATCCGCAAGCTGCGGCGCAACGAGCAACTTACCCCCTTGGATTTAACCGAATTGGAGCGGATCTTCGTGGCCGAGGGGGTCGCGGTCGACGAGGATCTGGACCGCATCCGCGGCGAGGGCGGCATCGGCATCTTCATCCGCTCACTGGTGGGTCTGGAGCGCGACGCGGCCAAGGAGGCCCTGGCGGGCTTCATGACCGGCCGGACCCTGACCGCCAACCAGATCGAGTTCATCAACCTGATCCTGGACCACCTGACCGAGCGCGGGGCCATGGACCCGCGGCGGCTCTATGAGAGCCCCTTTACCGACTTCGACGACCAGGGTGTGGCCGGGGTCTTTTCGATGGAGGACGCGCGGGTGCTGGTGCAGGTGCTGCGGGATGTTGGGAGCCGCGCAGCCGCTTGAGGCGGGCGACGGTCGCGTGCCGCAGCTGTTTGACCTCTCGGAGGAGGTGGCCTTTGCGGCCAACCTTATGCCCTTTACCGGGTGGAGCGCCTGTGATGAGTTCGGAGCCTAGGCCATGAGCGAAGACGAAACCGCGTTGCTGCAACAGATAGTCGAGACGATCGTAAGGGCGGTCGACCCGGAGACAATCATCCTGTTCGGCTCGCGGGCCAGGGGGGAGGCCCGACCGGATTCCGACGCGGGTCGGTCTAAGGTTGGAATCAGCGCTTGAGCGCTGCATAAAAGGCGGCCTTGGTGACCCCGGCTTGACGAGCCATTGAGTCGATCAAGACTGGTGAGAACGGCGCCTTGGGGCAATCGACCGTCACCTTAAGCCGACCTTCCGGGGTGTCTTTCACCCACTGCTCGTATGACGTTCCCCGCCCGGGTCGGGGCGCAAAGCCCAAGGCGCGCAAGATGCGCTTTACGTCGACGCAGGTCAGCGGGGGATAGTGACCGCTCACCGTGCCAGCGCGAGCGGCAGCGACTCAATAAACGGTCTGTGGGCACGCGCCAGACGGCTGCGCAGATGCACCGCCAGCCTGAACCAGTAGAAGCGCAGCCAGTACGGCCAAGGCGCCCGGCGGTTTAGCAGGGCGGCGGCGTGGTCGCGATCCTCCCCGGTAAGGGCGTCCTCCACGTAATCGTTAATCATGGCGTCCAGATGGTCGCGCGCCTCCTCGAATGTTTCACCTTGCGCGGCCAGGTCGAAATCCAGGCACAAGGCGACCCACACGCCCGACGGCTCATGTTCCGCGTAGCAGCGAAGCTTCCACTGAGACTGACGCATATCACTACCCTCGTCCAGGTTCATGCCCGCGGATGCAGGGCACACTGCCTGCGGTCGGGGCCGTTGTTATAGGATGTTAGCAGATGTTACCCAGCCGCGGGGCGGCGCATTCGGCTGGATCTGTCACGTTCACCGCCGAGGAAAATGCTATCATCACCGGCTGTCATATCCGGGGCAAAACACCGCAAGCCCCCTTGACCTCCGCCCGCTCCCAGGTCCGCCGAGCCCACCCAGTCCAGGCTTTTTTTTCGGGTCGCACTCAGTTTGATCATGATCGCCTGGCACGCGCACACGCCGCGGCCCGCCAGGGGACCCGAACACGCCACTGTCAGGAACCACGATGCAAATCATCAAGCGCGATATCGTCGTCGTCGGCGGCGGTGGGGCCGGGTTGCGAGCCGCCATCGCGGCCAACGCGGCCGACCCTGGGTTGACCGTGGCGCTGATCTCAAAGGTGGTGCCGATGCGCAGCCACACCGTGGCCGCCGAGGGCGGCTCGGCCGGCGTGATCCGCGCCGACGACTCGATCGAGAACCACTTCGACGATACGGTCTCGGGCGGGGACTGGCTGTGCGATCAGGAGGCGGTGCAATACTTCGTGGAGCACTGTGCGGAGGAGATGATCCAGCTCGAACACTGGGGCTGTCCGTGGAGCCGGCTGGAGGACGGCAGCATCAATGCCCGCTTCTTCGGCGGTATGAAGGTGCAACGCACCTGGTTCGCCGCGGACAAGACCGGTTTCCACCTCCAGCACACGCTGTTTCAGACCTCGCTGAAATATCCCGGCATCCAACGGTACGATGAGTTTTTCGTCGCCGACCTCATCGTCGACGACGGCCGCGTGCGCGGCGTGCTGGCCATCGAGATCGCGACCGGCACCCTGTACCTGTTCGAGTGCAAGGCCGTGATCCTGTGTACCGGTGGTGCCGCGCGGCTGTACAGTCAGAACACCAACGCCGGGATCGTCACCGGTGAAGGCATGGGCATGGCCTACCGACAGGGCGTGCCGCTGCGCGACATGGAGTTTGTGCAGTACCACCCCACGGCCCTGCTCGGTACCGGCATCCTGATCACCGAGGGTTGCCGCGGGGAGGGTGCGATCCTCACCAACCGGCACGGCTATCGTTACCTGCAGGATTATGGGCTGGGTCCGCCCGATCCCTGGCCGCGCACCAAGGCGATGGAACTCGGGCCGCGTGACCTGCTGTCGCAGGCGTTCTGGCACGAGGAGCAGAAGGGCAACACCATCGACACACCGCGCGGCAACGCCGTTCATCTCGATCTGCGCCACCTCGGGGCGCACAAGATCCACGAGCGCCTGCCGCTGATCACCGAGGTGGTCAAGACCTTCGTGGGCATCGATCCGGTCACGCAACCCATCCCGGTGCGCCCGGCGGTGCATCACACCATGGGCGGCATCACCACCAACCGTTTTACCGAGACTTGCCTTCCTGGGTTGTATGCCGCCGGCGAATGCGCCAGTGTGGGCATCCATGGCGCCAATCGGCTGGGTTCCAACTCACTGTCCGAACTTCTGGTGTTCGGTCGGGTGGCCGGCGAGCGTGCGGCGGCCTATGCGCGCAGCGCCGGGGAAGGCCATGCGGATGCGGTTCGCCGCAAGGCGGAGGCCGCGGCGGCGCCCTTGCTGGCGCTATTGAACGGAGCAGGCGGGGCAGGGGGCGAGCGCGTCGCGACCCTGCGCGATGCGCTGGGCGAGACCATGGAGGCCGGGATCGGCATCTTCCGGCGCGCGGAGGGGATGCGCGCGACCTGCGATACGCTCACCGAGCTGCGCGCGCGGTATCGTGCCGGCATCCGGCTCGGCGACCGCAGCCGCACCTTCAATACGGAGTGGCTCTCCGCGATCGAGCTCGGCTACATGTTGGAGGTCGCCGAGGCCTTGGCGCATTCCGCCTACCAGCGCCAGGAGTCGCGCGGCGCCCATGTCCGGCTCGATGAGTACGCAACCCGTGATGACGCGCGGTATCTGCGGCATTCGCTTGCCAGCTACGGTGGCGACGGGCCGCCGACCATCACTTACTCGCCGGTCGCCATCACCCGCTCGCCACCCGAGACCCGCCACTATGGCGGCGCCGGCCGGCAGGCGGTCCTGACCTGATGCATCGTCCGGAGCCGCACCATGCCCATTGATCACGCGACCAGAACCATCGAGATCGAATGTCTTCGCTACGACCCGCAGACCGATACCGAACCGCACTATCAGACCTATCAGGTACCCTTCACCGACGATATGTCGGTACTGCAGGGCCTGCAATACATCAAAGACCAGCTGGACGGCAGTCTGACCTTCCGCTGGTCGTGCCGGATGGCGGTCTGCGGCAGTTGCGGCAAGATGGTGAATGGCGTGCCGCAGCTATCCTGCCATGCCTTCCTGCGCGACTACTTCCCAGGCAAGGTCCGGGTCGACCCGCTCACCCATTTTCCCATCATTCGCGATCTGGTCATCGATCAGACCGGCTTTCTCGATCATCTCGAGGCGGTGAAGCCGTATCTGATTCCAGCGCAGGACCAACCGGTGGCGGACGGCGTCTATCGCCAGACGCCCGTGCAGATGGACCAGTATTACCAATATTCGCAGTGCATCAACTGCCTGCTGTGCTACTCCGCCTGCCCGCAATACGGGCTCGATCCGGAGTTTACCGGACCGGGGGCACTGGCGCTGCTGCACCGCTACAACGCCGATTCGCGCGACCAGGGCTGGACGGCCCGCAGCGAGGTGATGAATGCCGAAGAGGGCGTGTGGAGCTGTACCCTGGTCGGCTATTGTTCAGAGGTGTGCCCCAAGGGCGTCGACCCGGCCCGTGCGATCAACCAGAACAAGGTCAACAGCACCCTGGACTACTTCGGCGTCCTGAAGTTTCTCATGCCCAAGAGTGCCAAGACATGAGCCGATTCAAGCCGGTGCTCAAGACCTATCGCCGCCCGATGTCCGGGTGGTGGACACGCAATCCGTATTTCGTCCGCTATATGATCCGGGAGGGCTCGGCGGTCTTTCTCACCGCCTATGCGTTGGTGCTGCTGGCGGGGCTCGCCTGCCTCGTGTGGGGCCAGACGGCCTATGACGCCTGGCGCGGGGTGCTCGCCACGCCGTTGTCGATCGGCTTTCATCTGCTCGCGCTGCTGATCGTGACCTATCACAGCATCACCTGGTTCCAGGTGATGCCCAAGACGGCGCCACGGCTCCCGAGCGATCCCCGGCTGATCGTCTGGGGCGGCTTTGCCGCAGCCGCCGGCCTGTCGGCGCTGATCTTCGCAACCCTGCTGTGGGTGATCCGATGAAACGATCCAACGAGCCGATTTTCTGGTCGCTGTTCGGGGCCGGCGGCGTGCTGTCCGCCCTGATCGGACCGGTGTTGATCTTCATCACCGGTATCGCGGTGCCGCTCGGGTTCCTGCTGCCGCCATCGACCATGAGCTATACGCGCGTGCTGGCCTTCGCCCAGCACCCGCTGGGTAAGGGCGCCCTGTTCCTCGTGATCTCGCTGTTCCTGTTCCACGGCGGCCATCGCATGGTCCACAGCCTGCATGATCTTGGCGTCCAGACCGGGCCCCGCGCGCAGCGCTGGTTCTACGGCTTCGCGATCGTCGGTACCATCCTCACGGCCGGCTTGCTGCTCGCCATCTAGCGCGGGAACAGCCAGGGGATCATGAGGACGGTGAGGGTGAGCGTCAACCGGATCAAAGGCGTTCCGGCCCGCCGCGGCGCGGTTTTCAAGGCGTCTTGCGCGGGTGGCTGGCCCGGTGCTTCAGTACCAAGTCGGAAAATAGTTCCCTGCGTGTTCTTTCGCAGCGTGCAATGGAGGACAGCATTTCCCGCTCGGCATTGGTGGTTACGAGTTTCCCCATTAGCCGGACGATGTGATCAATCGC
This sequence comes from uncultured Thiodictyon sp., assembly GCA_903837595.1. GTDB lineage: Bacteria > Pseudomonadota > Gammaproteobacteria > Chromatiales > Chromatiaceae > Thiodictyon. Next base: position 12,208 of record CAILVI010000182.1, read on the forward strand.
GGCCAAGTATTCTTTCATGCATTCTCCGATGAGGACGACGGATACCGTGCCAGCGTCCGCGACCCCGTCATCGATACGCGGGAGCGCCTGCGCCGCGCAAACATACAGGGTGGCCATGACGGCGTCGGACTCCGCAGTATCCTGCTCGCTTGGCACGTAGCCCGAGTCGCCAGCCCAAGCCGCGGCGTACCCCAGCCACACCCCCAGCACCGCCATCGCGATCCGCTTCATGTCTAACCCGGATAGTTCATTGAGGGGTTGAAAAAGGGCCGCGCCTCTGGCATAAAGGCTATGCAAGAAAAAGGTTATTTGCCGGTGAGCGGGCGTCCCTGAGATGCCAAAGTGTAATCCCGAACAGCGCGAATTTCACGCGTTCGGTCAGCGGGCTGGGGTGCTGCGTTCGCCGGGGGCATGATCAATGTCGGGTAGACTGGACCGGTCGGCGGCAGCGGCTGCGGGACTCACCGTACCGGCGCATGGTTGCCGGCGGCGCTGCCCGCGCCGGTCTTGGTTCTCCGCTAACATTCGGACCCATTGATGCAGAACACCTCCCGGCGATTCGGGCTGCGCGCCGCCGCTTACGCCCTGGTCCTGATATTTCCAGTGGCCGCGTTTCCGGCTGCGGCCGGGGTGGCGAAGAACGTGATCCTGATGATCAGTGACGGTGCCGCTTGGGGTACCTGGGACCTGGCCAGTGATTGGGAATTCGGTGAGAAGGGGCATCAACCCTACGATCGATTTCCAGTGCAGCTGGGGATGACCACCTTCCCGCTCAACACCGCTCACGCCCCGACCAACAGCGCCGCTCCCATGGCGGGTTACGACCCCGTGCGGGCCTGGGACCCGGCCCCGAATCCCGGCAGCGTCGACGGTGTCCCCAATTTTTTCAACGGCTACGCCTACCTGAAGGCCGGCGCTACGGATTCCGCCGCGGCGGCCACGGCCTTTGCCAGCGGCGCCAAGACCTACAACAACGCGCTCGGCGTCGACAACTTCGGCCAGCCGCTCCCGCAGATCACGCGGCTCGCCAAGGGGCTCGGCAAGGCCGTCGGGGTGGTGAGCAGCGTGCCCTTCACGCATGCCACCCCGGCCGCTTTCGGGGCACACAACTTGAGTCGCAACCACTATGGTGAGATCGGACGGGCGATGGTGGGCGAGGGGCCGCTCGACCTGATCATGGGCGGCGGCAACCCACGCTATGACGAGGACGGTCGCCTCCTCGCGAGCCCCCACTTTGCCAATGAGACCGGCCCGGGCGGTGCCTATGTGGCCCGCAGCACCTGGGAGGCGGTGGTCGACGGCAGCGCCGGCTGGCAACTGATTCAGTCCAAGGGCGACTTCGCGGCGCTGGCGGCCGGTACCCTGAACCCGAGCGGCCAACGCCTGATCGGGGTTCCTGCGGTCGCCGACAGCCTCCAGGTCAACCGCACCCAGGCGGTGCAGGGTGCCGACCCGGCTAACCCGAGCGGAGTCGCCTTCAATCCCCAGGTCCCGACCCTGGAGACGCTGAGCCGCGGCGCCCTGAACGTCCTCGCGCGCGATCCGGACGGATTTTTTGTCATGATCGAAGGGGGGGCCGTGGACTGGGCGGCCCATGCCAACAACACCGGCCGGCTCATCGAGGAGCAGATGGACTTCAATCATGCCGTGCGTGCCGTGGTGGCCTGGGTGGAGGCCAACAGCAGTTGGCGCGACACCCTGCTGATCGTGTTGACCGATCACGGGACCGGGATGCCCATGGGGCCGGACTCGGCGACGGTTCCGTTCGAGCCGATCCGCAACCACGGGGCCGGGCAGCTGCCCGGGGTGCGCTGGCACACCAATAAACACGCCAACGAGATCGTCCTGTTGCGCGCCATCGGGGCGGGGTCCGAGCTGTTCAGGGCACGCCTGGCGGGGCAGGACCCGGCGCTACGCACGGTACTGGGCTTCAATGACGGGAGTTATATCGACAATACCACGGTGTTCGCGGTGATGAAGGACGCCATGCAGCCGGCCGCGGCTCCTCTGGCTGCTTCCCAGGTGCAGCTGTGATCCGTGGCTTTACCTGACGGCTCACTGCCTCAGGATGACCCGCCAACCGCCGCGGTTGGGCAGTACCTGCTCCACGTCCATGAAGGTCGCCCCCGCCGTCTTGGCCGAGGTGACGTTGGTCAGGGTGCAAACCTTCCCAGGCTGGCCGGTGCAGTCGCCGCGCCACCCGGCAAAGACATAGAAGGCTGCGGCCGTGGCGGTGCAGGTGGCGCTGTCGCCCTGCGGGACCGGGTCGGGTGCACAGCTTAGATCCCCGCCGGCCTCAGGAGTGACTGTCGTGGCAATGGTGTGGCTGGTGGCAAGGGTGAAGGTGGCCGTACAGGTGGTGTCGGCGGTGAGCGCGAAGGCACCAGCGCAACTGGCCGGCGCCCAGCCGGCGAAGCTCGAGCCCGGCGCCGCGTTGGCGGTGGGTGTGACCTGGGTGTTGTAGTCATAGGTCCCGCCGCCGCCGACGGTTCCGGCGCCGCTTCCGGCTTTGATCACCGTCAGGAGGTGGTTCTCGAGGGTGAAGGTGGCCGTACAGGTGGTGGCGGCGGTGAGCGCGAAGGCTCCGGCGCAACGGGCCGGCGCCCAGCCGGCGAAGCTCGACCCCGGCGCCGCGTTGGCGGTGGGTGTGACCTGGGTGTTGTAGTCATAGGTCCCGCCGCCGCCGACGGTCCCGGCGCCGGTGCCGGCTTTAGTCACCGTCAGGGTTTGCTTGCCAACTCCGGTCCCCTGGATCGCAAAGTCATAAGAATTCTTGTCGCTGTCATCGTTGGCGATGCTAACGGTTGCTTGGCGAAGCCCCGTCGTGCTGGGGGCGAAGCGGATTGCGAAGGTCGTCGATCCACCGGCCGCGACCGGGGACGTTGGGACCAGCGCGATACTGAAGTCCCCGGCGTTTTGACCATTAATAACGACCATCGGCGTACCGGTTAGATTGAGTCCAACCGAGCCGCCGTTGCGAATCGTGAAGGTGTGTGTCTCGCTGCCCGTAGTGACAACGCTGCTCCCAAAATCGGTCTGGTCGGCGCTGCTCGGTGTGCTGTCGCCATCCATGATCGTCACGTTGTTGCCTTCAATCGCGATCTCTGTCGGGAGGGTGGCAACAGCGAGGCCGCTCATGAAGAACGTCATGCCGCCGATTCGTTGGCTGGCGCCGGTCAACGTGTTGATTCGATACCAATCGATAATAGTCCCACCATCACTGCCTCCACCATAGAGAGCACCGTCCGTTCCGAACCCGATGGCATGCGGTGCAGAGCCCGACGTACCGCCGACACTCGGATTGACGTCTACAGCCGCTCCGGTTTCAGTGTTAAGCTGATAGAGTCCGCCGCCGTAAAAGCTCATGTAAAAGCTCCATCCAAACAAAGTCCCATCAGGCGCGAAGCCCAAGAACCCGTTATTAAAATTGGCGGCGGTCCCGACCAATGATGACTGACCGGTTGCGAGGTCGATCCTATACAGAGACGACCCATGGAAAGCAAAGAGTTGGCCTTGCGGAGAGAAGGCCAACGACTCGAGGGCGGTCAAAGGCCCTGAGATCGTAACCAGCCGCGTTCCGACCCCCGTGAGCGGGTCAATCTGCACCAGGAACGGCGCGGCGGTTGTCGTTACCACGGCCGTGATCAGCCGCCCCGCCCGATCCGCCGTGAGCGAATTTGTTTGCGTAAACCCAGACGGCCCGAGCAGCTTCGACGCCCCGGTCTTTGGGTCAACATTATAAACACGCCCGTTGATATCAATTGCGGTAAAGACAAATCCCTCACCGGTTCCGCGAATCGCAAACTCATACGGATTCTCGTCACTATCATTGTTGGTGATGCTGACTGTTGCTTCGCGTAACCCAGCGGCACTGGGGTCGAAACTGATCGCGAAGGTGGTCGACGCACCGGGCGCGACTAATGAGGGGCCAAGGAAGCCCGGTTGCGTTTTTACGCTGAAATCTCTGGCATGAGTTCCACTCAGCGTCACGGGCGCGCCACTGAGATGGAGTCCGCCCACGCCCGTGTTGCGGATAGTGAAATAGTGTGTGGTTATGCCCGAGGCGACATCGTTGACGCCAAAATCGGTCTGAGCGGCGCTGGTTGGAATGGTATCGCCGTCGGCAATGGCTATACCATTGCCTTCGACGCCGATCTCGGGAAGCACCCCCGTCCCCTGGATGGCGAAGTCATAGGGATTTTCGTTACTGTCGTCATTGGCGATGCTGACGGTCGCCTGACGCAGTCCGACCACGCTGGGGACGAAGCGGATTGTAAAAGTGGTCGCCCCGCCCGCCGCCACCGGGGAGGTCGGCTGCACGGTGACGCTGAAGTCATCGGCGTGGGCGCCGCTCAGTGCGACCTTGGGCGTGCCGGTGAGTTGGAGGCCGGGCGAACTGGTGTTGCGGATGGTAAAGGTATGGATGACGCTGCCATAGACCACATCGCTATTCCCGAAGTCGGTCTGATCGGCGCTGCTTGGGGTTGCATCGCCATCCGCAATGGCCACGCCATTGCCTTCGATGCCGATCTCGGGGAGCGTACCCGTGCCCTGGATCGCGAAGTCATAGGGGTTTTCGTCGCTGTCGTCGCTGGCAATACTGACGGTCGCCTGACGCAGCCCAGCGGCACTGGGGGCGAAACGAACCGTAAAGGTGGTGGAACCGCCCGCCGCCACCGGGGAGGTCGGCTGCACGGTCACGCTGAAGTCATCGGCTTGGGCGCCGCTCAGCGCGACCTTGGGCGTGCCGGTGAGTTGGAGGCCGGGCGAACTGGTGTTGCGGATGGTAAAGGTGCGGGTGGCGCTGCCGGAGGCGACATCGCTATTGCCGAAGTCGGTCTGATCAGCAGTGCTTGGCGTGGCATCGCCATCCGCAATGGCCACGCCATTGCCTTCGATGCCGATCTCGGGAAGCGTACCCGTGCCCTGGATGGCGAAGTCATAGGGGTTTTCGTCGCTGTCGCCGCTGGCAATACTGACGGTCGCCTGGCGAAGCCCAGGGCCGCTGGGGGCGAAACGAACCGTAAAGTTGGTCGAACCGCCAGCAGCCACTGGGGAGGTCGGTTGCACGGTCACGCTGAAGTCACCGGCTTGGGCGCCGCTCAGCGCGACCTTGGGTGTGTCGGTGAGCTGGAGATCGGGCGAACCAATGTTACGGATGGTAAAGGTGCGGGTGACGCTGCCGGAGGCGACATCGCTATTGCCGAAGTCGGTCTGATCGGCAGCGCTTGGCGTGGCATCGCCATCAGCAATAGGTACGCCATTGCCTTCGATGGCGATCTCGGGAACCATGCCTATCCCCTGGATGGCGAGTCGATAGGCGCTTTCGTCAGCGTCGTCGTTGGCGATGTTGAGGGTCGCCTGGCGAAGCCCTCGTGCGCTGGGGGCAAAGCGGACCTGGAACGTCGTTGAACCGCCAGCGGTTACGGGGGAGTTTGGGAGAGTGATAACGCTGAAATCCGCGGCATGGGTGCCGCTCAAGATGACCGTCGGCGTGCCGATGAGGTTAAGTTCCGCAGAACCAGCGTTGCGAATGCTGAAGGTACGGGTGACGCTGCCCGAGGCGACATCGCTGGGGCCAAAGTCGCCATTGCCTGTAATACTGATTTCCGGCCCTGGTGGTACCATTCCAGTGCCTTGGATGGCGAAGCTGTATAGCCACTCGTTACTATCGTCATTGGCGATGTAAACGGTCGCGCGACGTAGTCCAATGTCACCTGGAACGAAGCTGATCGTGAAAGTCGTCGACCGGCCGGAAGCCACCGGGGACGTCGGCTGGGTTAATACATGAAAGTCGCTGGCTTGGTCGCCGCCCAACTCGACTTTGGGTATGCCAGTGAGGTTAAGAGCGCCTGTGCCGCTGTTAAGGATGGTAAAGGTTCTGTTGACGCTAGCCCGTTCGAACTCGGTGCTGCCGAAGTCAGTCTGGTCAGTCGTGCTTGGCGTTGAGTCACCGTCCACAATGGGCACGCCATTGCCTTCAATGCCAATTTCGGGTGGAAGTGGGTCAAAGCGCGCGCTAACCTGCGCATCACTAGTGACACCAATGATGCATTGGCTCCCTATCGAATGGGCGGCACAGTCGCCGCCCCATCCCGTGAAACGATAGCCAGGATTAGGCGTCGCGGTTAGCACCATATAGTCATACCCGTTCCCTGCTGGAAAATAGGTTATGCAGTCGGAAGGACAGTCGATGTATTCCCACGACCAAGTGCCCACCCCCGATATTCGCCCCCCAATGGGGCGGTCAACCGTCAAGGTCCAGGTCGATGCAGCGTTCGCCGTTTCGCACCACCCAATTCCGAAAAAAAACGCTATGACCATTGCAGCGAATAACGAAATGACCGGTTTAGTGACCGTTCTTTTCGCTAGCGCAAAAAATGTGATCGCTAATCGTAGCATGTTCATGACTTGCTCCCGTCGCCGGGTTTCAGCAACGCCCATGTGAGGGCCCAGCGCCCTTATTGGTAGAGGTTGACGGTGCCGACAAGATGCGATTGACGTATTCGGTTTGGTCGAAGGCGCGCGCAACACAGACCACGCGCAAAGTAAGTGTTGTTGGCTGCCTGGCTCAGAAAAGCTTGAATGATTCGGGAGATCAAACCGAATTCCTGAGCGGCCAGAGATGCGGCCGCTACGGGGCAGGACCCATTCGACCGGGGCCGTTGGTCCCCAAAGGCGGGGGGCTGCATTGCGCGACCACCCAGACTCCGGGTCGGAGGAGACACCCGGTGGCCGCGGGCGTTTGGTGCGCGGACATGACATGCCGAAGTGGGCGTGGCTGGACTAAGCGAGGAGCACCCAGCCAGGCCATGCACGGCAGGCTCGCTCGGGCATGGCAACCATCCAGCGGCGCAACGCCTATGGACGTTGGACGGGGTTATCGCGCGACCGGTCGGTCCAGGAACCGCCGGGTAGAACCTTCTCGCCGTGTCCAGGTCGCTCATGATTGATCTTCCCAAGATAATCTGTAGCGTCTATTTTCCTTTATACACTGAAGGTTTCGGCCTTTTTTCAGGGGAGTACCGGACGGGCACGGGTAGCGGTGGGGGCGAGGTTTTGCCCAAATCCAGCGAAAACTCCCAGCCCCAAGTGTCAGGCTCTGTCCAATTTTCAGAACCCGGAACCTTCATCGAATAAATTATCATCCCGGCAAGACCTGCCGTCAATAAGGTCTTCGCTAACTCGACTGGAACTGGGACGACGACTGATGCATCGCTACCATCCCAACGTCTCACACCCAATATCCGTCTCGTGTTCGACTGCCGGGGCATGACCGAAAACGCCCGCCGCCGCCCGTGGGGACGGCCAGCCACGGCAGGCGAGAACGGAGTCGTCGTGGCTGTTCGGCCCGCCCGGCTAGTGACTTTTCGTTCCACCCCCTACAATGGCCGCCTGTCGGGAATGTCCCGGCTGACTGCATCCCGCGTTGTTCCAAGTCAAGAGTCTCCCCCCATGACCGCCCCACCGAGCCCTGTCCCAATGAACGATGACGCCGTGCGCGAGCGTCACCGCCGGCGCATGCAGCGCCACAAAGAGGTCGTGGACGCCCGCGTGGCCGGGGCCACGCTCGATCGCGGCGTGCTGGTAGTCAACACCGGCAACGGCAAGGGGCAAGAGCTCAGCCGCTTTCGGGATGGTCGCCCGTGCGTTGGGCCACGGCATGAAGGTGGCTGTGGTCCAGTTCATCAAAGGGCATCGCACCACGGGTGAGGAAACCTTCTTTCGGCGTTTCCCGGAACTGGAATACCACGTGATGGGGGAGGGGTTCACCTGGGAGACTCAGAATCCGGACCTGGATCGGCGCGCGGCCCTGGCCGCCTGGCAGACGGCGGCGGGCTTTCTCGCCGATCCGTCCTTCCAACTGGTGGTGATGGATGAACTCAACATTGCCTTGAAGCTGGGCCTGGTGCCGCTGGACCCGGTGCTCGTGGCCCTGGACAACCGCCCGCCCCACCAGCATGCCGTGGTGACCGGGCGCGGTGCCCCGCCCGAGCTCATCGAGATCGCCGACACGGTCACCGAGATGCGCCCGATCAAGCACGCCTTCGACGCCGGGGTCAAGGCGCAGCCGGGCATCGAGCTGTGACCCCCATCCCCCCGGCCGGGCGCACCCTGATCCTGGGCGGGGTGCGCTCGGGCAAGAGCCGTTTTGCCGAGGGGCTGGCGCTGGGCAGCGGGCTACCGGTCATCTATTTCGCCACCGCGCGGGCAGGGGATGCGGCGATGGGCGAGCGCATCGCGGAGCACCAGCGCCGCCGCCCCACCGACTGGTGTCTGGTGGAGGAACCACTGGCCCTGGCGGATCGGCTGGCGGCGGCGGCTGCCCCCGGGCGCTGCTGCCTGGTGGAGTGCTTGACCCTGTGGCTCACCAACCTCCTGCTGGAGGTCGATGCGGCGCGGATAGAACGCGAGATCGCGGCTCTGCTCAGCGTTGTGGAGTGTGCCCCCGGGCATGTGATCCTGGTCGGCAATGAATCGAACATGGGCGTAACCCCCTTGGGGGAGTTGTCGCGCCGCTACTGCGACCTGGCCGGGGGCCTGCACCAGCAACTCGCCGAGCGCTGCGCGCGGGTGATCCTGGTCGTCGCCGGTCTGCCCTTGATGGTGAAGGGGACAGCTGCGTGAGCCCCTGATCCAAGAAGCCTCTGTGTGTGCCGATGAACATTAGTAAACGCAAACAGAAATAATTGCTTGGGCTCTCAGATGACCGATTCACTCGACTGGCTTTCCCACCCCTGTGCCGCCCCCTCCGCGGCCGCCGCCGAGGCGGCGCGCCAACGCCAGGACCAACTCACCAAACCCCGGGGGGCCTTGGGCCGACTGGAGTCACTGGCGATCCAACTGGCCGGACTCCTGGACAACCCCAAGCCCAGCGTCGACCCGGTGCAGGTCTGTCTGTTCGCCGGCGATCACGGGGTGGTGGCCGAGGGTATCTCCGCCTATCCCCAGTCGGTCACGGTGTCGATGGTGTGCAATATCGCGGGCGGTGGGGCGGCCGTCTCGGTGCTGGCCCGCACCCTGGGTGCGGGACTGGAGGTGATCGACTGCGGCACCCTGGGCGACTTCACCGGGGTGCCCGGGGTGCGTTGCGAGGGTGTCGGCCCCGGCACTGCCAACCTGGCCCAGGGTCCGGCCATGACCCGGAAGCAACTCACCGCGGCGCTTGCGATCGGGCGCGCCGCTGCCGAGCGCGCCGCGGCTGCGGGTGTGCACCTCTTGATCGCCGGTGAGATGGGCATCGGCAATACCACCCCCGCGACGGCCCTGGCCTGTGCCCTGCTGGGGCTGCCGGCGGAGACCCTGGTTGGTCCCGGCACCGGGCTCGACCAGGCCGGCGTCCGGCACAAGGCCGTGGTGGTGGCCCGCGCCCTGGCCCTGCACGCGGCGCCTGATACCGACCCATTGGCCCTCTTGGAGCGGCTCGGTGGTTTTGAGATCGCGGCCATGGCGGGGTGCTATCTGGCGTGCGGCCAGCGGGGCATTCCGGTGCTCGTGGACGGCTTTATCAGCACGGCCGCGGCACTGTGCGCGTGCCGCATCAACCCCGGCCTGCGTGACTGGCTGTTGTTCTCGCACGGCTCCGCTGAGCCCGGCCATCGTGCCCTGCTCGCCGCATTGGACGCGCGTCCATTGGTGGACCTGGGCATGCGCTTGGGTGAGGCCAGCGGCGCGCTGGTGGCCCTGCCACTGGTGCGGCTTGCCTGTGACCTGCATAACGGCATGGCAACCTTTGCCGAGGCGGGGGTGGCGGGCGCGTGACGGACCGCTTCATCGTCCTGTTGCGCCACGGTGAGGTCCAAGGCGGTGGGCGGTTTCGCGGCGGTCAGGACGATCCACTGAGCGGCACGGGTTGGGGGCAGTTGCGCGGCGCCGCGGCCCGGGAGCGGGAGCTGACCCATATCGTCAGTTCGCCGTCGCGGCGCTGTGCGGAGTTTGCCCGCACCCTGGCCGCCGAACGGGGCCTGCCGCTGGCGCTGATCGATGCCTTGGGTGAACGCCGCTTCGGCGACTGGGAGGGTCTGGCTGCCGACCAGATCCCCGTCGCGCAGCTGACCCGCTTTTGGGACGACCCGGTGGGTTACACCCCACCCGGGGCCGAGCCCTTCATGGAGTTTCGCGGGCGCGTGCTCGACGCCTGGCAGGCGCAACTTCAGGGCCGCGACCCGCACACCCTGATGCTCACCCACGGTGGTGTCTTGCGGGTCATCATGGCGCAGGTCCTGGGTATGACCGACTGCGCCGGGCTTCTGCTCGAGGTGCCCTATGCCTGTGTGACGCGCTTGCGGCTGCCCGCGCCGCCGGGCCGCCCGAGCCTGATGACCCATGCCGCCGGGGCGGATTGAATGATCAGCTTTGATCGCAAGGGGCTGCGTCCGCTCTGGATCGCCGGACGTTTACTCTCCCGTTTCCCGTTCCCCGACCCGGGGCAGGTGGCGCCGGACGAGCTCGGCCGGGCGGTTCCCTGGTATCCGGTAATCGGTCTGCTGCTGGGGCTCGCGCTTGGACTGGTCGCGGCCCTGTTGGGGCCGGCGTTGCTCCATCGCCCGGCCGGGGTGGCGGCGGCGCTGGTGCTGATCCTGTGGGTCTGGTCGACCGGGGGGCTGCACCTCGACGGCCTGGCGGACACCGCGGACGCCTGGGTGGGCGGGCAGGGCAGTCGCGAGCGGACCCTGGCCATCATGAAAGACCCCGCCAGCGGTCCAGCCGGGGTGTGCGCGCTGGTGCTGGTGCTGATTGCGAAATTCGCCGCCTTGACGGCCCTGATCGGGGCGGGGGACGCCTGGTTACTCCTGTGGGTGCCCCTACTCGCGCGGGCGCAGTTGCCGCTGCTGTTGATCACCACACCCTATGCCCGTCCCCAGGGGATGGCGGGCGACCCCGCGCGGCTGGCCCCGCCGGGAGCCTGCCGCTTGGTCGTCGCGCTCAGCGCCGGTGCCGCGGTGCTGGTCCTGGGCTGGACCGGCGTGCTCCTGACGATAGCAGCGGCGGCCCTCTATTGGCTGGTGCGCCGGGCGCTGCTGGAGCGTTTGGGTGGCTTCACCGGCGATACGGCAGGTGCCCTGGTGGAGCTGACCGAGACCCTGTTGATCCTGGTGCTGGCGATGGTTTAGCCGTGCTGCCCTTGGAACCCGACGCGATGCCTTTAGCGGCGTAGGATGGGTAGAGCGAAGCGAAACCCATCACCTCCAGGCAGCCAACGCTCGCGGTTCACGATGGGTTTCGCGGCCCGCCTGCCTGTGCGCCAAACCTCAGCACCGTGCCGGGGCCGCTCTACCCATCCTACAACTGCCGCCGGTCGAACAACAGGGCCGCAAGCGCGTCGGTCAACCCGCGCGCCGCAACCCCAGCAAGCCATAGTTAAATCGCCGCTGCCCGATGTCCACCCGGTAACCGCCCGCGCCGTCCAGTGCGGGCACACCAGCCGTCCCGGGCGCGACATCGCGCAGCCAGCGCGCCGGTACCGGCAGCGCCTCGATGGCCGATCCGGTGAAGGGTGACGCCAGCGCCACGCCGAGCTCGACGGTCACCGAGCCTTCCCCGAGCCGCGTCGGAACCGCCTCAGTCACCGGCTGCTCGGCATAGGGCCGTGACCAGTCGAGCAGCCCGCCCTGCGCCTGTTGCCGCTGCGTCAGCCGCCGGCCCCAGGTCTCCTGCCACAAGGGCAACCAGCCTTGCCGCTGCGCGAAGGCCTGCAGCGAATCGGGATGGGTGGCCGTCTCCACCAGCACCCGTACATCGTCCGGCACCGCGATGCGGTCCTTTCCGCGCAATGCCTCCAGGGTGGCGAGCGTCGCCAGCACGTCATAGACATAGGCCCATTCGCTGCCGGCGGGCATCTTACCCCGCTGGCCCTGCGCCAACCGGAGCGCCACCGCGGCGGTCTCCTCCAGCGCCTGCGGTTCAAGCACCAGCATCGGCAGCACCTGGTGCGGGCGATGGCGCCCCAGCCGCCCGCGCCGCTGCAACAGCACGTCTGACGGTGCGGGGTCGGAGACCAGCAGGTCCGCGTCGATATCCAGCGACTGCTCCGCGGTCTGGGTGGCGACGATGGCGAGCGGCACCCGGGTACCGCCCTTGCCGATGACACCGACCAGCCGCGCGTCGAGCGTCTGCCGATCCAGGTCCGCATAGCGCGAGTGGTGCAGCATCGCCGGCACGCCCGCCGCCAGCAGTTCTTGATAGGTCGCCGTCGCGGTGTCCACCGTGGAGCGAATGACCAGCGCACAGCCGCCGCCGCGCACGCAGGCCACCACCTCGCCCAGCGCGGTGGCGTAGCCCGTCACCCGCAGCGACGAGCGGACGGTCGCCACCGCGACGGACAGCGCATTCACCGCGGGGTAAGGCACGGCCAGCGCCTGCGCCAACGGCAGCCGCGGGCGCTGCTGCGACTCGGCGCGCAGCACCTCGCCCAGCGTGGCGGACATCAGCAGGCAATGCCCGCCCAACGCCAATTGCCGCCGCACCAGCGAACGCACGATCTCCAGCATACTCGGTGGCCGCCGCGCGGGTGGGCAGGGCGAAATCGAGCCCGTCCACCAGGCCAGCCTCCACCAGTTGCAGCGCACGCAGCAGCGCGGCCTCGGTCTTGCCGGTGCCGGTGGGCGCCTCGATCACGACCAGCCGCTGCGTGAGCGGCACCGCGCCGATCACCAGCTGAGCCCCGATGGGTGCGCCCGGCAGGATCGTAGTCGCGGGCGCGCCCGAGTGCTAACCGGACCAGGGCAGCGAGTCGAGCCTCCGGCCACCGCGTGAGATTCGTCGCGGCCGGGGGGCCGCTCCTACGCCGTAGGAGCGGCCCCCCGGCCGCGACGGGTTGCTGCAAGCACCCGTGGCCAGAGTGATGATCATAGCCACCGGCCGCTGTCGGTGAACCCCCGCGCACGGGGAACAGATCCTCGCACATATCCATCTAACGACCATTGCAAAACAGCAGCCCCTATCACCCCACCGCAAACAGCATCGCCCCCCGCCCCCGCGATGGCACCGACATCACCAGCCCATCGACCAGCCCCGCCACGGGCCGGTACACCGTTCCACCTCGCTCCGACCGCACCGCATCCAACGCGCCGTCGAGCGACGAGGTTTCAAGAACACGCTCCCCCACCCGCCCACTGGGAGGGCACGACTGGCGACCGAGACACAGCGGGAACACCGGTGCGCTAAGTGCCTCAAGGAGTTGCGGCGCTGTCCATGGCGGATCGACCACCGCGACCACGCTCATGTCGGCGTCGGCAAGCAGCGGGCGATACTGCATCTGGCGCTTCTTGGCCGGACCGCCGCCCGCCCGCTCGATGACCTGTATGGCGCCGTGCCGATCCACCACGGCGCACTTCATCCCGATGGCCAGTTGGTTGGTTCCAGTCGAATAAAGCCGAAGCCGCGCTGGCGGCCAAGGCCCTGGGCGAGGGTCGCGGCAAACTGGACTGAATCGGTGACTGTCAGGACACCGCCCATGTCGGCGACCGGGAAGACGCGTTCGGTCCACCCGCTACCCTGGCGCCGCACCATGCCGGTGAGGCGCGCGCCGTCGAGCCGTATCTCCTGCACCGAGACGCCGACCAGGCGCTCGGTCAGATACTCGGCGTAGACCTGGGCACGGTTGTGCTGCCCGTCGGGCGCCTGGCGCACCGCGTACAGCAGGGCGTCGATCTCGCCCTTGCCGGTCTGGCGCACGGTGGGCACCAGTCGCACCCTGAAGCGGAGTGGCTGACCATCGCGTAGCGGCGGCACGCGACGGCCTGGGGCACCATCACGGCAAACTGGGCGAGGACGGGCGAGGAGCCGGCAATCGCGGGTGGCGGCGCGGCGGCCATCACGCCGCCTCCGCCCGGGACTGAGCCCGGCCCCAGCTCATCGCAATATCCTGCCGCAGCATGGCACGAACCTGTTCCTCATCGAGCGCATCGGCCAGGGCGAGCGCCGCGAGTGTCGACAGGTCCAGCGCCTTCGCCTCATGTGCGGCCAGCCAGCGGACCACCTCGGCCACCTGCCCCACCAGGGTCTCGCCGGTGGCGGTCAGCAACTGGCGCACCCGCATTTCCGAGTAGGCGGTCTGCGCCAAGGCCTTGCCGATCGGCATGGCCCCTGACCGCAGCGCGCCCAAGGCCGGCAGCACTGCACGCCAGACGGCCTCGGTTTCCGGCCGATCCATCAGGCGGGGCGGCACTTGGCCGAGGAGCATCCAATACAGCATCGGCGGCTCGGTCGCGAGCATGGTGCGCAGCCGCGCCCGGTCATTGGGTGTCCGGTGTTCAGCAATCGCTTGCAGGATGGCGTGGACCTGTTTCGACAGGTCCGGGAGTTCGGTCATCGTCGACTCTCCAGTGAGCTGATGGATGCGGGCACCCAGCCGATTGGCCCCGGCGGCGCGGCGTAGCGGGTCGGGACAGCCGGTCTCAATCTGCGCCCAGACCGCGCGCAGGACGGCAACGGCGGCTTTCAGCAGGGCGAGTTGTTCGGCCGCGGGGTCCGGCGGTTCGGCCAGGAGCACGAGGACGGTGGAGGTCAGCGGTTCGGTAAGCGCGTTGGCAAGCCCATGTGCGGCGCGTGCCTTGCTGGCCTTGACCGCGGCGGATTGAGCCGAGCCTTCGATCAGCGCACCGACGGCCCAGCGCAAGGCACCATCAACCTGGTCGGCGGAATCCAACGCCCGCTGGGAGAGATCGGCGGCGCGCTGCGGTTGCAGCGACAAGGAGAACACGGCTCGCTGAGTCAGCGGATGGAGCACCTCCCAGTAGCCGCGGGTCTTGCCCTGATCCACGCCGAGTCCACAGACCCGCACCACCCGATACCCCGGCACCCGCATGCTCCTCGGGCGGATGACATCGTTGGCGCCAAACAGCATCGCGTGCCGCGTCCGCATCGACCAGACACGGCCGCCCCATAACCGATAGGGTTTGCCATCGACAATGGGAACCTGCGGGTCGTCGCCATGCCCCTTGCCGGCAAGTCGGGAGCATACGGAGTGCTCGCCCACTCCGGCATAGCCGCCGGGGGCGGCGGCCACCAAGTGGCAAGGTCGGGCCTCCAGATAGGGATAGGGCACCGTGTCGACGGTGATGCCGCCGGCGCTGACCGGGCGTAGCCACAGGAAGTGGTCCGCGGCGCGGGTGGCCATCGCCTGGGCGCCGATGATGGATGCGGTGTGCTCCTCATAGGCGGCGATGAGGTGACGCACCTCGCCCGCGAGGGTGCCGTCATCGGACGGGAGCACGACCGATGGTCCTTGGCGGGTCCCGCCATTCCACTTGGCGACCGACAAGCCCCAGAGGCCACTCCAGAGGACAAAGATGGCCTCTTCGGCCGTGCCCTCGGCGACCGACTTGGCGGCGTGCTCGAGCTTGGTGAAGGTGAAATCGATATCGCTCAAGGTCATCGCCGAGCGATTCTTGCCGGGGTCGAGCGGGGGCTGGAAAAACCCCCCATCATCCTCGGGCGCGATGAGCCGCAGCGCGTCGGCACCGACCTGCGCCAGCCATTCCCGCTCCCAGTCCGCCGCCGCTTGCGGTGGGGCAACGGCATAGCGCCGCAGCGCGACCATCATGACCGCCAGGACGTTGACCGCCGGGCCGCGCTGGTGCGGTTCCAAGCGGGTGAGTTCCAATGAGTCCCCGGCCTGGATGGCCGCGAACAGCTCAAAGAGTCCGAGTTGCCGCCCCGGCGTACTGAAGACGGGTTGCGATACCTCGGTCACTTCGTCAACGCCAACCACAATCCTCGTCGTCAAAGCCATAGCGACCGCCGTTCTCTTTTCCTACTTGAAGTACGTGGTATATCGCTTCTTGACGAAAAGCAAAGTCGCGGTGAGCTATACTTTGTCCAGGAGCAATAGCATCCGATCAGCAAGCCTTTTATCGCGGCCCTCATCACGAGGCAGGCGGTGGGAGATGCAGCCAAGCAGCAAGGTCTCGACGGGTAACCGGGGCCGCTCAGCGCGGACCCAGGGCGGTTGCGCGCCACGGGGAGTCGGCGGCGCGCTGATCCGGGTCCCATCGGCACGCAGGAACGTCCGACCCACGCGCAATCAGCCCCCGTGGGCGCCCATGAGCGTCCCATAAGCGTGTAGGAATCGTTCCTACTCACGTATTTTTCTTTTCTCCCCTGAGTTGCAACCCATTGCGTATAATGGGTTATCCGCAACCTACCAGGGAATCCGCGGGAACTACGCACGCAGAAGCATCTGCTACGTGCGTAGGAACCTCTGCTACGCGCTTAGAAATCTCTCCTACGTACGCAGGAACCTCTCATGCACGCCTAGAAATGATTCATACGCGCGTAGAAACTGCTCCTACCTGCATAACCATCGTGTGGCGGCGTGCGGCCGGCTTGGTGCGGCACGTCGTCGGGCGCGACGGCCGGGTCCGACCCGACCACTGCCGGCAAGGCCCGTCGCGCGGCGGCGGGCCGTTCTGCTCATCCAACGTGGAGTATCGCAGCTATGTCGAAATTGCCATTTATGCCCCTGACGGATGGCGACTACCTGATCTGGGATAACCATTTCGATAGCCATCTGCCCGCACTCAAGGTCGCGCTGGGCCTGACCGATGAGGACCTGGCCACCAGCAGCGCCCACAACCAGGACCTCAACACCAGTTTCGCCGCCGCCACCCATGCCGCGGCCGCCGCCAAACAGGCCACCGCTGACATAAGGTGATTCATGTCCATGGCGACACGGAGTTCGGCCAGTTCAGCGACCAGATAAACGTCGCCTGTTCACCTTAGTACCCGCTCGGCCCGGCGCTGGGGCGGAACCTGGCGCCGGGCGAAAACGCAGCCCCTACAACATAGCGCAATCAGCCTGGTCTGCCTGATTGGGCCGTGATGGGTCGTCAGCCAAGTGCTGCACAAACCCCAGCAGCTGCTTGATGAAGGGTTCCGCGTTGAGCACACGGGCCCTGGTCAGGGTCTGGAGCGCCGCGGGCGCCTCGCCCGCGGCGAGTTGGCGCAGGGCATGGGTGATCTGTGCCTCGGCCGCCTGTTCCACCGCGAATAGTGAACTCAAGTCCGTCCCGCAGCGGCGACAGATCTCCTCTGCTTCCCGGCGGGCACGGCAATACGCGCAATGGTCCATCCGGCGTCGCCGTTAAGATTCCAGGTAATAGATTCAGATCGGCGAGTTGGGCGACCGCCAGTTCCAGGGCCTTGATGTCGTCCGCGGCCAAGGCATCGCGCACCGCCTCGATGCCGTCCACCAGGTCATCTCGGTCGTCCGTATTGGCCCCCTCCAGCAAGCGCTCGGCCTTCTCCACGGCGTCCAGGGTCGCGCGCAGATAGGGCTCGATCATCGCCTCATAGTCCTCACGGGACAGCTCCAATGAAAGATGGACCGGCGCTCCCGCGCTCTCCAACAGATATTCCTCATGGATGAGGGCGAAGAGGGCGTCAGGCCAGTGTCATCTCGACCTGCTGCAAGCGGGCCGTCTCACCCTGACCTGACCTGGCCGAGACCAATCGCCTGCCCGGTCAAGGGCTCCAGGCCCGTCGTTGCCGGGGGCCTCGCCGGTGAGCGGCTGCACCTCGACTCGGGCATCGGTCCCGGCCGCCGCCCGGTGGACCATCCGGGTTCGGTCGATGGGGGCGCGCCATGTACAGTCGCCATGCCCGCGAAGCCAGAGTCATCGCCGCGGTAGCCGACTGACAGGTCCATGACAGCTACGGCGGCGACACTGACAACCCTAGCACAAAAACTCCACCTATTATGGAACACCATCCCGGCA
>CAILVI010000183.1 GCA_903837595.1 uncultured Thiodictyon sp.
CGGACCTTGGTCATCGTTGCGGCCCTTGCGGCAACCCGTCGCGGCCTGGGGGCCGCTCCTGCGCGGGTAGGAGCGGCCCCCAGGCCGCGACGAATGTTCGCGAGGTGGCCGGAATAACGACGATCACGGCCCCGGTATGGCTGGTGTCGCCCGCTGGCTCGGCTGGCGCTCGATCAGTGCGAGCAAGCGCCGGTCATTAAGTGGTCCGTCATAGACGCCAGCGAGGCCCGGCGGCCGGCGCCGGTAGCGCTTATAGGGCCACACATACTGCTCGGGGCAGACCGCGACGCACTGTTCGATGCCGCGGTTTAGCGCGGTTGCCGCGATCACATCGTCGTCGCTGTCGATGCCGGCCGGGGCGGGGATGCAGTGCACACGAAACCCCGCGTCACCCGGCAGGCGCTCGGCGAACATGAAGATCACCGGGGCGCCGGTGCGCCGCGCCAGTCGATTCACCAGCAGCATCGTGAAGGCGGGGATGCCGAACAGTGGGGCGAAGACGGCCCCTTTGTCTTCCTTGGGCTCCTGGTCCGGCAGCACGCCGACATAGTCGCCGCGCTCCAGTGCCTGGACCAGCACGCGGATGCCCCGCGCGGTGATGGGGGCGAGCTGCGCGCCGCAGCGCCGCCGGGCGGCCAGGATCAGGCTGTCCAGATAGCGTTGGGGCTTGTAGAAGATCGCCGTGGGTCCCTGGCGGGCCAGGTGCAGACCGGCCAATTCCCAGGCCCCCAGGTGGGGTGAGAGTACGATCAGGCCCTTGCCCGGTTGGCGGCGCAGGAACTCGGCGCCGCGCACCTCGCGTACCAAGTCATGGACCTGCGGTAGCGGGCGCAGCCACAGATAGCCGATCTCCAGATAGGTCTTGCCGAATTCGATCAGATTGCGGTTGCGCAGCCGGATCAGTTCGGCGTGGTCCAGGTCCGGCAGACAGAGCTTTAGATTGATCAGGGCGTTGCGCCGCTGGCGGTTGGGCCAGTGGATGAAGACCCAGCCGACCCAGGCGCCCAGGCGGTGGAGCACCGACAGCGGCAGGCGCGCGACCGATTGCACCAGGGTGCGGGCGATGCGGTCGATCACCGCGATCCGCAGGCGCCGCCAGGCGCTGACCTTTCTTCTCGCCACCGGCTCCACTCCTGTTATGGCGCGGCCAGCGGCCGCCGCCAGTTGATACACTGTCGGTTTCGCGGCGCCCGCGCGTGAGTGGCGTGCGACGCACGATCATGACCACCAATCGAGGTATTCCCGCGTGAGTGACGATCACCCAAAAGGCCTGACCCCGCAAGAGGCCCACCGGCTGTTGCAAGAGCACCCCCAGGCGGTCCTGGTGGACATCCGCTCCACCATGGAATTTCTGTTCGTCGGCCACCCCAAGGGGGCGGTGCATATCCCCTGGATCGACGAACCGGACTGGGTCGTCAACCCCCACTTCATCACCGAGATCCGTAAGCTGCTCCTGGGCGGGGTCGCCAACGAGCCGGACCACCCGGGCGCCCCGGTGATCCTCATCTGCCGCAGCGGCAAGCGCTCGCTGGAGGCCGGCCGGGCACTGATCAAAGACGGGGTCACGTCGGTGTTCCATATTGACGAGGGATTTGAGGGCGACCTCGACGAGCACCACCACCGCGGCAGCACGGGCGGTTGGCGCTTCCGCGGACTCCCCTGGGAGCAGTGCTGAGAGGCGCTCTTTGGTTGCCCCCGGCCCCGTCGGCGGGGGAGGGGGCCAGACTACTCCCGCTCCTCGATCCAGGCGACTTGAATGGCCTCGAGCACCTTCTCACCGGAGCGGGCCGGGTCGTCCGCGAACTCGGGGAGCGACTCGACCCAGGTGCGCAGGTCCACAAAATTGAGAAAGCGCGGGTCCCGTTCGGGGTGCGCATCCTCCAGCGCGATGGCGATCTCCCGGGTGTCGGTCCACTTCAGTGCCATGGGCGGTTCTCCGATGAATGAAAGGAGCGGGGGCGTCCCGCCCCCGTGGCGAGGATGGCGGGGCGGCCCGCCCCGACTCCTTTGGTCAACAGCCGAATTCTAGCGTGGTAACAGTCTGGCGCGCGATCCTACCGCCGCTCCGACACCATGTTGAGCGTGTAGAGCGGGATCTCGATCACCAGGTCGTCCTCCCCGACCAGGGCCTGGCAGCTCAGACGGGACTCCGGTTCCAGGCCCCAGGCGCGGTCCAGCAGGTCCTCCTCCAGGTCATCGGCGGGTGTGAGCGAGTCGCCACCCGCGCGCACGATGACATGGCAGGTGGTGCAGGCGGCGCAGCGGTCACAGGCGTGTTCGATCTCGATCCCCTGGGCCAGCGCGGCATCACAGATGCTCACCCCCGGCTCGGCCTCGATCACCGCCCCTTGCGGACAGATGGTCTCATGCGGCAAGAAGGTTAGGCGCGGCATCAGTGTGTCTCCTGCGCTGGGACAAAATCGGCGACCCGGCGCCCGGCCATGGCCGCGTGGATGGTCTGATTCATGCGCCGCTCCACATAGAAGGCACAGGCACGCTCCAGGGCGGCGATGGCCTCGGCGATCACGGTGACCTCGGTGCTGGTTTCCGTGGCTTCGAGCCGGGCCAGGGCCGCGTCCACCCGGGCGCGCTCGGCGTCGCTCAGGAGCAACTCGCCGTCGCGGGCGAGCGCCGAGCGCAGGGCCTCGCGCACCCGCTGTGCGTCGACGCGCTGCTCGTGCAGGCGCCGGGCGACCAGGTCATCGCCTGCGTGCTCCATGGAGGCGCGCAACATGGACTCGATCTCCGCGTCGCTCATGCCGTAGGACGGTTTGACCTCGACCCGTGCGCTAACCCCGCTGGTCTGCTCGGTCGCGCCCACCCGCAAGAGCCCGTCGGCGTCGATCTCGAAGGTGACGCGGATGCGCGCCGCCCCGGCGACCATCGGCGGGATGCCGCGCAGTTCAAAGCGGGCGAGCGAACGGCAGTCCGCCACCAGGTCGCGCTCGCCCTGGAGTACATGGATGGCGATGGCGGTCTGGCCGTCCTTGAAGGTCGTGAATTCCTGATAGCGGGCCGCCGGGATGGTGGTGTTGCGCGGGATCAGCGGCTCCACCAGGGCGCCCATGGTCTCGATCCCGAGCGAGAGTGGGATCACGTCCAGGAGCAGCAGGTCGTCTCCCGGGCGGTTGCCGGCCAGGAGATCCGCCTGAATCGCGGCACCGATGGCCACCACCCGGTCCGGGTCGATGTCGGCCAGGGGCTCCCGGCCGAATAGCTCAGCCACCCGTTCGCGCACGCGCGGGACCCGGGTGGAGCCGCCCACCAGGACCACTGCGTCGATGTCGGCGATGCCCACCCGGGCGTCGCGCAGCGCCCGGCGGCAGGCGGTGAGGGTGCGGGCAATCAGTGCGTCGATCAGGGTGTTGAAGGTCGCGCGATCCAGGGTTCCGGTCCAGCGGCCCCCGTTCGGCAGGTCCACCTCCAGGGTGGCGCTCGGTTCGCGGCTCAGCCGTTCCTTGGCGGCACAGGCGACCTGCATCAGCCGGCGCAGGGTGCCCGGATCAATCCCGGCATCGGCTCCGGAGTCGGCGCCGATTCCGGCCTGTTCCAGTACCCAATGGGCCACCGCCCGGTCGAGGTCATCACCGCCGAGCGCCGAGTCGCCCCCGGCGGCCAGGACCTCAAAGACCCCGCGGGTCAGCCGCAGGATGGAGATGTCGAAGGTGCCCCCGCCCAGGTCGTAGACCGCATGTACACCCTCCTTGCCGTCGAGGCCATAGGCGACGGCGGCGGCGGTCGGTTCGCTCAAGAGTCGCAAGACCTTGAGTCCGGCGAGCGTCGCCGCGTCCTTGGTCGCCTGGCGCTGGGCATCGTCGAAATAGGCCGGCACCGTGATCACCACCCCGGTCAAGGGGCCGCCCAGGGTCTCCTCACCGCGCCGCGCCAGGGTCTTCAGGACCTCGGCCGAGACCTGCACCGGGGTCAGGTCACCGCCCGCCGTGCGGATGCGCGGGACTGCCGCGTCGGTGTCGACGAAGCAATAGGGCAGCTGCCCACCCAGTCGGTGGACGTCGGTCAGGCCCCGCCCGATCAGCCGCTTGGCCGAGGCGATGGTGTTGAGTGGGTCAGCGGCGGCGGCGTCGCGCGCCGCCTGCCCGACCAGCGGCGCGGCCGTGGCCGAGAAGCGCACCACGGACGGCAGCAGGTGGCGGCCCTGCGCATCGGCCAAGGTCTCGGCCACGCCGCCGCGCACGCTGGCGATCAGCGAGTTGGTGGTCCCCAGATCGATGCCCGCGGCCAGCCGGTGCTGATGGGGGGCAGCCGACTGGCCGGGTTCAGCGATCTGTAATAGTGGCATCGGGTCTCTAGGTCGCGCTCATGGGTCAGGGAAGATGGATGGTCCGCACGGTGGACCAACACTCAAATTAGTAGCGCCCGTCGATCGCCGATTCGAGCGCTTCGGCGTCGCGTCGGCACTTGTCCAGGAACTGGAGCTTGCGCACGATCTCTCGGGCGGTGTCCAGGTTGGCGGGGGAGGGCTCGGCAAACAGCCCCTCCAACTCCTTGTCGAGGGCTACGCTCTGTTCCGCCAGGTGGGTCAGGACCCTGGCCACCGCGGCGTCTGGATTGGGGCCGCCCTGGGCCTCCGCCAGGGTCTCGCGCAACTCCATCTGTTCCATCAGGAAGGCCCCGTCTTTGCTGGTCTCGGTGGTGTTGCCGGGGTCGCCGGTATGCAGGGCCAGCAGGTACTTGGCCCGGGCCAGGGGGTCTTTGAGGGTCCGATAGGCCTCGTTGACCTGGGTCGACGCCTGGAGTGACCAGCGCTTCTCGTGGTCCGCCGCTACGGCGAAGCGGTCGGGGTGGGTCGCCGCCTGGAGGGTGCGATAACCCTCCGCCAGGCGCTTGGCGTCCAACGCGAAGCCCACGGGCAGGTCGAACAGTTCGAAATAATTCTTGGAGAAGTCCAACACGGCAGCATCCGGCAGGTAAAGCGGGCTAGACGTTGAAGCTCTCACCGCAACCGCAGCCGTGCTTGGCATTGGGGTTGTTGAAGCGGAAGCCCTCGTTCAGGCCCTCGCGGCCGAAATCGAGCTCGGTCCCATCCAGATAGAGCAGGCTCTTGGGGTCGACGATGACCTTCACGCCATGATCCTCGAAGACTTGGTCGTCGGGTCCCAGGGTATCGACGAATTCCAGCACATAGGCCATGCCGGAGCAACCGGAGGCGCGCACGCCCAAGCGGATGCCCAAGCCCTTGCCGCGGTTGGTGAGTGAGCGGCTGACATGGTCGGCAGCGGCGGTGGTCAGTGAGATAGCCATGGGAGGTCCTCCGGGATCGATAATCCCAAGGGCGGGGAGTGTGTCCCCGCGTGGCGAGATCCTAGGCCCTTTGGGAGCGCTAGAGCAAGACTTCAACGGTGCGGGGTCTGTTCTCAGGCGGTCTTGCGTTTGGCGGCATAATCGTTTATCGCCGCCTTGATGGCGTCCTCCGCCAGCACCGAGCAGTGGACCTTGACCGGGGGCAGGGCCAGTTCGTCCGCAATCTCCTGATTCTTGATCTGGCGCGCCTCCTCCAGGGTCTTGCCCTTGACCCACTCGGTGAGCAGGCTGCTGGAGGCGATGGCGGAGCCACACCCATAGGTCTTGAAGCGGGCATCCTCGATCACCCCCGCGTCGTTCACCTTGATCTGCAAGCGCATCACGTCCCCGCAGGCGGGGGCGCCGACCATGCCGGTGCCGACCTGCGGGTCGTCCTTCGCGAACGAGCCCACGTTACGCGGGTTCTCGTAGTGGTCAAGCACCTTGTCACTGTATGCCATCTGGTTTCACCTTGTGTCTATGCCGTCCACCGACAGCCGTTCTCGCTATAGCTAGGCAGAGATCTGGTCTCGCGCATCAAACATCAAGCCAAGGTGCCCTCGTAGGGCGTTCCGCCTTGTCTTGCGACCCGCCTAAGCCCCGAAGGGGCGCAAGATGCCAGCCCAGGGCAACGCCCTGGGATAGCATCGTGTTATTGGTCCAGCCCTGAAAGGGCGTGACATACGGGGCTCCACCGTTATGTCACGCCCTTTCAGGGCTGGACTCCCTTATCGACCTCAGACCCAGGGCGCTGCCCTGGGCTGGTATGTTTGACCCCGTTGGGGTCGGTGCGCAACCGCGGGTGAAGTCGGGCGCTAGTGCCCCACCCACTGCACTGATTTGAGGTCCACCCCATCCTGGTACATCTCCCACAGGGGCGAGAGTCCGCGCAGACGCTCCACCTGGGTGCGGATCTTGGCGATGGCGTAATCGACCTCGTCCGCGGTGGAGAAGCGCCCCAGGGTGAAGCGGATCGAGCTATGGGCCAGTTCGTCCTCGCGTCCGATGGCGCGCAGCACATAGCTCGGCTCCAGGCTGGAGGAGGTACAGGCGGACCCAGACGACACCGCAAGGTCCTTCAGGGCCATGATCAGCGATTCGCCCTCCACATAGGCGAAGCTGACATTGAGGTTGCCGGCCACCCGCCGCTGCGTGTCACCGTTGAGGTACACCTGCTCCATGTCCTTGAGCCCGTCCCACAGGCGTTGGCGCAGGGCCAGCACCCGGGCATTCTCGTCGGCCATCTCCAGACGGGCGATCCGGAACGCCTCGCCCATCCCCACGATCTGGTGGGTGGCCAGCGTGCCGGAGCGCAGGCCGCGCTCGTGGCCGCCGCCATGCATCTGCGCCTCAATGCGCACCCGCGGTTTGCGCCGGACATAGAGTGCGCCGATGCCCTTGGGGCCGTAGGTCTTGTGGGCCGAGAACGACATCAGGTCGACCGGCAGGGTCTTGAGATCGATCGCGACCTTGCCCGTGCTCTGGGCGGCGTCCACATGCAAAAGTGCGCCGCGCGCACGGGTTAACTCACCGATGGCGGTAAGATCCTGGATGACGCCGATCTCGTTGTTGACATGCATCACGGACACCAGGATGGTGTCGTCGCGAAGTGCGGCCGCGAGCCGGTCGAGATCGATCAGACCGTTGGGTTCCGGGTCCAGATAGGTGACCTCAAAGCCCTCCCGCTCCAACTGGCGGCAGGTATCGAGCACTGCCTTATGCTCGGTCTTGACCGTGATCAGATGCCGGCCGCGCTTGCCGTAAAAATGGGCCGCGCCCTTGATGGCCAGATTGTTGGACTCGGTGGCGCCGGAGGTCCAGGCGAGCTCCCGGGGGTCCGCGTTGACCAGTTCGGCCACCTGGCGGCGGGCGTCTTCCACCGCGGTCTCGGCGGCCCAGCCGAAGGCGTGTGAGCGAGATGCCGGATTGCCGAAGGTGCCATCGCGCGTGAGACAGGCGCACATCAGCTCCGCCACCCGCGGGTCGACCGGGGTCGTGGCGGAATAATCCATATAGATCGGAAGCTTCATGGGGAACTCCGCACCGCCGCGGCGGCGCCACCGGGGCGGCAGGCCCGCGGGCGACGGCTCACCACGCGGCCGGTCAGGCGGTTGGTTGGCAAGATGATGAGGGTTGAATGAGCACCCGTCAGGCGGGTGCCGCAGCGGCGTTGGTGCTCGGGTCCAAAGGCAGGCCGATCTCGGCGCTGGCCGCCGCGCGTGCGCGCGCGGCCGCTGCGGCGCGGCGGTCGATGAGCTCTTGGAGGGTAATGCCCTCCAGGTACTCTTGGATGCGGACGCTTAAGTCGCGCCACAGCTCGTGGGTCAGGCAGGGCTCGCCATCCTGGCAATTTCCGGCCCGGTTGCAGCGGGTGGTGTCGATCGTTTCATCCACGGCGGCGATCACCTCGGCGACCGGGATCTCGCCGGCCGGGCGCGCCAGATTGTAGCCCCCGCCGGGACCACGCACGCTGGTGACCAGGGTGCCGCGCCGCAGTTTGGCGAAGAGTTGCTCCAGGTAGGACAGCGAGATTCCCTGGCGCTGGGCGATGTCGGCCAGCGCGGTCGGCCCCTTACCGTAATTGAGGGCCAGATCCAGCATCGCGGTAACGGCGTAGCGGCCTTTGGTGGTCAGTCTCATATCGGCCCTCTCATGCGCAACTTACTCCCGGGTAGGGATTTTGCGCACATGGTACGTTAACCAAGCGCGCTGATCAATTAATGACTCAGGCGGACGGCGGTGCGCCGCCGTGGGGTGCGGTTGGCACCGCTACGGCTGGGCTGTCCGCTGCACTGGGGGAGTCGATAATGGCCGCGTCCAGGTCCGCGTCATGGTCGAAATGATCCATGATTCCGCGTGCCTCCAAGGCCCGGGACATGGCCTCCAAGCGGCTGTCCATGTGGTGGATGTGGTCGAGCAACCGGTTGATGGCATTGGCCACCGGGTCCGGGGTGTCACGGGTGGCACCATAGGCGTCGAAGCCGATCCGCGCGGCGGTGTCGGCGCGGCGGCGGCGGTCCGCGTCCTGCTCGCACTCGATGATCCGCCCGGGGATCCCGACCACCGTGGCCCCCGGCGGGACCGTCTTGACCACGACCGCGTTGGAGCCGATGCGCGCCCCATCGCCGATGGCGATGGGTCCCAGTACCTTGGCCCCGGCGCCGACGACGACTTCGCGCCCGAGGGTCGGGTGGCGCCGGCCCTTCTGCCAACTGGTGCCGCCCAGGGTCACGCCGTGGTAGAGGGTGCAGTCGTCGCCGATGACTGCAGTCTCCCCGATCACCACACCCATGCCGTGGTCGATGAACACCCGTCGGCCGATCACCGCCCCGGGGTGGATCTCGATGCCGGTGAACAGCCGCGCCACGTTCGACAGCACCCGTGCCGGCCATTTGAGGTCGTGTATCCACAACCAGTGGGTCGCCCGATGGGCCAGTACGGCATGGAGTCCGGGGTAGGTGGTCAGGACTTCGAAGCGGGTGCGGGCCGCGGGGTCACGTTCAAAAACGCTCGCGATATCTTCTCTGAGCCGGTCAAACATGGGGTTCCTTGGGCTGTTGATCCGCTGCCGGTGGCGGTGTCGCGCTGCGGCGTCGCGCGCCTTTGCGCCCCTGGGCGGCGCTCAGGATGCCCCGCAGTATGTTGAGCTCCACCGGATCGGGACGCGCCCGGTTGAACAGTTGCCGCAGCCGCATCAGCAGCTTGGTCGACTGGTCCGGGTGGCCGAAACCGATGTCCATCAGCGTTTGTGCCAGATGGGTGTGGAAGCCTGCCAGGGCCTCGGCGGTCGCGAGCGCTCGGGGTTGCGCCGCCAACTGCTCGCTACGGCCTTCCCGCCAGGCGCGGCGGACCTCATAGGCGAGGACCTGCACGGCGGCGGCCAGATTGAGCGAGGAGAATCCCGGGTCGGTCGGGATCTGCACCAGTTGGTGGCAGCAGCCCAGTTCATCATTGGTCAGCCCGGAATTCTCCCGCCCGAAGACCAGGGCGACCTCCCCCAGCGTGGCCTCCGCGAGCAGCAGGCGCGCCGCCGCTGGTGGGTCCAGCAGCGGCCAGGCGAGCGAGCGCGGCCGGGCGCTGGTCCCGATCACCAAGCGGCAGCCGGTCAGCGCCCCGACCAGGTCCGGGTGGACCCCGGCGTGTTGCAGCAGGTCGTCCGCCCCGGCGGCCTGGGCCAGGGCCTGCGCATCGGGCGGGTGGCGCGGGTTCGCCAGCTCCAGGCGCGTGAGACCCATAGTCTTCATGGCCCGGGCGGCGCTACCCAGATTGCCGGTATGGGTGGTCCCCACCAGCACGCAGCGGATGCGCTCCAGCGTTGTGCTGGGGGGGGCGATATGGGGGGAAGCGGGGGGCAAAATGATTGGCTCAGTCATGGGGCGACAAGTTCTTCAGAATATCACTCCATTGTCAATCTTTGATCGCCGCGCGCCTTGGGGTATTGTGTCGAGCATGAATCCGACCCTAAATATTGCTATCCGTGCCGCCCGTGCCGCAGCCAAGGTGCTGCTGCGTTACTACGAGCGGGTCGATCAGGTCAAGGCCCAAACCAAGGGCCGCAACGACTTTGTCACCGAGGTGGACCGCAGCGCCGAACAGGTGATCATCCAGGAGTTGCGCGCCCGCTTCCCCAATCACGCGATCCTCGCCGAGGAGAGCGGCGCCCAAGGCCAGGGCGACTTCGAGTGGATCATCGATCCACTGGACGGGACCACCAACTATCTGCACGGTTTTCCCCAGTTCGCCGTCTCCATCGCCCAGCGCCACCGCGGCCAGCTGGAGTGTGCGGTGGTCTATGATCCGTTGCGCGAGGAACTCTTTACCGCCGCCCGCGGTGAGGGCGCCCAGCTCAACGATCGGCGCTTGCGCATCGCCACTCGGCCATCGCTGGAGGGCGCCTTGATCGGTACCGGCTTCCCCTTCCGCGACCAGCGCCACATTGACGCCTATCTCGCCATGTTCAAGGACATGACGCTCAACACCGCCGGGTTGCGTCGCCCCGGCTCGGCCGCCCTGGACCTGGCCTGGTTGGCCGCCGGGCGTACCGATGGGTTCTGGGAGCTCGGCCTGTCCCCCTGGGACTTTGCCGCCGGTGCCCTGTTGGTGACCGAGGCCGGCGGTACCGTGACGGACCTGTCCGGCGGCAGCCGCTATTTCGATACCTGCAACCTGGTGGCCGGCAACCTCAAGATCCACCAGTCCATGCTCGAGCTGATCCGCCCGCACTTGGGCGGTACCCTGACTGCATGACCAACCCCTTATTCCGCCTGCTGCGGGCCGCCGTCCGCGGGCTCGGCCACTTGGCCGTTGGCTTGCTGGCGCTGCTGATCCTGTTCGAGGAATGGGGCTGGGAGCCGCTGCACCGCGCCCTGCTCCGGCTGGGCCGGCTACCGGTGGTGTGCCGGATCGAGGCGGCGATCACCCGACTGCCGCCACCGGCCGCGCTGGTGCTGCTGCTGCTACCGACGTTGGGACTGCTGCCGGTCAAGCTGGCGGCACTGTGGCTGATCGCCCGCGGCCAGCCGCTGACCGGCCTGGCGGTCGTCTTAGTAGCCAAGCTGATCGGTACCGCGGTGCTGGCGTGGCTGTTCGCACTCACCCAGCCGGCGCTGATGCGCATGCCATGGTTTGGCGCGGCTTACGGGCGCTGGTATGGCTGGAAGGAGGCGCTGCTGGCATGGGTCCGCGAATCCTGGGCCTGGCGGACCGGCCGCGTGGTCAAGCGGTTACTGCGCCGCTGGGTGGCGCGGTGGCAGCGCGTCTGAGGCGCCGCCCGGTGTAGGCCCGGCCGAGGCGGCTTCGACCTGCTGGAGGCGTCGCACGATGTCCGATCCGCTCTCTCATGCTTGGTTGGTGCATTGCGTGGTCCTGTTTTTTTTGACCATCTTTCACGAGGGCACGGCCATCGTCGCGGCCACCTTTGCCCATGTGCATTTCGGGCTGCCGACGGGTCTGGCCTTCTTGAGCGTCTACCTGGGTACCATTGCGGGAGACCTCACCATCTATGGTTTGGGACGCTTCGCCCGGTATAGCCCCCGGCTGCGGGCGCGCTTCATCGGTCCCCGAGTGGAACATGCCAAGGTATGGCTTGAAAGCCACCTGATCCGCATGATCGTGCTGTGTCGGGTCACACCCGGTCTGCTCTTTCCGACCTTCCTGGCCTGTGGCTGGTTCAGATTGCCGATTCCGCGTTTTGCCCTCTTGTCGGTACTCTCGGTCTCGATCTACACCCCGCTTGCCATGGCGTTGGTGTCACTGCTCGGGCAGTCACTGATGCAGCATTTTGGGCAATGGGTCTGGGCGGTCATCTTCATGCTGGCGCTGTTCTTTGGCGTGAGCGGGGTATGGCGGCGCCCGTAGGATCGGTAATTAAGTCTGGCCCCCGCCCGGTGAGGCTGGCGATGCAGATGCAGATGCAGATGCGGGACAGTGACAGGTATCGCGATCATTGTACCAATTCACTTGAGACTACGGAGTGCTGCCATGAAGAGCCGGTTTTTTCTTCTCTCATTATTCGCTATTGCCTCGCTGGCGAGCGCTGCCGACAACGAGATATCCTGCCGCAAGGAGGTTGGGCAGAGGATGGCCGCTGTCTATGTGAGACAGTGTCTCGAAGTGTCTCCCGCGACTCATCCCCCCTGCAATGTCCAGAATCCTTGTGCGATGATCAAGGACGAAATAAAGAGGGGTTGTGAGTCCCTCAAGGAACCGCAGGGGGATGATGGCCAAGCCCCTGGATTTTGTGATCGTTACTAACGCGGCCCATCGCTCAACGGAGCCGCTCAGACCGCTCCTGCCAGGGCCAGATACAGCTGATGCAGCCGCTTGATCTGCGGCCCCAATGCATCTGGTGCTCCCCGGTTATCGATCACCTCATTGGCCCGCGCCAGTCGCTCGGGGCGTGGTATCTGGCTGGCGACGATCCGCGAGACCTCGGCTACGCTGAGTGCGCTGCGGCGGCACACCCGTTCGATCTGGAGCTCCTCCGGGCAGTCTAGCGCCAGCACCCGATCCACCAGGGTCTCCTGACCGGTCTCAAACAGCAGTGGGATCATCAATAGCGCGTAAGGGGTCGGAAGTCGCGCCGCCCGCTCCAGCATCAGGGCGCGGATCGGCGGGTGCAGGATGGCTTCGAGCCGCCGGCGCGCCGCGGGGTCGGCGAAAACCAAGGCGCGCAGTGCGGCGCGGTCCAGTTGGCCGTCCGGCTGCAGGATGGCGGCGAACTCGCCGGCAATGCGGGCGAGGATCGCCGTGCCGGGCTCAGTCAGTTCCCGGGCCAACAGGTCGGTGTCGATAACCCCCGCGCCAAGTTGAGCGAACCGCTCGGCCACCGTGGACTTGCCGCTGCCGATCCCGCCGGTGAGTCCGACTTTGAACATGGGAGCGTAACCGACTCAGGCCAGACCGACGAAACGCAGATAGAGGTTGTTGATCGGCTCACCCCAGATCAGGCAGACCCAGCCGGCAACGGCCAGGAAGGGCCCGAAGGGCATCGGCGCGCCGCGTGCGTGGCGCCCGGTGACGATGAGCAGGGTGCCGAGCAGGGCACCGGCCAGCGCCGAGAGCAGGATGATCTGCAGCAGCGACTGCCAGCCGAACCAGGCCCCAAAGAGTGCCAAGAGCTTGAAGTCTCCATAGCCCATGCCCTCCTTGCCGGTGGCCAGACGAAAGAGTTGGAATACGCTCCAGAGGCTCAGATACCCAGCGGCGGCCCCGATAATCGCTGCACTCGGGTCCGTGAAGAGCCCGAACAGGCTCAGCAGCAGGCCGGCCCACAGCAGTGGAATGGTGATGGAGTCCGGCAACAACTGGGTATCGTAGTCGATGACGGCCAGCGCGATCAGCGCCCAGGTCAAGGGTAAGGCGGCCAGGGTCTGCGCGCTCAGCCCAAAATGCAGGACCACCAGCAGGGTGAGCGCCGCGGTGAGGCCCTCGATCAGCGGGTAGCGCAGGCTGATCGAGGCCTTGCACGCAGAACAGCGCCCGCGCAGTAACAGATAACTTAGGATCGGGATGTTCTCCAGCGCGCGGATGCGATGGCCGCAGGTCGGGCACTGGGACCGCGGTCGCGCTAGGCTGAGCACCGGCTCATCACTGCTGGCGGCCGGGTCGGCCAGCGCGGCGCACTCGCGGCGCCATCCCGCCTCCATGATCCGCGGTAAGCGCAGGATCACCACGTTGAGAAAACTCCCGATGATCAACCCCAGGGTCAGGGCCGCTCCATAGAGCAGGGGCGGGTTCTGGGCAAAGACTTCAATCCATGGCATGATCGGGCTCAGTGATTAGTGGCTAGTGAATAGTGGTCAATTGCTGGTGCTCAGTCATGCGCGAGTGTTCACGGGTTATCTTCAGCTAACCACTAGCCACTTAGCCACTGCCTCAGACGACCGCCGCGAGCTTGAAGATCGGCAGATACATCGCCACGACCAGACCGCCGATCAGGCCGCCGATGACCACCATGATCAGGGGCTCCATGAGGCTGCTCAGGCTGTCCACCGCGTTATCCACCTGCTCCTCATAGAAATCGGCGACCTTGGCGAGCATGTCGTCCAGGGCGCCGGACTCCTCGCCAATGGCGGTCATCTGGATCACGATGTGAGGAAAGAGGTTACGTTGGCGCATGGCGAGTTGCAGTGACTGCCCGGTCGCCACCTCTTCGCGCATCTTGATCACCGCTTCCTGGTAGACGATGTTGCCGGTGGCTCCGGACACCGATTCCAGGGCCTCTACCAGGGGTACACCGGCGGCGAACATGGTCGACAGGGTGCGGGCGAAACGTGCCAGTGCCGCCTTGTTGAGGATGTTCCCGATGATTGGGAACTTAAGCATGGTGCGGTCCAGGATCGCGCGGAATTTGGCTGAGCGTTTGAAGACATAGCCGATTCCCCAAACCCCTGCGCCAATCCCGATGAAGAGCGCCCACCACCACGCTTGCAGCAGTTCGGACAGGCCGATGACCATCAGTGTAAAGGCCGGCAGGTCAGCCCCGAAGCTGCTGAACAAGGTCTTGAACTGGGGGATGACGAAGAGCAGGATGACGACCGTGACGATGATGGCGACGACGATGACCGCGGCGGGGTAAAACAGGGCCTTCTTGATCTTGCCCTTGATGGATTCAGTCTTCTCCTTGTAGTTCGCGATCTTGTCCAACAGGATGTCGAGCACACCCGCCTGCTCACCGGCGGCCACCAGATTGCAGAACAGGTCGTCGAAATAGAGCGGGTGCTTGGCCAGGGCCTCGGCCATGGCGGTGCCGCTCTCGATATCCTGTTTGATGGCGAGGATCAGGTCCTGCATCGACGGGTTTTCGTGTCCCCGACCGACGATGTCGAATGACTGTACCAGAGGGACACCCGCGGCCATCATGGTTGAGAGTTGACGGCTGAAGATGGCGATGTCACTGGCGGTGATCTTCTTCCCGCCGCCGAAGATTGACGTGGCCTTTTTCTTGACCTTGGTCGCATTGACCCCTTGGCGCCGCAGGTCCGCGCGCACGGTGGTGATGCTGGAGGCACGGGTCTCGCCCTTGACCTTGGCGCCGCGGCGGTCGGTTCCTTCCCAGGTAAAGACATAGGCCTTATCGGCCTTGAGCGGCGCCTTGGGTTGCGGCTTTGATCTCTGTGTTGCTGTCAGTGCCATGGCCGTCAATCCTTGGTGACTCGGTTGATTTCTGCCAGGCTGGTGGCCCCGGCCTTAACCTTGCGCAGTCCCGACTGCCGCAGGTTGGCGACCCCCTCGAGCGCCGCCTGCTCGGCCAATTGGAGCGCGTTACCACCCTCCATGATGAGTCGGCTGATCGCCTCGGATATCCCCATCACCTGAAATATGCCCACCCGGCCCTTGTAGCCCTTGTTACAGCGTTCGCACCCGACCGGGCGATAAATGGTGATGCCTTCCTCGACGTCCGCCTCCGTGAACCCCTCCTCGAGCAGGGCCTCGCGCGGCACATCCGCGGGTTGCTTACAGTGTGGACACAGCCGTCGGGTCAGGCGCTGGGCCATGATCAGCAGGATCGCGGAGGCGATATTGAACGGGGCCACGCCCATGTTGGCAAGTCGGGTGAGCGTCTGCGGGGCATCGTTGGTATGCAGGGTGGAGAGCACCATATGGCCGGTCTGGGCCGCCTTGACCGCGATCTCGGCCGTCTCCAGGTCGCGGATCTCGCCTACCATCAGGATGTCCGGGTCTTGGCGCAGGAAGGCGCGCAGGGCCGAGGCGAAAGTCAGGCCGCTACGGGGATTCAAGTTGACTTGGTTGATGCCGGGGACCTGGATCTCCACCGGGTCCTCGACCGTGGAAATGTTGACATCGGGCCGATTGAGGATGTTGAGTGCGGTATAAAGGGACACGGTCTTGCCGGAACCGGTGGGTCCGGTTACCAGCACCAGGCCATAAGGCTTGCTGATGGCGGAGAGGAAGAGTTCGCGCTGCTCCGGTTCAAAACCGAGCGCCTCGATTCCCACCTGTGCCGCCGTGGAGTCCAGGATCCGCAGGACCACCTTTTCCCCATAAAGGCAGGGCAGGGTGTTGACGCGAAAATCGATATCGCGGCTGCGGCTCAGCTTGAGTTTGATGCGCCCGTCCTGGGGGACCCGACGCTCGGCGATGTTCATCCGCGACATGACCTTGAGTCGCGCCACCAGGCGCCCGGCGATGTTGAGCGGTGGGTTGGCGACCTCGCGCAGCAGTCCATCCTGGCGGAAACGGATGCGAAAGTATTTTTCGTAGGGTTCGAAGTGGATGTCTGAAGCGCCGCCGGTGATGGCATCGACCAAGATCTTGTTGATGTAGCGCACGACCGGGGCCTCGTCTATGTTCAGGTCCGCATCGTCGTTTTTGTCCTCCTCATCCCCGGCAATCTCAAGGTTTTCCAGGTCCGTATCCATGAGGTCAGTCATGGTGGTGTCCTGGGCATCGATGGCGTGGTCGATGGCCGCCGAGAGTTTGTCCTCTTCTACCAGCACGGCATCGGTGGCGAGCCCCGTGTTGAAGCGGATCTCCTCCAGGGCCTGGCTGTTGGTGGGGTCCGACAGGGCGAGAAAGATGCGGTTGCCGCGGCGGAACAGGGGCAGTGCCCGGTGTTTGCGGATCAGCTTCTCATCGACCAGGTTCGACGGCATGTCGGCCAGGTCGATGGCGTTCAGGTCCAGGAGCGGGACGCCGAACTCATGAGACGCGGCAATGGCGATCTGCCGGCTGTCGAGCATTTTCTGATCGACGATATACTTGACGAATGGCTCGTGACGGCGCAACGCCTCGTTGGTTGCGGTCGTCGCCTGATCTTCGGTCAGCAAGCGGTCGCGTACCAGGCGCCAGGCGAGGCCCGAGGGTTTCATGGAGGTCTGATTGGTCGCCATTGCATGCCTGTTCGATTCGGGCGGCCCCACGGGGCGCGGGGCCACTATCCGAGCTGTACTGACCGTCACCGCTGCCTGCGATGACCGAAGCGATCGACGTGCCGCACCCTTCCCGCTGTCGGCACCCGGTTCCATCCCGGTCCCGCACGCGAATGCCTAGCCCTGACCGGGCTGGGCTTGCGGTATGTTAACGCATATTAACGGTTGACTGAAAATGCGAGCCTGACATTCTTGGCCACCAGTCCATTGTCCTTTTGCTCGCTCTCGTTGACATAGAACTCCAAGACGGTCTCCCGATTCATCAATAAATCCTCGGTGACGTCGTCAGCCAACTCGTTGACGTGACAGAAAACACTGACGTAGGGCGAACCCTCGGCCCGGGGGTCCGTGACCCACAGGTTGGGGGAGATGTGGTCCATGATCCGCAGAAAGCCGTAACCCTTATCCGCGATCCACTTGGTGCAGACCCCGCGGACACAGGAACCGGATTTGCCCCATTCATTGCGCGGCTCATAGGAGACGGGCACCAGATCGGGAATCAGGAAGCCGGAATAGAAGGCGTCCACTTCGCGCTGCAGATCGCGGGAGACGTTCTTGAAGCCGATCAGTTCCACCCGACAGCCCTTGTTCTGCAGGGCATTCACGACTTGGATGAAGTCACCGTCGCCGGTGACCAGCAAGACCTGATCGAGCTTGTCGGCCTGCAGCATGGCATCCACCGCCATATCGAGATCTGCGTTGGCCTTGGTGGTCACATTGCCGGCCTCGTCGGTGTAGCGACGCACCAGCTTGACCGTGATCTTCCAGCCGAAGTCCCGCACCATCTGTTGATAAATGCGCGACTTCTTGGCGTATTCCATATCCTCCCGGGCGCGTTCCGCATCGAAGGCCATATAGGTGTTCAAACGTTGCAGGACACCCTGCTCGCGGGCGGCGAACCGGCGCAAGACGTCATAACGCATCTGGTAGCCGCCGTTGTAACGGACATTTTCGGCGTCGACAAAGACGCCCACACGTCGATGAGAAGTCAATATAACCTCTGAAAAAAATAAGTTAATCTGGAATCTGACGAGCTGGCGCACCGCCACTAAAGTAGGAACAAAGGCGGCGCCTTGATTCGCCGGCCGCGCCCGCCAGATGGAAAATGGACAGGATTAACAGGATTATTGAGGATTAACAAGATAATACAATGATGACTCAGCGCGAAAAATCCCGTAAATCCTGCGAAATCCTGTTAATCCTGTCCGTTTATCCGCGCTCGGTCGCCACATCGAATCAGACTTCATCAGGAGACGCACCGCGCGCAATGCGCGGTGCGTCCGGTCCTACCTGTTGGCGCGGCCCTCGATCAAATCGTTGACTACGGTCGGGTCGGCCAGGGTTGAGGTATCGCCCAGGCTGTCGATCTCGTTGGCCGCGATCTTGCGCAGGATACGCCGCATGATCTTGCCCGAACGCGTCTTCGGCAGGCTCGGTGCCCACTGGATGAGGTCGACGATGGCGATGGGCCCGATCTCTCCGCGCACCATGGCCACCAGTTCCTTCTTGAGTGCATCCGTGCCCTCAATACCCTGCATCGGGGTCACATAGGCATAGATGCCCTGACCCTTGATGTCGTGCGGATAACCCACCACCGCGGCCTCTGCCACATGCGGATGCAGCACCAGGGCCGACTCGATCTCCGCGGTCCCCAGGCGGTGGCCGGAGACATTGAGCACGTCATCGATGCGCCCAGTGATCCAGTAGTACCCGTCCGCGTCGCGGCGGGCGCCGTCACCGGTGAAATAGCTCCCGGGATACTGCTTGAAGTAGGTGTCGATGTAGCGCTGGTGGTCGCCATAGACGGTGCGCATCTGGCCCGGCCAGGGCTGGGTGAGCACCAGCGCCCCCTCGCCCGGTCCGTCGATCAGGGTGCCGGTGGCCGCATCCACCAGGGCTGGGACCACGCCGAAGAAGGGCTTGGTGGCAGAGCCCGGCTTGAGCGGCGTGGCGCCCGGCAGCGGGGTAATCAGGTGGCCGCCGGTCTCGGTCTGCCACCAGGTGTCCACGATCGGGCAGCGGTTGTCACCCACCACCCGATAGTACCACTCCCAGGCCTCCGGGTTGATCGGCTCGCCCACGGAACCCAGGATGCGCAGCGACTTGCGGGACGTCGCCTTGACCGGCTCCTCGCCGGCACGCATCAGCGAGCGGATGGCGGTGGGGGCGGTATAGAAGATGTTGACCTGATGCTTGTCCACCACCTGCCAGAAGCGCGACATGTCCGGATAGTTGGGGATGCCCTCGAACATCAGTGAAGTGGCGCCATTAGCCAGCGGGCCATACACGATATAGGTGTGCCCGGTGACCCAGCCCACGTCCGCCGTACACCAGTAGATCTCACCTTCCTGATAGTCGAAGGTATACTTGTGGGTCATGGCGGCAAACACCAGATAGCCGCCGGTGGTGTGCAGTGCGCCCTTGGGCTTGCCGGTGGAGCCGGAGGTGTAGAGGATGAAGAGCGGGTCCTCGGCGTCCATCGGCTCGGGTTCGCAGGCGGGGGCTGCCTTGGCCATCTCTTCGTGGTACCAGACATCGCGGCCGGCCTTCCACTCCACCTTGCCGCCGGTGCGGCGCACCACGATCGCGGTCGCGACGCTGGGGCATTCCTCCAGGGCGGTGTCGGCGTTCTTCTTCAAGGGCACATTGCGGCCGCCGCGTACGCTCTCATCGGCGGTGATGAGCACCCGGCAGTCGGAGTCGAGGATGCGGTCGCGCAGGCTGTCCGGGGAGAAGCCGCCGAAAACGATGGAGTGCACCGCGCCGACCCGGGTGCAGGCGAGCATGGCCACCGCCGCCTCCGGGATCATCGGCATA
>CAILVI010000184.1 GCA_903837595.1 uncultured Thiodictyon sp.
GTAGGAGCGGCCCCCAGGCCGCGACGAATATAACACCACGGGGACGGCAGGCCCCGACTGGGAGCGCCGCACCCCAGTGCGACGCGATCTCGCATGCGCCCGCGGGTTTTCGTGCTGCCGATGGATCGGGCCGCACTGGGGTGCGGCGCTCCCAGTGGCCGGATTGATGATCAAGGCCGGCGCGGCCACGATCGGAACCGGGGCACGGGTAGTGAGGGGCATCGCACAGCCTGAAGACCGGTGCGCCGAAATTGTGCTACTTTCTAATCTGCACCGGGCCTCGACCAGCGTGCCAGCCATTCCCCGCACAGCGAGGTCATCGGTCCGCAAAGCGGACCCTACGGGTTGAAATCCTGATGTTCTTTTAGAGCAATACCATGAAATCCACTCTGCGCCAGATCGGCAACGACCGCGCCATCATCATCCCCGCTCCACTGCTCGCGGAGTGCGAGATCACTGATCGAATCGATTTGACGGTGAAAAATGGATGCATCGTCATCCGCCCGATCAAGCCAGCCCGAGCCGGGTGGTTTGAGAATTATCGGCCGGAGCCAGACGAGGACGCCTGGGCAGGCATCACGGAAACCCCTAAGGAGCAGGAGGACTGGGAATGGTGAAACGCGGTGAGGTCTACTGGGTCACACTGGACCCTACCGTTGGTACCGAAATCCGCAAGACCCGCCCGGCTCTTGTTATTTCACCGGATGACATGAACGCGGCCCTACCGCGGGTCATTGTGGCCCCGCTCACCAGCAAAGGCCAGCCGCTTGGCTGCCGCCCGCAGGTGAAGCTTGCCGGCAAGGCCGCGCGTATTTTGCTCGACCAACTTCGCTGCGTGGACAAGGCCAGATTGGGGGCGAAATTGGGTGAGATCGATCCCGCAGCATGGCATCCGGTCTTGATGGAAATGCTTGGGTAATTGGGCCTTGATCAGAATCCCGGCCACTGACTCTCGCGGCAACCCGTCGCGGCCTGGGGGCCGCTCCTACGGGGGCAGAAACGCCCCCTGCCGCGACGACTATCAGCCATTGGGTGACCGCGGGCAAGCCGCGAGCCCCCCACCC
The DNA here is from genome assembly GCA_903837595.1 of uncultured Thiodictyon sp. Classification (GTDB taxonomy): domain Bacteria; phylum Pseudomonadota; class Gammaproteobacteria; order Chromatiales; family Chromatiaceae; genus Thiodictyon. Next base: position 1,065 of record CAILVI010000184.1, read on the forward strand.
GGTCGCCAAACAGTGATTGCATCGCAACCGATTCCGGACGACAATACGCGGTTTCCCGCGACCCCCCCTGCCGGCCCCCCTCCTCGGACGCACTCCTGATTGGATGATGCACTCCCTGGACGCATACCAGGCAGCACACCCACCCCCGTGAGGCACCCCTCCCCAATGGATACCCCCAATACTGCCGAGGCAGCCGGCAACGAGGCGCAACGCGTCGACTCCGAACTGAGCACCACCGAGACCACCGCCACGCAGGCGCAACACGCCGACGCCGAGCCGACCAGCGCGCCGGCCGCCGCAGCCGAACCGACCACCACCGAGGTGGCACCGGTCATGACCACCGCCGCCGCCACGAGCGAGCCGGCCGAGGTCAAGGAGCCAGTTGCCGAGAAGCCCGCCGCACCGGCCGAGGCGATCCCGGACGACTCGTTCGCCATCCTGAATCTCGCCCCGGGAGTCGCCCGTGCGGTGGCCGAACTGGGCTATGAGACCGCCACCGCGGTCCAGCTGCGCTGCATCCCCCCGCTGCTGGCGGGCCGCGACGTCATGGGCCAGGCCCAGACCGGCACCGGCAAGACCGCGGCCTTCGCCCTGCCGCTGCTCTCACGCATCGTGGCAGACGCCCCATCCCCGCAGGTGTTGGTGCTGACCCCCACCCGGGAGCTCGCCCTGCAGGTGGCCGAGGCCTTCCAGCGCTACGCCCACTACCTCCCGGGCTTCCATGTCGCGCCCATCTACGGCGGTCAGAGCTACGGCCTGCAGGTCCGCCAAATCCAACGGGCACCGCAGGTGATCGTCGGCACCCCGGGCCGGGTCATGGACCACCTGCGCCGCGGCACCCTGACGCTGGCGGGGCTGAAGGCATTGGTCCTTGACGAGGCCGACGAGATGCTCAACATGGGCTTCGCCGAGGACATCGACTGGATCTTCGAGCAGAGCCCGCCCGATCGGCAGGTGGCACTGTTCTCCGCCACCATGCCCCCGGGCATCATGAAGGTCGCCCGCGAGCACCTGAACGACCCGGTGGAGATCCGTGTCGAGTCGGCTACCGCCACCGTCGACACCATCGAGCAGCAGCACGTCGTGGTCACCCGCTTCCACAAAGCGGACGTGTTGACCCGCATCCTGGAGCTCGAGACCTTCGACGGCATGCTGATCTTCGTGCGCACCAAGGGCGGTACCACTGAGCTGGTGGACAAGCTGCGCTCCCAGGGTTTCGCCGCCGAGGCACTCAACGGCGACATGAACCAGGAGATGCGCGAGCGCACGGTCGACCGCTTGAAGGGCGGTCAGCTCGACATCCTGGTGGCCACCGACGTGGCCGCCCGCGGACTGGATGTGGACCGCATCAGCCACGTGGTCAATTTCGACATCCCCACCGACCCCTCGGCCTATGTCCACCGCATTGGTCGCACCGGGCGCGCCGGCCGTCAGGGCAAGGCGATCCTAATGGTGGAACCGCGTGAGCGCGGGCTGCTGCGCTCCATCGAGCGCACCATCCGCCGCCAGATCCCCGAGATGGCCGCCCCCTCCGCCGAGCAGCTCAGCGCCTCGCGCATCGACCGCTTCACCACGCAACTGCGTGAGACCCTGGCCGAGCAGGACATGGACTTCTTCTACCGGCTGATCGCCCGCGTCGCCAAGGAGCAGGAGCTGGAGCTGCAGGACATCGCCGCCGCGGCCGCCTACCTGGCCCAGCGCGAGCGGCCCCTGGACGTGAAGGAGCCGCCGCGGGAGGCCCGGCGTGAAACACCCTACGGCCGCGACGAGCGCCCGCGCCGCCCGCCCTACGGTGGTCGCGATGAGCGCCCGGCCGGCCGCGGCGACGACCGCGGCCCGCGCCCGCCGCGCGGTGACCGGGACTCCGCACCGCGCTTCGAGAGCCGTGGGGAGCGTCCCACACCCAACTTCAACCGCGAACGCCCGCCCCAGCGCGACGACCGGCCCTTTGGCGGCGAGCGTGATCGCCAGCCGACCCAGGTGCCCTATCAGGGGGTGCGTGCGCGCCCGGACGAGCCCCGCTACCCGCAGCGCGATGTGCAGGGTGAGCGCCCCCGCTTCGATCGTGAACGTGGCCCGTCCCGTGACGATCGCCCCTTCCGCCCCGACGCCCGGCCGCCGATGCGTGGCGACCAGCAGCCGAGCTTCCGCGAACAGGGACAGCCGCCTTTCCGTGACCGCGATGGCAATCGCGACGGCAACCGGGACGACGGTCGGGACGACAACCGCGGCAACCGTGACCCACGCTTCGCGGCGGAGCGCCCACGTGAGGGCTATCAGGACCGGCCCCGGCCGGAGTCCCGCCCAGATGGCCGTGGCGACGCCCGGCCGCCGCGGGAGCGTGAAGACCGCGGCAATCGCGATCGTGGGGTCGACCTGGTGCAGCATCGCATTGAGGTCGGACACCGCGATGGCGTCACCCCGCGCGAGATCGTCGGGGCCATCGCCAACGAGTCCGGACTGGAAGGCCGCTATATCGGCCACATCGACATCCAGGACGATCACGCCATCGTCGGCCTGCCCGCCGGCATGCCGCGGGAGGTCTTCCAGCATCTGAAGCGGGTCTTCGTGTGCGGCAAGGAGCTGCAGATCTCGGTGATGGAGGGTGCGCCCCCGCCCCGCCGACCGGCCGCGCCGGGACGACGGCCCGCGCCCGCCGCGCGACGACTCACGCGGCGCAGCACCGCGCCCCTTCCGGGCGGACGACCGCGGTCCCCGCGGCCCCCGCCCGGACCAAGGCGCCTTCCGCAAGAAGCCGCGGGACTAAAATGAGGGGCCTGATGAGCAAGAAGATCGCGTTCACCCTGATCGCTATCGCTGGCCTGACGCTGGGCGCCTGCGGGCCCAGCGAGCCACCCAAGCCGTCGGCGCGGGCACTCGACGCGCCACCAAAGCCGCTGGCGGCAAGCCCTGGCGTGCCGTCCAGGCCGCTGACGCCAGTCCCCGGCGTGCCGCCGGCCATGCTCGAGCAGGCCAAGCAGGCAGGCCAGGCGACCAAGCAGGCGGGCCAGGCAGCCCAGGCGCAACTGCGCGCCGCCACCGATGGCCGGTTGGAGAAAGGCCGCGGGCTCACCGAGACCGCCAGCACGCAGGCGGCCCAGCTGATCCCGCAAATCAAGGATGCCGTCGCCGCCAACAAGCCGGAGTTGGCCCGGACCCTGATGGCCCGGCTGGAGTCAATCCAGGGCACCCTGCCGCCGATGTTGAAGCTCGAAATCGTCAGGCTCCAGGCCCTGCTGGCCGGCACCCAGCAGACCTCAATCCCCGCGGCGGCCCCGGCCGTCACCCCCAGACCGGCCTCGGCCGTCCACCACGCACCGGCACCCCCGCCGGCCGGACGGCCAGCGGCGCAGTAAGCCGCGGGGGGCGCCGCACCCCAGTGAGACTGTGAAAGTATTCCCGTAGGATGGGTTGAGCGCAGCGAAACCCATCGTCGGCGCTTAGGTAACGGCCATGGCGCCCGCGCCACCCCGCAAGATGAAAGTGGCGGGCGCCTTGGCCGTTCCCCTCCCCGGCCCTCCCCCAATAGGGGAGGGGAAAGTGGAGCGCGCTCCCGGCGCGACTTTCACGGTAATCGCCTTAAC
>CAILVI010000185.1 GCA_903837595.1 uncultured Thiodictyon sp.
CCCTTGCGTCTCCATCTCCACCGAGGTGCGAACCTGGGCCACGGCATTCATCTTGCCGTTGCGGGTCTGCAAGCAGTACAGGATGTTGCGCTCGATCGTGAATTCGAAGTCCTGCACCTCCTTGTAATGGCTCTCCAGGCGGTCGCGCAGGGCGTCCAACTGCTTGGCCATCTCCGGCAGGTCGGCCTTGAGCGAGGACAGCGGCTTGGGGGTACGGATACCCGCGACCACGTCCTCGCCCTGGGCGTTGACCAGGTACTCGCCGTACAGTACGTTCTCGCCGGTGCCGGGGTCGCGGGTGAAGCCCACGCCGGTGCCGGAATCATCGCCACGGTTACCGAATACCATGGTGCAGATGTTCACCGCGGTGCCGTTGGCCATGGCCGGCGTGATGCCGAACTGGCGACGGTAGTCCACTGCGCGCTTGCCGCCCCAGGAGGCGAACACGGCCTTGATGGCGATCAGCAGCTGCTCGTACGGGTCCTCCGGGAAGGGCCGGCCGGTCTGCTCCTGCACCACGCGCAGGAAGCGCTCGGCGGTGTCCTTCAGGTCCGCGGCGGACAGCGCCACGTCTTCCTTCACGCCGGCGGCCTTCTTGACCAGCTCGAACTGCTTGTCAAAGTACACGTCGTCCACGTTCAGCGCGATCTTGCCGAACAACTGGATGAAGCGACGGTAGGCGTCGTAGCCGAAGCGCTCGTCACCGGTGGCCTTGATCACGCCCTTCAGCGTCGTGGCATTGAGGCCGAGGTTCAGGATGGTATCCATCATGCCGGGCATGGACATGGCGGAGCCCGAGCGCACGGAGACCAGCAGCGGCTCGTCGGCGGTGCCGAAACCCTTCTTAGTCTTCTTCTCCAGGGCGGTCATCTGCGCCTGAACCTCTTCCCACAGGCCCGGGGGCAGGTCCTTGGTGGGGGAGGCCAGGAAATCCAGGCAAGCCTCGGTGGAGAGCACGAAGCCGGGCGGGACGTTCAGCCCGATCTGGGTCATCTCGCAGAGGTTGGCGCCCTTGCCGCCGAGGAGGTGCTTGTTCTTGCCGTCACCTTCTTCAAAGGCGAAAACGCGTTTCTTGCTATCGGTTGCCATTGGTCCGTGAACCTCTCTCGTCTAGTGGGTGTGGGTTTGGTCCGGGTGTCGACCGGCACTGAATGCAGCGCGACATTATCGCAGATAATCGCGCGGATTACCGGATCAGGGTCGCATCTGTCGCGGGGCAGCCGACGAACTGCACGGCCAGGCACTGCGGTGGGACGTGCACGACGCAGCATGGCAGTCGGGGCGCCCCCGGCGCCTCATCGCCTCCCGCCCGCCGTCAGACCCCCGATCCGCAGCAATTGGCTGACCAGATCGCCGGTGTCGTCCGCCCGCCCGGCCCCGTCCGCCGGTGTCCAGGAGTAATCCGCCTCCAACCGGTAGGAGCCGACGAACGCCTGGGGCGGGTGGCCGCCCCAGTCCGTCGGGGACAGCATGGAGAAGTAGGGCCGGCCGTCCACCTTGCGATACAGATGATAGGTCTTGCCCGGGATGCGCTTAAAGGCACACTCGGCCTGGCTCAAGGCCTGCTCCTCCCGGGCCTCGTCCAGGACCTTGCGGGCCTCCTGTTGGAGCGCCTTGATCTGGTCCGCGATCACGCGCAGCTTGGCCCCCGTGCGGGCACTGAGCATCGCCTCGGCGCGCGCCACCTCCGCCGCCAGGTCCGGGCTGTGAAAGGCCGGGGCCAGGCGGCTCACCGGATAGGGTGCGCTGTGGTCCGGGCACTGGTGCAGGGTCGGAGCACCGCCTGGTATCTCTTTTTCAGTCATGCTCGGTTATCAATCCGCAGGGAGCCAGTCAAGCGTCAGGACCTGCGCGAAACTCCAAGGACACGTCAGGGGCAAGGTGACCAGCCCCGTCTCCGCCGCACAGGCGGCCAAGGCGTCGGCCCAGATTTCCTCCTGCCAATCAGGATCGGTCAGCATGGGATTGAGACTGGGTGTACGCGCGAGGCGTTTACTGAGACCCAATCGTTGATTGCGAATGGTAATTTCCCAGCTGGCGCCCCGCCGCTCCGGCTGGAGCTGCCACTTCAACAGATGGTTGAGCAAGGCGGCCATCCGGCTCGCCAGTTCACGCTGCTCACTCTTGCCCACGTCCTCGATCTCCTCGGCGACGAACTCGATGTCGACCAAGTCGAAGCGGCCCTGGCGGATCAAGCTCGCCTGCTCGCGGGACCAGGCGGCGATGTCTTCGGCGTAAGTCATACTCATAGTGTCGTTTTCTCGCCTGTTCCGGCCGTGCAGGAAGGCCGCGCTCGGTCAGGCAACGCACTGAGCGGAAGCCCGAGTCGGTGCTTGGCCCCGTGGCCGATCGCAGCGCCACCGGCGTCTGCCGAAGGATCGATCAACCTAGAAAGAGCAGTTCTCACGCCAAGGCGCCAAGCTCGCCAGCTTTTTCAGCACCTTATCTGCCTTGGGCCATTCACCCGGCGGGTGAACTGGTGACGTTGCCTATTCTGTTGTCTTTCTTTGGCGTCTTGGCGTGAGCAACTGCCGGATTTAGGATCAATGGCGTGGCGCATTGGGGAGTTTAGGGTGGTTCGGGACGGGGAGCAATTGGGGATCACGCTGGTACCTGCACCTTGTGCGCCGAACAATCGAAGTCTCCCGTGGGAGCGGCTTCAGCCGCGACGCGACCGCGCCTCCGAACTCGGAGCTCGGAGCTCGGAGCTTCGAACTCGGAGCCCTGAACCTCGAACTCGGAGCTCCAAGCCTCGGCGGGCGCAATCCGGTTTGCATCGCCGGGGCCGGCGCGGGTCTAATCGGCGGATTGCCGCCCCCCCGACCAGCCAGACCCAGCCGAACCGATGGACCCACAACCAACCGAAGCCGACGCCGCCCACCACAGCGCCCGCCTGGCCGCCCTGATCCGGACCGAAATCGCCGCCGCCGACGGGCTGCTGCCCTTCGACCGCTTCATGGAACTGGCGCTCTACGCCCCCGGGCTCGGGTATTACGTGGCGGGGGCGACCAAGTTCGGGGCCGGCGGGGACTTCGTGACCGCCCCGGAGCTCTCGCCGCTGTTCGGGCGCTGTGTCGCGGTCCAGGCGGCCGAGGCACTGGAGCGCCTCAACGGGGGCGATGTCTTGGAGTTCGGCGCCGGCAGCGGCGCCCTGGCCGTCCAAGTGCTCACCGGCCTTGAGCAACTGGGCGCCCTGCCCGAGCGCTATCTGATCCTGGAGCCGAGCCCGGACCTGCAGGAGCGCCAGCGGGCACTGCTCGCCGCCCGGGTGCCGCACCTGGCGGAGCGCTGTCACTGGCTCGGGCGCTTACCCGAGCAGCTGCGCGGAGTGGTCCTGGCCAATGAGGTACTAGACGCCATGCCGGTCCACCGCTTCCGTATCGGCGCCGCGGGTGAGCCGCTGGAGGTCTTCGTGACCGCTGCGGACGGCGTATTGAGCGAGGTCGAGGCACCAGTGCGCTCCCCGCGACTGGCCGCGGCGCTCGCCGCACTCCAGGCGGCGGGACTGGCGCAGGCGCCGGGCTATGCCTCGGAGATCAACCTGCGCCTGCCCCCCTGGTGCGCCGCGCTCGGCGAGTGCCTCACCGCCGGACTCGCGCTCCTGATCGACTACGGCTATCCGGCATCCGCCTATTACCAGCCGGACCGCACCATGGGCACCCTGATGTGTCACTGGCGCCACCAGGCGCATGGGGACCCCTACCGTCACCTCGGCCTGCAGGACATCGGCGCCCATGTGGACTTCAGCGCCGCGGCGCGGGCCGGCCAGGCGGCGGGACTCACGCTCGCCGGCTTCGCCACCCAGGCGCACTTTCTCATCGGCTGCGGGATCGATCGGCTCATGGCGGACGCACCGGACCTGGACCTCATTCAGGGGGCTAAGCAACTGCTGCTGCCCGCCGCCATGGGCGAGCGCTTCAAGGTCCTTGGGCTCAGCCGCGGTCTCGCCGGCCCCTGGTGCGGCTTCTCGGTGCGCGACCTGCAGGATCGACTCTAATGCCCATCCTCGACCTCCTAGGCTTTCTGCTCACCGGCGTACTCTCCGGACTGCTCGCCGGTCTCTTCGGCGTCGGCGGCGGCACCATCATGGTACCGGCACTCATCTTTCTGTTCGGCCACCTCGGGATCGGCGGCGACTGGGTCCCGCAGCTCGCCATCGGCACCTCACTCGCCACCATCATCGGCACCGGGGCCGCCTCCGCCCTCGCCCACCACCGCCGCGGCGCCGTGCGCTGGGACCTGGTGGCCGGCCTGGCGCCGGGGATCGTATTCGGGACCTGGGGCGCCGCCGTCGTGGCCGGCTGGCTGCCGGGACTCTGGCTCAAGCGGCTGTTCGCCGGTTTCCTCACCTATGTGGGGGTGCGGATATTGGTCCCGGGTCGTGCCGTCGCCCATCGCCCGATGCCCGGTCGCGCCGGCCTGTGGGCCGTCGGGGGCGGGATCGGCGCCCTGTCCGCCCTGGTCGGGATCGGCGGGGGCACCCTCACGGTGCCCTTCCTCGCCCGCTGCGGGCTGGACCTGCGCCACGCGGTGGGCACGTCGGCCGCCTGCGGGCTGCCGATCGCCATCGCCGGCGCCATCGGTTACATGGTGGTGGGCTGGGGTCGGGCCGGGCTGCCGGCAGCCAGTACCGGCTTCGTCTACTGGCCGGCGGTGGTGCTGATGCTGCTCGCCAGCATGCCCGCCGCGCCGCTGGGTGCGCGGCTCGCCCACACCCTGCCGGTGGACCTGCTCAAGCGAGCGTTCGGCGTATTTCTGTTGCTGATCGCCGCGCGACTGGCCTTCGGCTAACGGCTACGGCCGTTCCCTCTCCCCGGCCCTCCCCCAAAGGGGGAGGGAGAATTGGAGCGCGCTCCCGGCGCGACTTTCACGTTAGAGCCCGGGCTCAGCCCCCGCCGTTGAGGACCAGTCGGCGGTAGAGATAGACCTGGCCCCGCGTGTCGCGCATCGCCAGGTGCCCCTGATCCAGGGCGTACTCAAACTCCAGGGCGAACCGGGCACGGCGGCTGGCCATTCGCACCCGCGACCCGGCGACCTGGATGATGCCGTCCACGTATCCGCCATAGGGGGCATAGAGCCGGTAATTCCCCCCCTGGACGATCAGCAGCCCGCCCCCGGCCGCCTCCCACTGACCATCGAGTCCGCCCCCCGATGCGCCCTTACCCAGCCCTTCCATCATCCGGCGGCCCACCTCGCCGGGCTGGTCCCACGAATCCCCGCCGGCCGCCGAGTTGCCGGTTCCGGGACCCAAGAGGCCCATGGACTCCATCATGCGCGACATGGTATCGGCCATCGCCTGCCGGCTGGCCGACCCCTGCTGCGCCCCGGCCGAGCCGCCGGACAGGCACAACGCAAGCAGCAGGGCACATCCAAACCGGGAGTGGAAGGTGATCGACGGTAACGCGCTTGACATGGACTCGGTACCAATGTGGTTGGGAGTGGCGCGGCACACGACCGGACGGTTCAGCCGGCCTGAACCGGTCAATTCGGCGGCCGCCGCGGGACAATACAGGTATGATCCACTGTTGGCGCGTTCCCTGCACCCCGGGTGAAACGACGCACTGAGCACCCGGGGGCCGCAGTGCGGACCGATCCCCGTCGCCGGCAAGACCGTCAGGCCGACTCCAAGTAACCCGCAACCGAACCGGCCCGCTCCGGCCTACCGACGACTATGCCCTGGCGTCCCCGCCTTGCCGAATTTACCGCGACGCTGACCCACCCCGCGCCCTGGACCATCTCGCTCGCGGCCTTCGGCAGGGGCATCGACAACGCACGCATCGACTGTCTGCTGAGCCCCCGCCTGCGCGCCCTGGCCACCGACAGCGTTCGCCAACTGATCCGCGCGGATGCGGCCAGCCCCCCCCATCGCAGCGTGCGGCCTTTGATCGGCGCTACCGACCTGGCCGCCCTGCGCGACGCCTATCTGGACCTGTTCGACGCCGCCCTGTACCGGCACCCCGAGCAGCCGCCCGGCGCGGTGGCGCTCCTGCTCCACTTCACCCTACTCAAGTACTTGCTGCAACTGTTGGCGACCGAAACCCGGACGGTGCCGCCACCGTACGAGGCGCAGGACATCCGGCGGCGGGTCGGGCAACACCTGGTCCGCACGATCCGCAAACTCGCTAGCACGCGGCTGTCGACCTTGCGAACGGCAGCGCTCGGACCTGGCTGGCCGATCACCGAGCCGCTGCTGTTCAACCCGCTGTTGCTCATCCCCGACCCCGGGGAGGCCCTGGCCGCCGACTATCCAATGGGTTGGCTGGCGGGGGCGGCCCTCGGCGACTGGCTGGCACAGACCGCCCGAGACCTGACCCAAACCTTCGCACCCTGGTTACCGGAGTGGCTAACCGGCGACCAGGGGACCGCCCCACCGATCGCCGACACCCAGGATCAGGGCCAACGGGACGGGCAACTCGTCACCGCGGCCCTCCTCGAACGCTTCGTCCCGCGGGCGGAATACCGCCGGGGATTGACCTCCTGGCTCGACGAGCCGGGGAATCTACGGCTGCTCCTGAACCCCGGGGCGCCCCGCGCGGCAGGCGCACACCGCCAACACCCGCGCTGGGCAGCCTTCCAGCATGACCTGCTGGAGCAACTGGCGGCCGGGCTGCAAGCGCAAGGGCGGCGCCGGGTCATCGAGATCGTCTATGCCCTGCCGGGCCTGCACCGCCAACTGGGCCAGACCCTGCCGCTGCCACTGGTCCTGGATTATGTGGACGGCCGCCTGCCCCGGCGCGCGCTCGAACCGGAACTCGCCGCCCTAGCCGGCGGCCCTGAGCGTGTGTTGGAGACCCTGGAGCGACTGCGGGCCGAACGCCAACGCCAGACCCCAGCCGCGGCCCTGGCGCTAATCGGCCACTATCTCGTGGACTTCCTGCGGCTGCGCCGGGATCTGAAACTCGCCTACAAGACCTTCGAGACCCTGGACGCCATCCACCTGCTGGAGGACGCGAACGAGGTCCGACTCTCCCGCTCCAACGCCAGCCTCAATGAGTTCCTCTGTGCCGATGAGGGCGGCGGGGACGCCCACGCACCGCGGCGCATCCGCGCCCATACGGTGCTCAAGGCGGACGTGCGTGGCTCCACCCTGATCACCGAGGAACTGCGTGCGCGCGGGCTGAACCCCGCCTCCCACTTCAGCCTGAATTTTTTCGATCCGGTCAACCGGCTGCTGGCCGAGTTCGCGGCCGAAAAGCTGTTCGTGGAGGGTGACGCGGTGATCCTGGCACTCTACGAGTATGCCGACGACCGTGAGGACCGCGCGGTGGCCCGCGCCTGTCAACTGGCGCGCAAGATCCTTCAGGTCATCGACCAGCAAAACGTCCAGAACCGCGCGCTCGGGCTGCCCGAACTGGAATTGGGGCTCGGCATCTCATTCGCCCGCCGGGAGCCCAACTTCCTGTATGACGAGGGGCGTCCCATCATGATCTCCAGCGCCATCAACCAGGCGGACCGGCTCTCCTCCTGCTCCGGACTCCTGCTGCGCTCCGGCTTTCTGCCCGCCCACTCCGCCTTTCGGGTGGCCGTGGTGCGCGACGCGGTGATCGGTGAGCGCGCTGGTCCTGGTCGCGACCTGCTCAACTACAACGTCAACGGCGTCAAGCTGGATGAGAGCGCCTTCCTCAAGCTCCAGGAGGAGCTGCCCCTGAGGGCGCTGCGCCTGCCCGACCCGGAGGCCGCGGAATGCCTGTTCTTCAGTGGCACCTATACCGACGCCGACGGCCTCACTCACTGGATCGATCTGCGCCATGCCCCGGTACGCGACTGGAACGGCGACACCGTAGGACCGGTGGAGCCCGACCGGCGGCACTATTTCGAGCTGATCGTCGACGAGTCCCTGGCCGAGCGGGCGCGCCAACTCGCGACCGCGGGCGTTGCCGCGCCTGCGTCGCTCTGAACCTGGCAAAGAGCAGATTCGCACGCCAAGGACACCTACGTGGGTGAGGACCTGAGCGAAGATTGCTCGAACCTCGTGCACCGGGTCGCCTGCCGCGGTGGTGAACTCCAAGGCTATCTGCTGCTTGGTATACTGTCCCCCAGAATTCTGCGGCGTCGAGATGCGCTTCACCCATCCGGTATTCGCCGCGGGCCTCCAGGCGCCCTGCGCCAACCCTGTGTCAAGCAGGCGGAGCCCCACCCGGAACGGACAGGCAGAGCCAGCAGCCAAGACGGAGACCAGAGATGCGCGCCATGCTCCCGATCGCACTCCTCGCCCTGCTCGGCGTCCTGTCGGTCGCCGCCGAGCCACCCGCACCGGCGGCGCCCATCGACTGGCAGGACGCGATCCAACAACTGCGCGGCGAGCGCGAACAGGCGCAGACCTGCCTCGCCCAACTGCGCGAGCACGGCGACGCCTATCGCATCGACCAAGGCGAGCGGTTCTACGCCCTGGCCAAGGTGCACATGGACCAAGCCTATCGCGGCGTGCAGGACGCCCTGACGGGCAAGACCGCCCGGTACGGCAGCGCCGCGCTGGAGGCGCAGATCGACCAAGCCATCGAAGGACGGCTGAAGCTCTGCCGCCTACTGGACGGGATAGTCCCGGATGCGGCCGGCGAGAAAGGCCCCTTGGTCATGCTGCTGACCCGCAACTCCACGGCGACCAAGGCCGCGGCCCGGGCGCTGCTCGCCCAGTGCACGGCCGAGCCGTTGGAGCGGGAGACGATCAAGACCCAGCTCGGCGCCGCGCAGTGGTCCAAGGCGGCGCAGCTCCCAGCGGCGCCTAAGAATGCCAGCGCCGGGCCCGCCGACGCCGTGATCTATCCGGTCTGGTTCGGCACCAACCGCCGCCCCGATCCCGACCACCCCGGCCAGTTCACCAACACCCGCTTTGATCGGACCACCTACGGGCGCGCCGAGGTCGTCGTCCCCCAGGCGCACCGCTTCGGCGAGACCGGCAACCCAGCCTGGAAACGCCTGCAGCGCCTGGATCTGCGCGACGACCAGTTGCGCCTGCAACAGGTCAGCCTACAGGACCAGGCCGCCTGGGTCGCCGCCCTGCAAGAGACCCTGGCCGCGGCGCGGCGCGACGGCGGCCCATCCCAGGCGCTGGTCTTTCTGCACGGCTACAACGTCGGCTTCGCGGACGCCGCCATCCAGGCCGCCCAGCTCGGCTTCGACCTCAAGGTCCCCGCCACCGCCTTCTTCAGTTGGCCGTCCAAGGGCGCGCTGCTGGACTATCCCGCCGACGAGGCCAGCATCGAGGCCAGCGAGGCGGCCATCGCCGAGTTCCTGGTCGCCTTTTGCAGCCAAGTCAAGGCCGACCAGGTCCATCTGGTGGCCCATAGCATGGGCAATCGCGGACTGCTGCGCGCCTTGCAGCGCATCGCCGCCGACGTTGAGACCCGCGGCCGGGTCCGGCTCGGGCAAGTCTTCCTGGCCGCACCAGACCTGGACCGGGACCTGTTCCTGGACCTGGCCCGGCTCTATCCGCAGTTCGCGCAGCGCACCACGCTTTATGCCTCCGACGGCGACCTGGCCTTGCTGTCCTCCCGCGTGCTGCACGAGGCCCCGCGGGCCGGCTATTTCACGCCCTACACCGTCGCCCCCGGCATCGATACCGTCGCCGTGCCCGACTTCAACATCGACCTGCTCGGCCACGCCTATTACGCCCAGGCCGAGGCCCTGCTCGGTGACATCCACGGCCTGATGCTGCACAACGAGGCGCCCGATAGCCGCCCGCGGCTCGAGCCCGCGAGCGAGGACGGCCAGCGCTTTTGGCGGATGCGGCGGTAGGCGTAGGATGGGTAGAGCGAAGCGAAACCCATCGACCCCAGCGCCGATGCCGCGCAGCAAACGGCCGCATGCAAACCGTTTTGGAAGATGGGCATCGCTCTCGAGACTGTGCAAGTATTCGCTGCCGGTCCGGGCCGCGCGCGATCCGTAGGCTGGGTAGAGTGCAGCGAAACCCAGCAATCGATGCCTTATGCACGCGCCAACGATGGGTTTCGCTGCGCTCTACCCATCCTACGGAGGCGACACGATGACGAGGTTGACCGGAGGACGACCTATGACGACAGCACAGCAATCCCAGATCGACGCCGCTCGCCACGCGCCCCGGTGGCGGACGGCGCGGCTCCTGGCCGCGATCGGCCTGATCGCCTGGGTGTCGGCGAGCGCACCGCTGTGCGCAGCCGAGCAGAAGCCGGGCGAGCCGGCGAAGGCCGCGGCGACGGCAACCGCCCCCGCGGTTTCCGAGCGGGACTTGCTGACGGCGGCCTGGGCACTGCGCCAAGGGCAGCCGAAGCTGTTCGGCGACGCCGCCGGGGTGCTGGTGCTGGAGAGCCTGCCGGACAGCCAGGCGCAAGCGGTCGGCCTGCGCCCCGGCGACATCCTGCTGCGCTATGCCGGCCAGCCGCTCGATACGCGGGAGGGGCTGATCGCGGCCACCCAACAGGCACCGGCGGGGAGTTCAGTCGCCATCGACCTGCTCCGCGAAGGCCGCCCGCAGCGGGTCGAGGTCAAGGCCGGGCGCATCGGGGCGCGCGTCGCGGCGGTGGCCAAGCCGCCCGTGCCGGCATCGGCTGAGGCCGGGCTCTATGCCCAACCGGTGCTGGTGCTCGACCCGGGGATGCACACGGCGCCGATCCGGCGTGCCGACGTGGACCGGGCCGGGCGGCTGGCGGTGACCGGCTCGGACGACAAGACGGTGCGGCTCTGGGCGCTGGACGGCGACCTGGCCGAGCCGCTGGCGACCTGGCGCGTGCCGGCCGGCCCCGGGAATGTGGGCAAGATCGCCGCGGTGGCCATGGCGCCCGTGGGCGATCTCGTCGCCGCTGGCGGCTGGACCGCAGGAGACGCCGACCCGGAGAACATCTACCTGTTCAGCCGCGCCGGCCGACTCGTCCAGCGCCGCGGCGGCCTGCCCAACGTGGTCAAACATCTCAGCTTCTCCCAGGACGGCCGCTGGCTGGCGGCCGGGCTCGGCGAACGCGAAGGGATTCGGATCTACGACCGCGAGACGGGCTGGGCCGAGTCGGGGCGGGACGCCGACTACGGCGACGCGGTCTACGGCCTCGCCTTCGCCCCGGACGGCCGACTGGCGACCACCAGCATTGATGGCCAGGTGCGGCTCTACGATGGCCGCTTCCGGCGCATCGCGCGGCAACGCATGACCGCGGGGGAGCGACCCGTTGACATCGCCTTCCACCCGAATGGCGACCGGCTGGCGGTCGGCTTCGAGGACAAACCCGCGGTCATGCTGCTGGACGGGCAGACGCTCGCACCGCTCCCGCGCCAGCCCGACTTGGCCGGCATCGACAATGGCAATCTCGGTTTCGTCGCCTGGTCGCGCGACGGCGCCACCCTGTACGCGGCGGGCTACTACCACCAGGTGGACGGCCGATGCCCCGTCCTCGCCTGGCCCGACGCCGGGACCGGTGCGCGGCGCACGCGGGATCCTGGCCCGTCGAACACCGTGACATCGCTCCGCTCCCTGGCCGACGGTGGCCTGCTGGTCGCGGCGACGAATCCTTATCTCGCGGTACACGGTGCCGGGCGGGCGGTGCGAGGGTCCCCGAGCTTCGACCCGCGCGGACAGCTTCGCAATCTTGCGGTCTCCGCCGACGGACTGCAGGTCGATTTCGGCTTCGCGTATGGCGGCACGGAGGACCGCCATCGCTTCGACCTCGCCGGACTAATCGATCCTGGTCGCGTGGCCCTGGCCCCACTCACGGCACCCGACGGGCGCACGGTCTCGCCGCGCCAGACGGGCCTGCCAATCGCCGATTGGGTGAACAATGTGCGCCCCACCCTGGCCGGCACCCCGCTGACGCTCGAGCCCGACGAGAGTGCCCGCAGCGTGGCGATCCACCCGGACGGTCAGCGCTTCGTACTCGGCGCCGACTGGGGGCTGCGAGGCTACGACGCCGCCGGCAAGCCACTATGGCGCCGCGCCGTGCCCGGCACCGTCTGGGCAGTCAACATCGCCGGCGACGGTCGGCTGGTGGTGGCCGCCTACGGCGACGGCACGCTGCGCTGGCACCGCATGGACGACGGCCGCGAACTCCTGGCCTTCTACCCGATGACCGACAAGAAGAACTGGGTCGCCTGGACACCCGAGGGCTTCTACGGCGCCACCCCCGGCGCCCACGGCGTGCTCAAGTGGCACGTCAACCGCGGCTGGGATCAGTTGGCGGACGCCTATCCGGTCTCCCAGTTCCGCTATCTGCGCCGGCCGGACGCCCTGCGACTGGTGCTGCAGGAGGGCGAGACCGCCCGCGCGCTGGGGCTGGCCGACATGACGCGGGCGAGACAAGAGGTGCAGCGCATCACCAAGTCCGCCGTGCCCCCGGGCGCGCGCCTGTATCTCGTGGGTGTCGGCGTCGACGACTATGGCGAGACCGCCCGCCAACTGCGCCTGAAATACGCCGCCAAGGACGTGAAGGACGTGAAGGACGTGGCCAGCGCCTTGCTGAACACCCAGTCCGGTCTCTATGCCGAGGTCAAGCCGCAGGTCCTGACCCATGCCAACGCGACCCGGGCGAAGCTGCTGGCCGCGCTCGACGCGGTCGGCGAGCAGATGGCCGCCGGCACCGGCGGGGATCTCGCGGTGTTTCACTTCTCCGGCCACGGCGCCCTGCTGGGGCCCGAGGGTCAGGAGCAATACTATCTGCTGCCCCATGAGGTGGATGCGCGCACCAAACAGCAGATCCGCAACACTGCCATCGCCATCGCCGAGTTGCGCGGCCGGCTCGAGGAACTGGGCCGGCACGGCCGGGTACTGGCGCTGCTGGACGCCTGCCACTCCGGCGCCGCGACCCTGGCCGACGGCGCGCTCACGGTGGACGGCGGCGCACTGCGCGGCGCCCTGGCGGGGCTCGCCAACGTCACCGTACTCACCTCCTCCAGCTCCGCGGCGCCATCGATCGAGCGCGATGACTGGCAGAACGGCGCCTTCACCGAGGTGCTGCTGCGGGCGCTGAGCAAGGACGGCGACGCCGATCAGAACGGCCTGATCTCCATGACCGAGCTGACCGGGTTCTTGAGCGAGCCACTGCCGCGCCTCACCGCCGGGGCGCAGCCGCAGCAGCCCGGTATGGAGGTCCGCTTCCAGAGCGAGGTCTTTGTCAGCGATCTTTAGCGGTGGCGCCTCAGCGCTCCAGATTGTCGGCAGCCACCCCGGTCTGCACCACCAGCAGATAGACCCGGGAGCGATCGGCGGCGGGAGTGATGTCGTCATCGATGATGCCGAGCCTGTTGTTGATCTCATCGACCATCCCGGGGATGTTGCGCCAGCGCGGGGCGGCAATGCACCAACGGCGCTCGTCAGTGACACCGGTGTCCTGCAGGAAGCGGCAGGCGGGGGCCAGCTTGCTGTTGTCGATGAAGTCGATCAACTCACGCCGACGCCGCACCTGGTCATCTGGGGCGGTTCGCCGCTCCTGCGTCTCCTCGTCGGCATCCGCATACCGCTTGCTCAGGCGATCGATGAATCGCAGCGGATCGAGAAAGGCATCGCAATAGTGCTCGCCCCAACCGGCAAATGGACGGGGCAGGTCGTCCTGTGGGTAGCAGACCCGCTCCAGCGGCCGCGGCTGCATCATGCGCTCGAGCGTCGCCTCGCGCCCCACCCATTGGCGCACCGCCATGGCCGGTTGACTGCTGAGTCGCAGGAATTCGCTCAACTGACGCCGCAGCCAATGCATCTCGCGCCCGCGCTCCGCGAGCCGCTCATCGATGCGGGTCAGGGTCTTCTGCACCTCATTGGTGAGACTGGAATGTAAATTGCGGCGCACCCGCGCCAAGAGCGACTCCCGCAACGGGTCCACCAGGTCGCGGAGATGGTCGTGAAAACGTCCGCGCTGCGCACTCATAAAAAAGTGCTGAGCGCGCGCAATGTGCCCGGTGATCAATGGCTGGACCTGGAGCGCCAGGACGGCCCACAGACAGATGAACCACCACAGGGTCCAGAACAGCGGGGCATTCACCGCGCGCAACGCATTCACCACGGCATCCAACCACGCCTGACCCGGCGGCTCGATCTGATAGACGAGTCGGACCGAGAGTTCGGCGAGCCCCAGGGCGAACAAGAGGGCGAGCAGCGGCCAGAACCATTGCAGTGCACGGCCCTGGCTGGTCAACCATTCGTCGAGCTGATCGCGATACTGTTGGTGCAGCACGACCAGACGCGGCAGCGGCGCCTCCAAGACTTCGGCGGACGGCACCTGGCGCGGGTCAGCCCCGGCAGCGAGCCCCTGGCGGACCTCATCCAATGCGGCACGGACCAGGTTCAGCGAGGCCGGCGCCCGGTCATCGTGCAGATCGGCGTCGACCGCGGCCACCAGTCGCTCGTCCAGATCCCGCAGGTGCGCCTCCTTGAGCGCGCTGACCAGTTCCCAACCGGACCGATCCAGGGCCTGCTCCAGTGCCTGGCGCTCACGCACAAAGACCTCCTGGACACGCTGAGGCCAATCCGCGGACTGGCGCTCCGGAACGTCCATCAGGTCGCTCACCAACTGCTCGGCACGCGCGTCGAACAGGTGCTCCAGGCGCGCGTCATCGCGGCGCCGCTCGATCAACTCCCGGCACAACGGCGCCAGGGTCTCATGTACTCGCCGGGCCTCACGGTCCGGGCACTGTTGCTGATCGCCGATCAGTGCATCGAGCCAGCGGCGCCCGAAGGTGGCCGCCGCCTCGCGACTGCGCACCAGGGTGCTCTCCTCCAGCAACCGGATGCCGAAGGTGGCTGCCACCGGTTGGATCAGTGATTGTTGCTGGTAGAGCGCCTGCTTACTGGTGCGCAGACCCTCGAACAGCAGCAGTTCCAGAAAGAGCTCGGTCTCGTCGAGTCGCACATGGGGCGGGCGGTAACCGACGGCGCTGCGCCCGTCCACCAGATAACAGCGGTCCACGGCCACCTGGCGCTCCAAGCGGTGGCGCTCCCAACTCTGCATGGAGTTGCGCAGGGCCGCGCGTACCGCCCGCGCGGTCGCCACGGCATCCGGCGTGCCGGCACCCTGCCAGTAGTCGTCGAAATCCAGGATCAGGATACAGTTGAGATTCTCGGCCCCCTGCACCGCCACCTTGAAGAAGCTGGAATCGGCCAGGGACTCCAGGCAGTGCTGGAGCAGGATATCCAGGTGCGGGATCGCATCCGGCGCGCCCGGCCGCGCCAGGCAGATGAGATCGAGGCCGACCGGGTCACGCTGGTCGAACGTGGTCTGGGCGACCAGCTCATCGGCGATCCGGCGCACCCGCAACGCGACCGCTTCCGGCGCCGGCCTGGGGTCGTCCCCTGGCCCCCGGATCTGGCGATAGAGGTCGGTTAAGAATTGCGGCGCACCGGCAGCGGTCGCGACGGCGCTGTCGCCCGATCGTTCGAACGGGTCCGGGAGCGCAAGCAGGGCCAACCCCTGCAATTGGCGCTGAGCCGAGGCGACGCCGCCGCCCTGGATCTCCTGCCACCGCAACACGCCGCGCAGGGCGGACTGGTGCAGCAACCGCTGCAAGGCATCCAGGCCGTAGGCACCGAAGCCGATCAGGAGCGTGGGTCTCGGCATGATCAGCGGTCAATACCGCTTTTGCTCCCGTCGCACCTCCCGCGGGGCCTGCGGGTCGGGCGGCAACTCCTTCAATCCATGCAGCAGGGCGCGCATCACCGGGCCATTAAGATAATCATAGGCCGAGACCTCGAGGCCTTGAACACGCTTGACGCTGATCTGGTCCAGGTCCGCCGTCAATTGCCCGATCAGCTCCAAGCGGCGGATCTGGCGCGCCTCACCGCTCATGGCGCCCAATTGCTGCCTGATCTGATCTTCCAGGGAGGCACGCAGGTGCAGGTCATCGTGGATGGCGCCGACCTTGGCCAGTGCCAGTACAAACTCGGCGCCCAGCACGAAGGGCTCGCCGCCCGCACGGCGCCAAACGAAGAGGTCCGCCTCCGCCCCCTCCACCGGTACGGCATCGACCCCGATCACCCGCGCGATCAGCCCGGTCGTCAAGGTCTTCAGCGCCCAGCCGGCAGACACCTCGGCGCGCCGCGGGTTGAGGTTCGGCAGGGCGTCCTCCCAGTGACTATCGGTGTGCAGCCGGAAACCACGCCGCTCGTCGCCGGCGAGCTTGAGATAAGACGGCTCGATCTCGTCGATGAGCGCCTCGAAATAATACAGCGGGATCGGCATGACCACGTCATGGACGATGATGAGTCGCGGGTCATGCCATTGGGTGGTCTTGACCTGCCGACCGCCATCGCTCAAGACATCAATGAGCCCGTCCTTGAAGGCCTGGGCGCCCCGCCCGCCCGCATCGGTATCGACACCGAGTACCACCAGGCGGGTGCGATTGGTGACGACACCGTCATCGAGCGCACCGGACTCCGCCGCGCTCACCCGCGCCATGACCCCGGCCAATTGACCCAGCGCCAGGAGCTTGCGCTTACGATAGGCCGCGATCTCATCATCCGTTACCGACTCACCCGGCGGCTTGTTCGGCTCCAGGATCAGCTTGGCCTCCAGGTTCAACCCGGAGATCACATCGAGCCCCGGCTGACCCTCGCCGCCAAAGATGGCCCCGCGCAACCGCTCGCGCCCGAGTTGGGTCAACGCCCGACGCAGATCGGCCACGGTCTGATCGACACCCTTGGCGACCACCCGCCCGCCGTCCTGCACCACCGGCTTCAATTGCTCTGAAATGGCCTGCGCGAGCGCCTGGCGATCGAATGTACTGACAAAGTGTCCGTCCTCAATGAAGAGCCGGCTCCAGACCTGCTGCCAGATGCGGCGACGTGGCTCGTCCAGGGTCTCGAAGACCTCCACCCGCATACTATAGGACGGGACAACGGCGGTCTCACCGGCCTGCAGCCGGGCGGCCTCCTTCTCCAGTTCCTTCACCAAGCCATCCATGCGGGTGGCCAGCCGCACATATTGCCGCGAACGTCCTTGCAGGAATTCCAGGAGACCGCGCAATTGCATCAGACGCACCCGGGCATCCAGATAGCGCAAGGCCGCCGTCTTGGCCTGGGTATAGACCGCCTGCGCCTCCTCCTTGGCATGAATAAAGTCCTGATCGCGATTGAAAAGCCGCCGGCTGGCCGCCGCCTTGCGCAGATTCTCATAGGTCACATCGCGCAGCTCGGCGCGCTTCTTCTGGGACTTTACGATATCCTTGCCTTCGGCCGCCTGCTCGTCCTGACGGGCCGTGGTGAGCCAGGTCTTGCCGCAGACCTCCAGCAGACGCACCACCAGATAGCGCTCCTGGATCGGATCGAGTTTGAGCCCCGTGACCGCATCGCCCTCGCGGGCGGCCATCACCAGACCGGGCGCCTCGCCATCGACCAGTTGATGGCCCAGGCGGACCTCCTCCTCCAGCTTCGAGACCATGTCGATATAGGCATTGGCCTGTTCTTTCTGGAAGAACATGGTGCGGTCCTTGATCGCGATCCGATTGATCAGCACCTCACGCTGTTCGGCCAGTCGCCGCTCCACCTTCTGCACCAGTGTATCAGCGCGGACCTCCACGCCCTTCTCAGTGGTGCCGGTGACGGCGCCCGTGTCGACCGACTCCACCAGCCGATACCAATAGCCGTCGAACAGTTCCTCATTGGCATCCTGGCGCGCCAGCTCGCGCACGCAGGAGACGAATGAGGCATTGATCAACTCCTCGCGCCCCTCGTCCGACATCTGGGCAAAGCGCGGGCTGTTGTAGTCGACCGCCAGCTTCGCCAGGGCGCGCGCGCGATCGTCCGCCACCGCGGCCTCGTCCACGCCAAAGGTAATCTGGGCGCGCAGGGCCTGGGCGGCAAAGCGCAGCGCGCAATATTCCAGCAGGTCGGCGCCCGGCAGAACCAGGGCCACCGCGCCGAAGGTGCCGAAATTCTTGGTAAAGCCCTCACCGACATCGCTCAGGTCGCCGGGGAAGCGGGTCAGCGACTCCAGGTGCTGCTCATAGTTGTCATATTCACCCGCCAGCTCATTGATGACCGGGGTGAAGACCTGCAAAAATGCGGCATCGGCAATCACCTTCTCCGGGTCGCGGGTGCCGACATGGGGTGGGCGGTCGAGGATGAATGATACGAAGAAGGGCCGGGCACTGACACTGAGCTTATCGCGCGAGGACTCGTTGCGGACATACTGGAAGGGCTCGGCGGTGCGCCCGGACTGCTTGACCTGGGCGTAATCCAGCTTGGTCAGGCTCTCCAGCTCTTTCAGTGCCGCATAGGTATTGGCATGGATATTGGTATGGAGTTCCGGCCCGACCTTATCGGTCATCAGGGTCGACAGGAGCAGGTTGGCGATGACGCGCGGCTGCCAATTGGCGCGCTTGACGATCTCATCGACCAGATAGGCGAGCGACAGAAAGCTGCCGGAGCCGGTGCCGCCGGCCAGGGTAGAGAATAGATAGATGTTGAACTTGCCCTGCTTGCGCCAGGTGATACCAGGGGTCAGCGCCTGGTTGACCAGGTCCTTCAGGCGTTGGGCGATCGCCGGTGAATGAAAAAAGAAACCCAAGCGGGATTCGATCCGGATCTGTCCGGCACCGGGCTTGACACCCTCGCGCGGGTTATAGGTCGTGGGCAACCATTGCGCGGTCTGCGGGTCATTGGAGCGGCGCAGGTGCTCGACCACCTTCTGTTTGTCGAAGGCCGCGATATTGATCCGGTTGCCCTTGGGGATCGATTTGAGCGCATCCTGATCCAGGTCATTGGTATCGATGGAGATGAACGCCGTCAGCGGCCGCAGCTGACTCTCCCAATTCGGCAGACTGGCGGCCCGCGCCGCAATCCGATCGACGATTCGGGAACCGACCCCACCCACACCGATGAAAAAGGCCGGGGTGATGGTACCCTGCTCTGCACGATAGTCGCTGTCAGCCATGATTGCACCTGTGAAAAGCAAAGCGGGCGGCGGTTCACCGACAACCGCCGGGCCGCCGTGGTGGGAAAGAGTCTTCTATGTCTGGCCAACGCCGCGGCACTCAAGCGTGGGCCGGGTCAACCTGGACCCGGCGTCGCACCAGGCACCCGCAAATTATACACTCCCGTGAATGCCTGCACCCCCGTAGGAGCGGCCCCGCGGCCGCGACGGACGCGACAACGACAGATGGACCGGAGTGGAGACCAAGGCCGGGCGTTGCAACACCAACGCCGACGAGTTCACCGTGAGCCAACGGACCCTGCTGCCCTGTCTGGACGCCGAGGAACGGGCACGCACTGTCCGGGGACCTGGACATCCCCTGGGAGCAGGCGGCGGAATTGGGTGGCGCACCACCGTTACCGCCACGACCGGAGTCCATCGCAGCGCGGCGGGCCACGCCGTCCACCTTTGGAATCACATCGACTTGCGGATATCCTTGGCGGGTCGACCTGGACCAGTGATGTGTTGCACTGATCGGACATCGGGACCGCGAACCAGATTCGGACGGATAAACCCATGGACCACCGCCACCTGACCACCCTGTCTACCCGGCTCGCGGCCTTCCTCGCCGAGGTCTTGCCGACCCTATCCGACCGCTGGTGGCAAACCCACGTCCTGGACGAACTGACCTTTCAGCAACGCAGCCATGTCGACACCGCGGGCATCCTCCGGCTCGACCAACTCGACCTGGCCGCCCTGCTGCGAATCGCTGACCGCAACTGGTCCGAGATCGCCCACGCCGCCTCCTTGCCGCCGACGGCAAGAAACTGGCTCAAAGAGGCCCAGACCATCCGTAACCGCTGGGCGCATGCCCCGGTCAGCGGCATCCCGGCCGACGAGCGCTTCCGCGACCTCGACACCATCGAGCGGTTGATGCAGGCCATCGGCGCCGACCAACCCACGCTGGCCGACATCCACGCCGAGCGAACCGCGCTCCTCGCGCAACCGGCCGGGTCCGCCAAGCCTGCCGATCAACCGCCCGCAACGGCATCGCAAGGGGCCTTCGATCCCGGCCAACTCGTCCGACTCAAGGCCCAGCCCACAGTCACCGGGGCCGTGGTCTCCCGTGTCCCGGCCGATCCCGAAGACCGCTACCAGGTCTTCCACGACGGCGCGGTCACGACCTATTACGCCTCCCAGATCGAACCGGCCGCCGTCCCGGCCGCACGTCCCAGCGTCACCCCGGCCGCCCTGCACGCCGCACTCACCGCCGCCCAGCTGCGCCACCCCAGCATCGGCAACCTCTATTCGCTCTTCGCCTCGCGCATCCAGTTCGTCCCCTACCAGTTCCGGCCCGTACTCAAGCTCATCCAGGCCGACCGGCCGCGCCTGCTCATCGCCGATGAGGTCGGTGTCGGCAAGACCATCGAGGCCGGGTTGATCCTCAAGGAACTTCAAGCCCGCCGCGAACTGCGGACCGTGCTCGTCATCTGTCCCAAGCCCCTGGTCGCCGAACGCAAATGGCTCGAAGAGCTGAAACGCTTCGACGAACGCTTCGACCACCTAGACGGCCCGGCCTTACGCTACTGCATCGAAGAGACCCACCTGGACGGCGTCTGGCCGCAACAGTACGCCCGCGCCATCCTGCCCTATTCGCTATTGGATGAGGCCCTGCTCATGGGCGACACCGAGCGGCGGCGACCCCGGCGCGGACTGCTTGGCCTGGACCCGCCGCCCACTTTCGATCTGGTCATCGTCGACGAGGCCCACCACATCCGCAACACCGAAACCTGGGCCTACCGGGCGGTCCGCTGGTTCTGCGACAACGCCGAGGCCGTCGTCCTGCTCTCCGCCACCCCCATCCAACTCGGCGACCCCGATCTCTACACCTTGCTCCACCTCCTGCGCCCGGACCTGCTGCCCAGCCGCCGCGAGTACGAGCAAATGGCCGAGCCCAACCCGCACATCAACGCAGCCATCGAGTCCGTCCGCGGCGCCGGCCCGGACTGGCGCGAGCACGCCCGCGCCGCCATCCAAGCCGCCATCGCCACCCCCTGGGGCCGCAACGTACTCACCGCCGACCCGCGCACCCAAACCGCCCACGACCTGCTCGACACCGCAGACCCCACCCCGGATGACCGCCTGACCCTGGTCGGCCTGCTGGAAGGGCTCTACACCTTCTCGCCGCTTATCAACCGCACTCGACGCCGCGACATCGGCAGCTTCACCACCCGTAAGCCGGAGACCGTCGCGGTCGACTACACCCCGGAACAGCAGGCACTGCACACCGACCTGATCCAACTCATCGGCGCCATGCTTGCCCGCCGCCACGGCGACCGGAATCTCCGGTTCATGCTCACGACCGTACACCGCCAGCTCGCAAGCTGCGTCTTCGGCCTCGCGCCTTACCTGGAAGCCATACTCGACCGCCACCTCTCCCAACTGGAACTGTCTGAGATGTGCGACGTGGACAGCCCCGACGCACTCAGCGACACCTTCGACCAGTTCCGCGCAGAGGTCCACTCCATCGTTCAGCGCGCCCGCACCCTGAAAGGCCCGGACCCCAAGCTCGCCGCCTTCCTCAAAGTCATCCACGACAAGCAGGCCCTACCCAACAACAAGCTCCTGGTCTTCAGCAGCTTCCGGCACACCCTCGCCTATCTGATCGCCAAGCTCGCCGACCAGCCCGTCCGTACCGGACTGATCCACGGCGACATCCCGGAAGAAGACCGCCGTGACCTACGCAACCGCTTCAGTCTCCCAAGAGAGGACCCCACGGCCCTCGACTTGCTCCTGTCCTCCGAGGTCGGCTGCGAAGGACTGGACTACCAATTCTGTGACGGTCTGGTGAACTACGACCTGCCCTGGAACCCCATGCGCGTCGAGCAGCGCATCGGCCGTATCGACCGCTACGGCCAGAAAAGCGAGACCGTCGCCATCTACAACTTCATCACCCCCGGCACCGTCGATGCCGAGATCTACGAACGCTGCTTGCTGCGCATCGGCGTCTTCCGCCAGGCACTCGGCAGCAGCGAAGAGATCCTCGGCCGACTCACCCGCGAGATTCGCGAAATTGCCGAGAACCTCACCCTGACCCCCGCCGAGCAGGCCGCGCGCCTGCAACAGATCGCGGACAACGAGATCCGCGTCATCCAAGAGCAGACCCGGCTCGAAGAGCAACAGGCCAAGCTCTTCGGCCTGGCACTGCCCAAACGAGACCAGGAAATGGTCCGGCAGGCCGCGAGCTTCTGGCTGCGCCCGGCCATGCTCGCCAACCTGATCGCGCGCTACCTGGAGTCCCGCGGGGCCGTTAGCCTGCCCAAGTCCTTCGGTTCAAAGCCTGTCACAACACTGCAACTCGGACAGGAGGTCCGCGATAAGCTCCTTGCCGACTTCAAGACACTCAAACTCACCGGCACCGTCGCACAGGCATGGGAGCGCTGGCTCAAGGGTAACGATTCCCGCCTTGCCATGACCTTCGACCAGGCGACCGCGGACGAGCAGCGCTTGATCGCCTTTATCACCCCGATGCACCCGCTTGCGCGCCAAGCCGCGGATGCGGAAGAGCCCGCTGCCGTCTTGACCTGTAACCTGACGGCCCAAACCAACGTGGTACCACCGGGCCGATATCCATTTGCCATCTACCGATGGCGCCGGATCGGGCTCAAGGATGACTTCACCTTTCAGCCCATCTGCCTTGATCCGCGCCTCAACGCGCACCTGCTTGACCTGCTTGAGGTCGCTGCGCCTCTTGAGTCTGCGGCTCAGCCAATCACGCTCGAAGAGGAAACTGCCTTGGAACAGACACACTACAAATTGTGGGTCGATGCTCGCGCAGCCCACATCGAGGAAGTCCGCAACGTAGCCAGCTCCCGCATGGGTTCACTCGCGGCGACCCACGGCGCCCGAATAGCCCTCCTTCAAGAACAGCGCGCAACGACTACAGATGAACGCATTGAACGGATGCGCGCGTCTCAGATTGAAACCGCAGTGCGCGACCGGGACAGGCGAGCCGACGAACTCCGCCGGGCAGCGGAGCATGGTGACATTTTGGTCGACTCTGCAGTGATCGGCGTATTGACCACATCTTCTGGGGATGTGCGTGATGACCAGTAACTACGCAGACATCTCGCAACACAACGAGAAGCAGCTAGGTGTTGACCGTTCATCCAGAACGCAGCTAATCTCGTTATACGCAGATACCGCGCATTTCGTATACGAACTCCTACAGAATGCCGACGACAAGGGAGCGACGGAGATACATTTCAACATCACCTCCGAAGGTCTCATTGTCGAGCATAACGGAAGTTTCTTCACGGAGCATGATGTCCGCGCCATCAGCTATTTTGGAAAAGGCAATCCAGATATCACGAAGATTGGGCACTTTGGCCTCGGCTTCAAGTCAGTTTTCGCCTACACGGCATCTCCCCGCGTGCATTCCGGCGACGAGAACTTTATCATAACCGAACTATATACACTAAATGCACTTCCGCCCCCCAATGATTTACGGGACGGATTTACGCGTTTCATACTCCCGTTTGATCATGAAACGAGAAGACCAGATTACATCGAGCGCCGAAACCTAAAATCTCCCGACATGGCTTATCGTGATATCTGCACGAATCTGGCTGGTCTTCGCGCCGAAACACTACTTTTCACGAAGAAACTCGCAACGCTGAAATGGACCACCGGGACCGCTGATGGACATTATGTGCGCCAGGGAAATGGAGCGTCGTCGCAAAGCGGCCGAGAGGTGTTCATTAAGTCCGGCGATACCATTGAACAATGCTATCTCGTATTTGATCGCCTGGCTCACTGGCCCGGCGACGACGGGAAAATGGAACAATACCGACCCGTCCAGATTGCGTTTCCGCTAACTTCGTCTCGAAAAGCCGGCGGCGCCCTTCAAGAAGCAGAAGACGCCCCGCTGTTTGTATTCTTCCCGACAGTGATCGAGACGCACCTGGGGTTTTACTTGCAAGGTCCATATCGAACAAATCCTTCTCGGGAGACGGTTCCTTCAGATGATCCATTTAACAAGCATCTGGTAGACGAGACCGCAGAGCTATTGATCGATGCCGTCGATACCCTATGTTCGCAGTCCTTGTTAACACCGGCGCATTACGACGGATTACCGATATCTGCTGCCGACTTCAAACCGAATACCTTTTTCAGGCCATTGTACGAGCGGTTACGAACTGCTTTCAGTTCGAAATCGTTGCTGCCTGCCCACAAGGGCGGATATGTGTCAGCCGAGAGCGCATACATCCCTGATGTGGCAGCATTTGCAGAACTGTTCTCGCCCGAACAACTAGGCGCCTTGTTCGGAACCAACACCCGATGCTGGCTTGATACTGCGATCACAGAAACGAAAACGAGGGAGTTCTATCTCTATTTGGTTGGCAAGAAACAGAATTCCTGGGATAGCGAATGGCAGATCGAGCCACTTCGTGACGGCATACGAATCGAGGCAACCGCAATTGCGCGAAAACTCAATGCGGCATTCTTTGCGAATCAAGAAGAATCTTGGCTAATTGCATTCTACAAGTACATCGCCACCAACTACGATCCTTTTAAAAGGACGCCATTCCTGAGGCTTAAGGATGGGAAGACCCACGTTTCTCCAGGCTCGCCGTCGTCGCCGAATGCCTACCTGCCACCGCCGGATTCTTCCGACCTCGACCTATCGATGTTCGCTATAGTGAAGCCCAGTCTGTTGAAGGACGATACGCTTATGCAATTCTTGGCGAATCCAAGAGCAGCTAACCTCCGGCCGATTGACAGTGCGGTTATCATCATCGAGGGCATACTACCCCGATATACACACGAACCTGACCACTGGGACGAAAAAAAATATCGCGTGGAGTTGGAGAGCATTCGATCCGCCTACGCTGACGCCCGAGGCAATGCGCAAGACCAGTTGCGCACCGCTCTAGCGAAGACGGCCTTTATCGCCTGTGTGCGCGCCGCATACCCAGACGCATTTGCCATTTTCTGGGTAAAGCCAGCGGATACAAGGCTATTCTTGCGATCCCAGGATCACGAAACATGGTTCGCGGAATTGGATGTGGACGCATATTTTCTGCATGCTTCCGTTGAGGACGCGTTAGACCCCGAACTGATCGACTCTCTTGTTCGGCCTCGTAAGACTCTTTGGGAGTTTCCTGGCACTGAGGTGTGCGATCTGCCCACCCAGCAGGATGACATCAAGCTTACGTGGGAACGTGGGGCTCATCGAAAGAGCCTCAACGGCTTTCACCCTGCGGCAACGCTCGCATATGTTGAAGTGGCATTACAATACCCAACAAATACTAAAGCAAAAGTCCTTTGGCGGGTTCTACTTGATCGCCCCTACCTTGTCTGCGGCGTGGTCTTGCACGCCAAACGTGCCATGGCGTTAGCGTCCGCACCCCGGAATACCCAATACTCCACAGTTGGTCAAATGCTTCTGACTCGAAACTGGTTACCGACAAGGGAAGGTTGCTGGAGAAGACCGGGCGAGATAGTGCTTGCCGACCTGCCAGCCGACTTTGAATCTGACACTCCACGCGCAGCGATGCTGTCACGCGCACTCAAGATGGAACCACCGCTGGATCTTGCGCCGTTGGCGCGAGCATGGAACATGACACCGCAGCAAATAGAGCAGCGCCGACAACTTACCGACGAGGAGGTCAAACAGATTCTCAAGGGGAGATCGGAGAAGCGAGAAATGTCCGACGATTGTCCCGGACAAACAGTCGCCGTCTCCCGAAACGCGACGGGCGAAGGTCTACGACATTGCTCGCCGCGCACCAGCAAAGTCAGCATCCTACAAACTGCGAAGTGTACCAGATGGCCATCATGAGGACAAAGACTCCGCTAAGGCATATCTCCGCGGCCAATACA
The DNA here is from genome assembly GCA_903837595.1 of uncultured Thiodictyon sp. Taxonomy (GTDB): domain Bacteria; phylum Pseudomonadota; class Gammaproteobacteria; order Chromatiales; family Chromatiaceae; genus Thiodictyon. The sequence goes on from CAILVI010000185.1 coordinate 25,677, forward strand.
CCCGGGAAGGCCTGATGTACTGTCAACTTAGTCATGAGCCGATGACATTCAAAGCGCTACTTAGCGATGAATGGTACTTTGAAGCCGTGCCGTGTATATCAGACACCAAGTGCTCCTATCCTGAAAATTATCTTGCCC
>CAILVI010000186.1 GCA_903837595.1 uncultured Thiodictyon sp.
CATTCTCGATCGCCCGGAACTGCGCCGCTCAGGTACGCACTTTCACGCTGACTTTCAAGTTGGCCTTGAAGAGGCCGGGGAGGCAAGAAAAAACCGCTCGTAAGCGGCTGATCTAAAAGATGTATTTGGTGGGTCGTGTAGGATTCGAACCTACGACCGATGGATTAAGAGTCCACTGCTCTACCAACTGAGCTAACGACCCGAAAGAACGCAGCGGTGCAGTCTTAAGGTTTCACATCCGGTTGTCAACCCGAACCGCACTTGTCCTGATCACACAAAATAATGGGGTGGACGATGGGGATCGAACCCACGACCACGGGAATCACAATCCCGCGCTCTACCAACTGAGCTACGTCCACCATTGACTCATTGTGACCGCTTAATCGCTGCGATCGGCCGCTCTCCATGAGCGGTTAAATTGGCGCGCCCGGCAGGGCTCGAACCTGCGACCCACGGCTTAGAAGGCCGTTGCTCTATCCAGCTGAGCTACGGGCGCCTAACCGGGAGCGCTTGATTTGCATACCTGGCCGGCACGCAGCACCGGATTTGGTGCCTCCCTCAAGCACCAAGACGTTCAACAGGTCCCGCTGCGAGAACTGGGATTGGTCGGGGTAGAGGGATTCGAACCCCCGACATCCTGCTCCCAAAGCAGGCGCGCTACCAGGCTGCGCTATACCCCGGATTCGGAAGCGTATCCAAATTCTCAAGACGGACAATGATACGTGACGATTCGATCCCAGTCAACTCTGAACATAACCGATCGGACGCTTCAGCGCGGCGGCCGTCCCCGCGCGCGCCCGGGGACGGCCGCGACGGGAGGCTAAGCCCCAGCCGGTATATCATAGGCGATTGGTCAGCAATGGGGTAACAATCATGAGCGCACAGATTCTCGACGGCAAGGCGATCGCGGCGCAAACCCGCGCCGCGGTCAAGGCCCAGGTGGCGGCCCGACTGGGCGCGGGCGGGCGGGCACCGGGGTTGGCGGTGGTGTTGGTGGGGGAAAATCCCGCCTCACAGGTCTATGTGCGCAACAAGCGCAAGGCCTGCGCGGAGGTCGGGTTCCACTCCGAACAACACGCCCTGCCGGCCACCACCAGCCAGGCGGAACTGGAGGGGCTGATCGACCGGCTGAACGCGGACCCGCTGATCGACGGCATCCTGGTGCAATTGCCCCTGCCGACACACCTGGACACGGAGGCGATCACCGAGCGCATCCTGCCCACCAAAGACGTGGACGGCTTCCATCCCTACAACCTGGGTCGCCTGGCCCTGCGGATGCCGCTGCTGCGCCCCTGTACCCCCAAGGGGGTGATGACCATGCTGGCGCGCACTGGACAGGACCTGGCGGGTCTGGACGCGGTGATCATCGGCCAGTCCAACATCGTGGGCCGCCCCATGGCCTTGGAGTTGCTGGCCGCGCGCTGCACCATCACGGTCTGCCACAGCCGCACCCGCGACCTGGCCGGCAAAGTGCGCGGGGCCGACCTGCTGGTGGCGGCGATGGGACGGGCACGCTTCGTCCCCGGGGACTGGATCAAGCCCGGTGCACTGGTGATCGACGTGGGTATCAATCGGGACGCCGACGGCACCCTGGTGGGTGACCTGGACTATGGCCCCTGCGCCGAGCGCGCCGCCTGGATCACCCCGGTACCGGGGGGGGTCGGCCCCATGACCATCGCCTGCCTGTTGGAGAACACACTCCAGGCGGCGCAACTGCATGGTGCACGGCCGGACGGGGAGTGAAGCGGCGGGGAATACCCGGATAGGGTCGCGGCCTGGGGCCGCTCCTACGGCGTAGGAGCGGCCCC
>CAILVI010000187.1 GCA_903837595.1 uncultured Thiodictyon sp.
CCTTTGTCAGACGATATGACGATCTGATCATCATACCATTGCAGTGTTCGGGTAGGCTGGACATCGATAGGTGTGGGCACGCATGGTGTCAACAGATCGTAACAGCCACAGCGGGAGCCGTAAGGGAATCCCTAAGGTGCGGCGGCCAAACCAGCGTTCGACGTAGTCTGCGGATTCCAGCGTTAGGGGCGTCGTCGTTAACATGACCGATCGATATTACGGTATGCACTTCTTACCGTCTGACGGTATTACGATATACTCCTTTTACCGTGAGACGGTATTACGATAGGCGCCGGCCCCCATGATAGCGAAGACTGTGGCATGCCAGCGGCAACCGGAAGGCGCACCGAGACTCGACGGTGCAAGCAGCGCGCCTCCGAGTCAGCGGCCGTCTGCCTTCGTGGGCAGACTTTTGGTCTAACGATATGATCATCATACGTTACCATGGTTACGGTAGGCTATACCTCGATAAGTGAGGGCACGCAGGGCGTCGATGATCGTGGCTGGCCCAGCGGGAGCCGTGAGGTACCCCCTAAGGCACGGTAACCGAACCAGCGCTTGGCCCAGTCTACGGACTCCATCCCTGGTGACACAAGCGGTCATATGATGGAACGATATGCCGATATACACGTCCGTTCGTTATACGGTATGACGTTAAGCGCGGGCACCCAGGACGGCGCAGACCGGGGCATGCCAGCGGCAACCGGAAGGCGCCCCGAGACGCGACGGCGCGACCAGCACTCCGCCGAGTTAGCGGTTGCCTACTTTCGTGGGTAGGACCGTGGTCAGTCAATTTGACGATCTAATCGCCCTACTTTCACACAGGGTTACGGCAGGCTACATATCAATAGGTGAGGGCGGCATGGCAGCGAAGACCGTGCCCTGGCCAGCGGTAGCCGGAAGGCAACCCGAGGCTTGACGGCGCGACCAGCACTCCGCCAACCCAGCGGCTACCTCCCTTAGTGCGGAAGGCCTTTGTCAGACGATATGACGATCTGATCATCATACCATTGCAGTGTTCGGGTAGGCTGGACATCGATAGGTGTGGGCACGCATGGTGTCAACAGATCGTAACAGCCACAGCGGGAGCCGTGAGGGAATCCCTAAGGTGCGGCGGCCAAACCAGCGCTCGACGTAGTCTGCGGATTCCAGCGTTGGGGGCGTGGTCGTTAACATGACCGATCGACATTACGATATGCGCTTCTGACGGTCTTACGGTCTTACGGTCTTACGATATACTCGTCCTACCGTGCAACGGTCTTACGATAGGCGCCGGTCCCCATGATAGCGAAGACCGTGGCATGCCAGCGGCAACCGGAAGGCGCACCGAGACTCGACGGCGCAACCAGCACACCTCCGAATCAGCGGCTACCATCATCCGTGGGGAGGACCTTGATCCGACGATATAACGATCCAATCGTCATAGCGTTTCGGTAGGCTATACCTCGATAGATGAGGACAAGCAGGCGACGGAGATTGTGATGAGTCAGGCGGCTGCCGAAAGCCCCTCCCCAAGACCCGGCGACCGGGCCATCGCTTCACCCCGTCAGCGCCTCCATACATCACCGCCCTGAAGGCGCGACCGATGGTTACATGATCGTATGGTATGATGATATCCTTCGCTTACCGTAGAATGGTTTTACGGTAGGACCACTTGCGATAAGGGGAGTGTGCATGACGGCGAAGATCGTGACGGTCACAAACCAGAAGGGCGGCTGCGGCAAGACCACTGTGAGTATGCAGCTCGCCGGGGGGCTCGCCAAACACGGACGAGTGCTCGTCGTCGACGCGGACGCGCAGGCTACGGCCACGCGCTGGGCCGCCTCGGCATCAGACGATCAACCGTTTCCCGCCACGGTAACCGGCTTGGCAGCCGCTGGCGCCAAGCTCCACCGGGAGGTCCGGAAGTACCTCACCGACTATGATTTCATCCTCATCGACTGCCCGCCTTCCGTCGAATCACCAGTTCCGCAAAGTGCCCTGCTCGTCTCGGATCTGGCCCTGATCCCCATCATCCCTGCTCCGGCCGATCTGTGGGCAGCCAGTGGAACCCGGGTGCTAATTGAGCAGGCAGGCGCGTTGAACAACGGGCTGATCGCGCGGATGGTGCCTAACATGGTGCCCCGCACATCCCTCGGAGATGAGGTTTTGGGCGAGCTGTCCGGATACGGGATCCCGCTGACGCAGGCACAGCTGCGTCAACGCACCGCCTATCGAGAGGCTCAGGTGTACGGCACCACGGTGCACACTATGGGCGCCCGTGCGCGTGATTCCATAGAGGAGGTTGACCTCCTCCTGGAGGAAATTCTCGGCATCTTGTCAGGAGTTGCGCGATGAACACCAGAAAGCGAAGCATCGGCACTGCCCTCAAGTCCTCAGTCGCAGCCGAGGAAGAGGCAGTCCGGAAGCGGTTCGACCAGGCTGATCAGCTGCTGGTCGACCGCCGTGAAGCCCTCAGCCGAGCTGAAGGGGGGGCGACAACATCGTCCGCTCTTGTCCCTAAGGATCAGGAGACCCTTGACGTCCCAGTGGGGGTCACGCGACTGGCGTACAGTCTGCCCCCACACGAGGCAGTCATGGTGCAGGAAATGCTCCTGCGAGCGGCGCAGGCTGGACAATTGATTAACCGGTCGGAGTTAGTCCGTGCAGCCCTGCATGTCCTCAGCGTCATGCCAGATGCTGCGTTTGATGAGGCGGTAAAGTCAGTGGTTAAACTCAAGCCAGGTCGCCCTGCGGTGAACTGAGGCTGTGAGCAGTCGTGGCCTCCCGTGGTGTTACTGCCTCACCGACACGTCTAACGAAAGCAAGGTATTATCGTCATATCGTAAGCAACCTAGCAAGGTCGGAGCCTTGGTGACGGTGGGGAGGCAGCGTGCCGTTTAGTGCGAGTATCATGTGCAACAATTCCAGATTTGACAGCGGCAACGCCGAGCAATGGCTATGGACGGCAAGAAAGGAGGTTGACGCAGACGATAGAACAGAGATCTAGCGAACAAGATAGGGCGCAATTTATCGCTGGTTCGCGTTTCGTGTTCTAGTAGGACTGCTGGAGCGGTAGACCGAGAGGAGGGCGCCCCGAAACGGAAAAGTATCCTCGCCTCCATACTGGCCGTCCAGCCGCAACATTCGCGCCGCCGGCCACTTCGACACCACGACCCGGACGGGGACCAAGATCACCGCTCCTGGCAAAGCTTCACCAACAGCAAGACGGAGACGGCAATGCCCAGACGCGGGCGGCTCGAATCACCAACGGCGACGAGGGTTGGAGAAGGACTACCGGCCACCCGGCGCGCAACGCTGGCGGTCGGGACTATCGGCATAAGTAGCTTCACTAGCGGAGGCGCCAGCCGGTCCGTGGTTGCCTTCGAGGATTAGGAGATGTCGCAAAAGATCGTTAGTAAACAACCTGCCACGACGACCCAAAATCTTCAATACGACTTGTTCACCACGTTTTTCGGAGACGTGGCCGACCTGTCTAACACAATTGAACTGTGGGACGCCATCCCGAAATACGCCGTATCGCCCCGTACTCAGAACGCCCTCCGCAGCCCGGACAGCCGCCTTCCCGTCCATGAATACAGCTTCGTCTACGCCACGCGACGGAATGGTCAGCGCATCGAGCACGCGTGTCGCGTTGCTATCCAACCCGCCGCAATCAAGATCGACGATACCTACATAGACTATTATCCTAGTGCCAATGAGGAACTCATAGAGGAGGTCATTCGGAAAATTTTCGCAGACCAGCAGTGCGGCGTTCATGATCCAAAAAACGCAGAAAGCTGGGTTCGCTTCTCCGTACAGATGATCCGAAAAGAGCTTAAATTGCGCAGTAAGACCAGGAACTTAGATGAAATAAAACGTTCCATCGACATCCTATCCAGGACGCACATTTCGCTCTATCTGGACGATAATCAAGATCCTGTCTATTCTGCTCCGATCCTTTCTGACGTGACCCGTGTCAACCGTCAGAAATATCTAACCGACACGTCCATCACCTGGGTTGCCCGCCTTCCTGCCCTCATTTCAAAGAGCGTAAATGAACTGACATACCGCCAGTTCAACTATGGCGTCCTCATGTCCCTTTCCTCACAAATCGCCCGTTGGCTCCACAAGCGCCTATCGCACAACTACACGAACGCGAGCTTCATGGACCCTTATGAAATCCTATTTTCCTCGATCCAACGTGACAGTGGTTTCCTGGCCTATGCACGCACCAATGACAACCTACAAGCACTAGAAACAGCCTTGGTCGAATTGCAAAGCAACCGCGTTCTCCAATCCTGGAAGCGCGTCGACGAACGCAAGGCAGGCCGCAAAATCCTCGATATCAAGTACCGCCTCCATGCACACTCAGACTTCATCGGGGATGTCAAAGCAGCCAACGCCAGACTGAGGGACTCCCGCGCGACGCTCTCGGGTCCTCCTCCTGTGCATAACTCTCTGCCAAGTGGTAGGTAGACGCCGCAACAAGTGGTAGGTAGGCGCCGCAACAGTGGTAGGTGGATGCCGCAACAGGTGGTAGGTAGAAGCCGTACAGGGCATTTTTCTCCTCGTCACCCAAGGATTCCAAGCTCAGAAACACTCAAACAGTGGTAGGCGGAGGCCGCAACACTCGAAAAAAGTAGTAGGTGGAAGCCGCAACGGTGGTAGGTGGAAGCCGCAACGCTCGAAAAAAGTGGTAGGTAGAAGCCGCAACAGTATCCTAGGTGGTAGGTGGAAGCCGCAAAGCGGCTACATCATCTTATTGTTTTTGTTTATTTTTGTGTTCTTTTCGGCCACCTTATCCTTTCCTTTCTTTACTCTTTAACTTTCTTTCTTATCCGTTTTTAAAACCTGTGAATAACGTAGTCGGTACACATGTTAGGAAATGATCAGTCCAGAAAACTAAAAATTGTTATAAAAAATTAGTCGATATAGGGTCAAAAGCAAGCAAGATAGAATATAACATATTGATATATTTTAATAAGAAGCTTTCAGGGTGAAGATCAGCGCATGACCTAACCACCTTACTATGATAGGAAACCACGGTAAATCCACCAGTTTTTGCAATTATAAAATCAAAGCTAAGCGCAGCCAGTTCAGCCTTCAACCCACACCCCCAGACCAAAGTCCTAACCACCATCCTGGGACGTTGGCTGGCTTATAACCGGGAAGGAAAAGGCGCTCAACTCTGCCAGTTCGGTACCTGGTGCCCGCCCGGACAGCGACAACTGCGTCTGCACCCAGGGGGGAGGTGGCCGAGTTTTCCACCGCCACGATCGACCGGATACATAGTCAAGGGGTGGGTTCAGCGCTCCTCGCACATCTGATTTGGGCCGCCCAGCCCTAGCAGCCTGTCGGACTTAGGCGCCGTCGCCACCGCCTGAGGCCATTGGATGGCTTTTCTTGGCAAAAAAGAGGCGATTTTCGGCTAAAAGCGCAGTTTGCCTCGGTTTTCCCCTTACTGCGGACGTAATACGGCCATGCGTTTCAGGTTCCACGCCAGGCAGACCAGCGTCCATTCGCCCTGGACGTTGTCCAGCCCGCGGGTGAGAAATTGACGAAAGCCCATCACCGACTTGATGATCCCGAACACCGGCTCGACGGTCTGTTTGCGCAGGGCATAGGCGGCCCGGCCGGCGCCGGTCTTGAGGCGGTTGGTCATGCGCTCCACCGGCGTGGCCGCGGGCGCCAACTCCGGCGGCTCGCGAAAGCGCTCCGACCAATGCGGGTGGTGCTGGTCGCGTTTGACCGCAATCAGCGGCTCGATCCCGGCTGTTTCGCAGGCCACCACGTTGTCTTTGCTGAAATAGCCAGCGTCTGCCGTGAGCTGTTTGGCGTCGTTGAGTTGCGCGGGCAGCGCCTGGAGCTTCGCCAGCATCGGCACCACTTGCTGCTTGTCGTTGACCGCCTGTACGACCTGCGCCACCACCACCAGCATGCTTTCGGGATCGACCATGGCTTGGCCGTTGTAGCATTGCTCGAAACCACCGCCGGCGACCGGCATGATCCGCGATTCGTCGTCGGTCAGATTGATCTGGTCATCCACCCGCGGCCCCGGTGTCGGGGCCTTGGGGGCAGTGCCGCCAATTTTCTTGCCGGTAGCCGCGACGCGGGCGGCGCGTGCCGCGAGCTTCGCCTCGTACTCGGCTTGCTCGCGCGCGAAGCGCTCGGCGGCCCGCGCCGCGATCTTGGTCTTGGCGGCGGCAATCGCCGCCAGACGCTCCTCGCGACGCTCCAACTCCGCCGGGATGCTCATCCCGTCCGGGACCTGGGCGCCGTCCGTGCGCTCGGCCAACGCCATCAGTTCTTGGACCTCGGCCTGCAGGTGCGCCTCAATGGCCTCGGCATGCCCATAGGACAAGGCGCTGTGGCGGCTAGCATTGGCGTGAATCTTGGTCCCGTCCAAGCAGACGCTGCCGAACCGACTGAACCGGTTCTCCCGCGCCACCTCCAGCACTTGCACGAAGGCCGCCTCAAATTCCTTGCGGAAGCGGCGCCGGAAGGTCGCCAGGGTGTCGTGGTCCGGGTGAAGGTTGCAGGCAATGAAGCGACACGCCAGCGAATCGTACGTGGCCCGCTCGATCTTGCGGCTGGAAAAACGCCCGGTGGCGTAGCCGTAGATCAGCAACGCCAACAGCATCGCTGGGTGATACGGCGTGCTCCCGGTGCCGCCATAGGCTTGCACCAGCGCGCTCAGATCCAAGCCCTCCACCACCTCGACCACGTAGCGTGCCAGGTGGCCCTTCGACAGCCAGTCCTGCACCGACAGCGGCAGGAGCAAGTCAGTCTCGCGGTCCATCGGGTGGAAGCGGCGCATCGGCAGTCGTACTCCGGACATCGGGGTTGATCCGAACAGTGTACAGGAACGTCAGCTGCGACGGGGCTCCGAAGTCCGACAGGCTGCTAGGGCATACGCCGTTTTTGGTTTGAATTGCTGCCTGCGCGAGTCGGATTGCTTTCATCCACGGTTCAACATCACAAAGTACGCTGTCGAACTCCACAGGCGCGTTGCAAAACGCGGGGCATCGTTGGCAATAACCTGCGTTGTGAAACATGCTATGAGCATGGACACTACCCAGGACACCATCCTTGATCTCGCGCGGAACCACGGGCTCCTCCGTCCGCTGGATCTGGTCAGCCACGGGCTGCCCCGGGTTTCCCTAACTCGACTGGTGCGCCAGGGGCGGCTTGCGCGCATTGGCCGCGGTCTCTATGCCCGTCCGGACCGCGCGGTGTCGGAGCATTCCTCGCTGGCCGAGGTCGCCCGCATGCACCCCCGGGCCGTGGTCTGCCTGCTCTCGGCGCTGCGTTTCCACGAACTCACCACCCAGGCGCCGTTCCAGATCTGGCTCGTCATTCCGAACAAGGCGCGTGCCCCGCGCCTGGACTCTCCGCCGCTGCGGATCGTGCGGTTCCCCGCGGCGGCCCTGACCGAGGGCGTCGATGAGCACCTGATTGACGGCGTGCCGGTGCGCATCACGGGCGTGGCGCGGACCGTCGCAGACTGCTTCAAGTACCGCAACAAGATCGGTCTGGACGTGGCCTTAGAGGCCCTGCGCGAGGCCCTGGGGACGAACGGCCAGCGGCGACGGGCGACCATGGACGACCTGTGGCGCTTCGCCCGGCTTTGCCGGGTCGTCAATGTGAAGCGCCCCTATATGGAGAGCCTGACGTGACCGGGCCGGACCTGGCCGCGTCCGTGCGCGCCCGCTTGCTCAACAAGGCGAAGGCCGAGCAGCAGGACTTCAACCTGGTTCTGACCCGCTACGCCCTGGAGCGGCTGCTCTATCGCCTAGGCCGATCCAACCACGCGGAGCGCTTCCTGCTCAAGGGCGCGTTGCTGCTCGACCCGTGGTTCGACATCCCCCACCGCCCGACCCGCGACACCGACCTGTTGGGGTTCGGCCCGGCCGACATCCCGCGCATTGAGGCCGTCTTCCGCGACCTGTGCGCCGGCGCCGGCGAGCCCGACGATGGCATCCGCTTTCAGGCCGAGACGGTCCGCGCCCTGGAGATCCGCACGGAGGCCAACGACGCCGGTCTGCGCGTCACCCTGGTCGGGCTGCTCGCGGGCGCTCAGTGCCCGGTACCTGTGGCGGCCCACAAACATCCGCGCCCGGACCCACAAACATCGCGATTTTCGGCCCAGATTAGTTGCAGATAACGGCGGTCCCGGACCCAGATGATTTGCCAATGAGCCCACATTAGCTGCAAACAGCCTGCAAACGTCGGCTCCGACCCAGATTATCTGCAAATGGCCAAAGAGACGGGCGGGACACCCTCAGACCGAGAGCCCGGCTCAGTGCATCCCCCCCATTCCCAGTGCCCAGAGCCCCAGGTTCAGGGTCAGGAAGGACAGTAGCGTCGTCGCCAGGAGTGCCGAGGCGCACGCCTCGCCCTGTCCATAGCGTTGGGCAAGCAAGGGAAAGAGGGTGACCATGGGCAGCGC
>CAILVI010000188.1 GCA_903837595.1 uncultured Thiodictyon sp.
CACCGGCACCGGCGGCACCGCCTCCATGTGCCAGATGTCCTGGTTGTACTCGGCGATGGTGCGATCCGAGGAGAAGTGCCCACTGTGCGCGGTGTTCAGGATGCTCATGCGCAACCAGCGCTCCCGGTCCCGATAGGCCGCCGCCGCCTGCTCCTGGGCCTCGACATAGCCGCGGAAATCGGCGGCAGTCATCCAGGGGTCATAGGGGTTGCGGATGCTGTGGATCACGGCGTCGAAGATGCCGCCTTCAAACTGGTTGAAGTGCCCGGAATCGAGCAGATTCATCACCTCCAGCAGCGCCGGGTCGTGGGCAATGATGCCCAGCGGGTCGTAGCCGGGGCGATGCGCCTCGACCTCCGCCGCGGTGAGCCCGAACAGGAAGAAATTCTCATCCCCCACCTGCTCCCGGATCTCGATATTGGCCCCGTCCAGGGTACCGATGGTGACTGCACCATTCATCATGAACTTCATATTGCCGGTGCCCGAGGCCTCCTTGCCGGCGGTGGAGACCTGCTCCGACAGATCCGTCCCGGGGGCGATGACCTCCATCAGCGAAACCCGGTAATCCGGAATGAAGGCCACCCGCAGGAGCCCCGCGGTCGCCGGGTCGCGGTTGACCACCGCCGCCACATTGTTGATCAGCTTGATGATCTGTTTGGCCATGTAATAGCCGGGGGCAGCCTTGCCGCCGAACAACACGCAGCGCGGCGTCCACTCCCCAATATCGCCGCGCTTGATGCGGCTGTACAGGTGGATCACATGCAGGATGTTCAGGAGTTGGCGCTTGTATTCGTGGATGCGCTTGACCTGGACATCAAACATGGCATCGAGCGGAAACTCCACCCCGCAAAGGTCTGCGACGGTCTGCGCCAACCGCTGCTTGTTCGCCTGCTTGATGTCGTGCCAGCGCGCGCGAAACGCCGGTTTTTCGGCATAAGGGGCAAGCCGCTTGAGCCGGTCCAGGTCATGGACCCAGCCGTCGTTGATGGTCTCGTCCAACAGCGCCCGCAGCCCGGGGTTGCACAGTGCCAACCAGCGCCGCGGCGTGACGCCGTTAGTCTTGTTGTTGAATTTGTTCGGCCAGAGGTCATGGAAGTCCTTGAACAAGCCCTCCACCAACAGCCGGGAGTGCAGTGCCGCCACCCCGTTGACCGAGAAGCTGCCGACGATGGCCAGATAGGCCATCCGCACCTGCTTGACATCGCCCTCCTCGATCAATGACATGCGGCGTTGGCGGTCACTGTCGCCGGGCCAGCGGCTGGCCACCTCGGCGAGGAAGCGGGCGTTGATCTCGTAGATGATCTCCAGCAGCCGTGGCAGAAGTTGCTCGAACAGCCATACCGGCCAGCGCTCCAGGGCCTCCGGCAGCAGGGTGTGGTTGGTATAGGCCATGGTCTTGCTGGTGATCGCCCAGGCGTCGTCCCACAGCAGCGCATGCTCATCCATCAGTTGACGCATCAACTCGGCCACCGAGATGGCCGGGTGGGTGTCGTTCAACTGGAAGCAATTCTTGGCCGCGAACTGGGTGAAGTCTTCGCCATTGAGCCGTACCCACTCGCGCAGCACGTCCTTGATGCTGGCGCTCGCCAGAAAGAACTGTTGCCGCAGCCGCAGCTCTTTGCCGTTCTCGCTGGCGTCGTTGGGGTAGAGCACCATGGTGATGTGCTCGGCGGCGTTCTTCTGGGCCACCGACTCCGGATAGCTGCCGGCATTGAACTCGCCCAGGTCGAACTCATCGGTCGCGGCCGCCTTCCACAGCCGCAGCGTATTGATGGTATCGTTCTCATAGCCGGGAATCGGGACGTCATAGGGCACCGCCAGCACGTCATGGGTATCCACCCAGCGCACGACGGGGCGCCCGTCGTGTTCCTTGAACCGCTCGGTGCGCCCGCCGAACGGGATGCGCTGGGTATATTCCGGGCGCCGCAGTTCCCAGGGGTTATCGTCGCGCATCCAGTGGTCCGGCTCTTCCAATTGCGCGCCGTCCTCGATCAACTGGCGGAACATGCCGTATTCGTAGCGCAAACCGTAGCCCTTGACCGGCAGTTGCAGGGTCGCACAGGAGTCCAGGAAGCAGGCGGCGAGCCGACCCAGGCCGCCGTTGCCCAGCCCCGCATCCGGCTCGCAGCCGGCCAGTTCCTCCAGGTGCAGGCCCATGAGGCTGAACCCGCTCTCGGTCACAGCGTCAACGCCAAGGTTCAACAAGGCGTTGGACAGGGTGCGCCCCATCAGGAACTCGAGCGACAGGTAGTGGGTGCGCTTGCAACCGGCCTCGTCATGGGCCTGCCGGGTGCGCTTCCAGCGCTCCATCAAACGGTCACGAAGCGTATTCGCGAGCGCCTTGTAGGCATAGTAGGCCGAGCGATTGTCGCGGTCGCGGCCCAGGGTGTGGGCGTAGTAACGGCGGAAATCCGCGGCGATTCCCGCCTCGTCCATCGCGAGCGCTGGGGTCGCGAAGAGCTGTTCGTTCGGCTCGCTGCGGCTGAATTTAGTGTGGGCAGACGTGGGCATCCGGTGATCCTGTGGTGACCTGGGACAAGGCGGTCTAAGTGGAGGAGAGGACGATCTCACAAGCCTGGAGTCCGTAACCAACTGATTTCAATTGATCCAGGCTTGCGCGATCAGTAATGATATAGTCAAGATTAGCATGACAGACCGCGTAAGAAGAGTCCTGCGCTCGTGGCGGGGCCGCGGCACGCCCGACCCACCCGTGTGGCGAAGCCGCTCAGGTCACAGCGGCATCGCGTGCGGGAGACCGGCCGGGGCCGCATTGGGAGACTGCACTCCCGGTGCCGCGCACTGCGTTGCCGTTGCCAGACCTTGAGATTGTGCAAGAATGGCACCCAAGACGTCCTTCCCCCGATCCCACAGGTAACACAGACGATGCAATGGGAAACCGTCATCGGTCTCGAGATCCACACCCAGCTCGCGACTCAGTCCAAGATCTTCTCGGGCGCGCCCACCCGCTTCGGGGCCGCGCCCAACACCCAGGCGTGCGCCGTCGACCTGGGGCTGCCGGGCGTGTTGCCGGTGCTCAATCGCGAGGCGGTGCGGCTCGCGGTGCGCTTCGCCAAAGCGATCGACGCGGAACTCGCCGAGCGCTCGGTCTTTGCCCGTAAGAATTATTTCTATCCTGACCTGCCCAAGGGCTATCAGATCAGCCAATACGAGTCCCCGATCGTGGGCGAGGGCCGGATCGAGATCGTGCTGGACGACGGTACGGTGCGCGAAATCGGGGTCACCCGGGCGCACCTGGAAGAGGACGCCGGCAAGTCGCTACACGAGGACTTCCACGGCGCCACCGGCATCGATCTCAACCGCGCCGGCACGCCGCTGCTGGAGATCGTCTCCGAGCCTGACATGCGTTGCGCCGCCGAGGCCGTGGCCTACGCGAAAAAAATCCACCAGATCGTGCGCTGGAACGCGATCAGCGACGGCAACATGCAGGAGGGGTCCTTCCGGGTGGACGCCAATGTCTCGGTGCGCCCCCTGGGTCAGGCCACCCTCGGCACCCGGGCCGAGATCAAAAACATCAACTCCTTCCGCTTCCTGGAGCGGGCGATCCAGTTCGAGGTGGAGCGCCAGATCGACCTCATCACGGCCGGCGGCCGGGTGGTGCAGGAAACGCGTCTCTACGACCCGGACCGCGACGAGACCCGCACCATGCGGGTCAAGGAAGAGGCGAACGACTACCGCTATTTCCCGGACCCGGACCTGCTGCCCGTTGAGCTCGATGACGCCTTCATCCGTGAGGCCACCGCGGACCTGCCCGAACAGCCGGACGCCATGCGCGAGCGCTTTCATGCACACTTCGGGCTCACGGAGTATGACGCCAACCTGCTGACCGCCAGCCGCGACCTGGCGGGGTTCTTTGAGGCGGTCGCAGAGGGGAGCGGTGAGCCCAAGCTCGCGGCCAACTGGATCGGCGGCGAACTCACCGCGGCACTCAACAAGTCCGGTCTGGAACTCAGCGCAAGTCCGTTGTCGGCCGAGCAACTGGCCGGCCTGATCCGCCGCATCCAGGATGGGACCATCTCCGGCAAGATCGCCAAACAGGTCTTCGAGGTATTGTGGACCGCAGGCTGCGATGCGGACGGGGGGAAGCCGCTGCCGCAGTCGATTTCCCTACCGTCGGTCACCTCTGAGCAATGGGGTCAAATGACCGTAGACCAGGTGATCGCCGACCAGGGGCTCAAGCAAATCACCGACAGCGGCGCCATCGAATCGCTGATCGACTCCATCATCGCCGCCAACCAGGACCAGGTGGCGCAATATAGGGCCGGCAAGGACAAGGTCTTCGGCTTCTTCGTCGGCCAGGTCATGAAACAGAGTCAGGGCAAGGCCAACCCGCAGCAGGTCAACGACCTGCTCAAACAGAAGCTGCTGGCCTGATACGCGGGCGGCGCCGGGCTCGCACTCGGCGCCGCCGGCCGCGACGCTGCAGCGCCGTCCGCGCGTCCCCCTGCCGGACCGCGGGGACGCGGGCTAGCGGCCGAGCGCGTCGAGGGCCTCGCTCAGGGACGCCCGCGACTCCTCGTACCGGCTGCCATGACAGACCTGACAAGGGGACTGCGAGAGCTCCTGAAGTTGTTCCGCAGTTTGAAATTCATCTGCGATTGCTTCGGCGATGCTCGGCATGAGCTCACGGTACGCCATGACGGCGGCCGTTTGATGGTCACTGCCGCCACCGATCAACTCCTGATATTTTGCCCAACAACCGGCAGCAAGCTGCCCTGTGCCGCCACAGGTCGGGCACGGTTCCAGCTTAATGACGCAATATTCTGACATGGCTTAGCCTCTGTTTCGGTAGTGTTCATCGCAATTGACGCCGCGACGCCGATGCCGGGGCGATGGAACGAGGACACTCCAGCCCTTTGGACCTGCACCATAACGCCCCCAGGCTGCCACAGGCTAGCAGATATATGGAGCCGCGAACAGGTCGCCGAACCTTGGTTGAGAAGCGACCAACTGCCACCAGCTAACGACCATGGCGAAACGACCCTCCATCCCGGAAGATAAAGGTCCGAGGTGGGAGCGGCCTTCAGCAGCGAAGAAAGGCCGCACCAACCCGCGAAGGCCCCCGCCCCCAGTGACGCAGCAGGTCCCGGGGCGGGACACCCCGGCTCATTTGGTGCTACAGCAATAGGGTCCAAGCAGGCAACCGATGAATTACGCTAATTTCCCACTCGCCAAGCTGTTGCACCATATCAGCGTGCGCCCGCGACTGGCCATCTCAACGTTCATCGGCGCCGCCGTCTATCCGGTACTGTCGGTGCTGCCGGTGACACTCGAACCAACAACCCGCGCCTTGATCACCTGGGATATCGGCGCCGGACTTTACCTCGTGCTGGCATGGCTCATGTTCAGCCGTACCCCGGTCGAACAGATGAGGGAGCGCGCCCGTGTGCAGGACGACGGTGCCAAGCTGGTGCTGATGCTGACCGTGGCCGCCGCGGTGGCCAGTCTTGCTGCCATCGTGATGGTACTGTCGGGCCTGAAAAAACTCCCAACGACACAGCAGGAACTGCTGCTCGGCTTGGTGGCGGTGACATTCATCGCCTCCTGGCTGCTGGTCCATACGACCTTCGCCCTGCACTACGCCCACGACTATTACGCCTCCCTGAGCCGGAACGCCTCCCCCCCGCTTGAGTTTCCCGACCAGGAATCACCCGTCTACATGGATTTTTTGTATTTCGCCATGGTCATCGGCATGACGTCCCAGACGGCAGACGTTGGGCTGGCGACGACCCGCCTGCGGCGACTGGTCATGGCCCACGGCATGATCGCCTTCGCATTCAATACCACGCTGCTAGCCCTGACCGTCAACATCGCCGCCGACTTGCTCGGTTAACCGACATCGCCCCAATCCACGAGACCAACGCCGGGAACCGCCGCCATGGGCCACATCGTCACGAGTCACTTCCGCCCGGCCTGGTGGCTCCCCGACCCCCACCTCCAGACCATTTGGCCGAGCCTCACGCGGCGCCGGCCCGACCTGACGCTCACGCGCCGCCGCATCGACCTGGCAGACGGCGACTTCATCGACCTGGCCTTGGGCGCGGGCAGCGGCCCCCGCGTGCTGGTGATTCACGGGTTGGAGGGCGATCTGCGGTCACACTATGCCGGGACTCTGCTGGATGCCCTGGCCCGGGCGGGCTATTGCCCGATCTTCATGCACCTGCGCGGCGCCTCGGATGAACCCAATCGGCTCGCGCGCAGCTACCACTCGGGCGCCAGCGAGGACCTGCACGAGGTCCTGACCCACCTGGCCCGCGACCCGGCGGGCACGCCGCTCGCCGCCATCGGTTTTTCACTGGGCGCGAACTTGCTGCTGAAATACCTGGGTGAACGGGGCGGCTACCCGGCGGGCGACCCACGGGGCCCACTGCTCGGCGCCGCAATCGCGGTCTCGGCCCCTTTCGTCCTACGCGACGCGATGCTGCGCCTGGATCAGGGCGCCTCCCGCATCTACCGGCGCTACCTGGTCGATCGGCTCAAGCACGCCTTCCGACGTAAGTTCGCCGCCCTACCCTGCCCGCTCACCATCGACCTGGCGACAATCCACGACTTCAACCACTTCGACGACCGGATCACCGCCCCACTGTGCGGCTTTGCCGGTGTCTTCGACTATTACAGCCAGGCCAGTTGCCGCGGCTACCTGCCCGCCATCACCACGGCGACCCTGATCATCCACGCTTTGGACGACCCCTTCATGTTCCCCGCCACCGTCCCCTTCGAGCACGAACTCGGCCCCGGTGTCACCCTGGAACTGAGCCGCCACGGCGGACACGTCGGCTTCGTCGCCGGGTCCAGACCCTGGCGGCCCCAGTATTGGCTGGAGGGACGCATGCTCGCGTTTCTGCGGGGCCTGTAAGCGGGCTTACCAAGCCGTCGCGCAAAACGAAACCTGCCCCTGATCGCGCTCGGACGCCCGCAGATCCTTGATCATCCGGGCCACCAACTGCCGGGCCGCGGTCCGCAGCCGTAGGCGCGTCTCGCGCTCCTGCGGACCCTCGTTGATGTCTTCGTGACTGTGCTGCGCGTCGATGTGGCGCAGCAGCGCCATCGCCTCTGCCATCATGGCAGCGCCATGAGCCTTTTTGTCGTACGTCGTGTAGTTCATTATATTCTCCGGATGATGTCCGGCACTGCTGAGGAGGAGACTGGCGCAAGACTTTACTCTACCCGAATCACCGCGGCGAGATGATCTCGTCGCCCTCTGCATCGTCGTCACTGACGGCGTCTGTTGGGCAACAGCGCACCGTCAGTTCGCGGGTGCCGGCCTGGCCGGTGCAGCTTTTGGTCGGGCCGACGCCCTGACTGGGAGCGGCGGCGCTGCTGGCTAAGGAGTCGATGCGTTGCGCATCCTCGCGGCACCCTTAAGGGGCGAACGGCTCAATCAGGCCGGAGCGGCTGCAGGGGCGGTGAGGCCGATGGCCTCGGCATACTTCAGGTAGGTCTCGACCGAGGCGATGACCACGCGGGCCTCAACGGCGAGCAACTCGATACCGACCAGCGAGACCTTCAACCACGCGTCGATCACGATGCCCTTGTCCAGGATACGGTCAACGACTTCGGCCAGACTGGAAGAATCGGTGGAGTTGGCGACTTTTGCCATTTTCTTAACCCTCTGAACGTCGGAACGAATGCACATGCAGTGCGATTGGAGCAAACCGATCGGATCTCAAATGACGCCGTGAGGCATTTAGTGAGTCATTCCGCCCCCTCTCCCGCCATTCGCATTGACTGTTCAATACGACTGGCGGGTTCGGGTCTTTGGCGGTGTAGCGTCCTGCCTGCTCGGTCGCTTGCCTGGTATGAAGCACGTGCTGTGCCAACACCGATCGCCGCCCGACGCAATCGCGATCACTTGATAAAACAGCCACCTATATTTCTTGGTCTGCTCAGCTGCCCGGCGTTGCGCGGCGATGGGCGTCCTCGACTATGGAATGAGTTCCCTACGTCTGGTGTCGGCACCCTAGCGCGCTGAGAATCAAGCCAGTGACGCCGGCCACAACGCCGCCCCGCCCGCGTCCACATGGCACAGATAGGCCCGCAGATCGAACTCGTAGCGGTGATAGTCGGGTTCCATGTGGACGCAGAGCTGGTAGAACGCCTTGTCGTGCTCCCGCTCCCTGAGATGGGCCAGCTCGTGTACCACGACCATGCGCAGAAACTCCGGCGGTAGGTCGCGGAACACCCCGGCGATGCGAATCTCCCGCTTGGCCTTGAGCTTCCCGCCCTGCACCCGCGCGATGGTGGTATGGGTACCGAGCGCGTGGTGCACCAGGTGCAGTCGGTTGTCAAAGCTTACCCGCGACAGCGGTTGCGCCTTGCGCATAAGAGCCGCCTTGAGTTCGGCCACATAAGCATAAAGCAACGCATCGGTACGCACCGCATGCCGCGTCGGATAACGCTCCGCCAGCAGGACCGCGAGCCGGCCTTCAACCATGAGCCGGCGCACTCGCTCGACCAGCGGCGCGGGATAGGCGGCCAGATATTTCATCGCCGTCATCGCCGCGCGCCCGGCGGCTTTGCCTCACACACCGGCGCCGGCCGGCTTGAGTGACGCCAGATCGATGACAAACCGATATTTCACGTCGCTCTTGAGCATCCGCTCATAGGCCTCGTCAACCTTCTGAATGGGGATGAGTTCGATGTCGGCGACGATGCCGTGCGCAGCGCAGAAGTCGAGCATCTCCTGGGTCTCGCGGATACCGCCGATCAGCGATCCGGCCAGCCGGCGACGCTTGAAGATCAGGTTGAAGACGGCCGGCGACGGATGTGGCGTCGCCGGTGCCCCGACCAGACACAGGGTCCCGTCGCGCTTGAGCAGTTCCAGATAGGCATCCAGATTATGCGGCGCGGCCACCGTGTCGAGGATAAAGTCGAAGCTACCGAGGTGCTGTGCCATTTCATCGGGGTGCTTCGAGATCACCACCTCAGCGGCACCCAGCCGATAGGCATCGGCCGTCTTGCCCGGGGAGTTGGTGAACAGCACCACATGGGCACCGAAGGCATGGGCAAATTTCACCCCCATGTGGCCCAACCCGCCCAAGCCGACCACCCCGACCTTCTGGCCCTTGCCCACCTGCCATTGGCGCAGCGGCGAATAGGTGGTGATGCCGGCGCAGAGCAGCGGCGCGACCCCCGGCAGGTGCAGCCGATCCGATACCCGCAGCACAAAGCCCTGATCCACCACGATCTGGTTGGAATACCCGCCGCAGGTCATCTTACCGGTATGCGCGTCTGGACTATTATAGGTCAGGGTGAAGGTCGGGCAATACTGTTCCAGGCCCTCCCGACAGTCGGGACAGGTTCCGCATGAATCGACCAGGCAGCCCACGCCAACCAGATCGCCCGCCTTGAAAGCATTGACATCGCCGCCGACATGGGTTACCCGACCGACGATCTCATGCCCCGGCACCACCGGATAGACGGTGTTCTGCCATTCGTTGCGGACGATGTGCAGGTCGGAATGACACACACCACAGTAGAGGATTTCGATCTGCACGTCGCGGGGGCTGGCCGCACGCCGCTCGAAGTGAAAAGGGGCCAGCGGCGTGGTGGCGCCCTGGGCCGCATAACCAAGCGTTTTAGTCATCGAGTCGGTGCTCCTTGATCAACCCCTCGCGGTAGGCATGCAACAGCGCATGCAATTCGTCGATTTGTTCCTGGATTCCGCGGCCACGATCGGTATCGCCGATGAGCATGCGCCGCGGATACGTGTGAATCACCTCGATCTCGGTGTCGATATCGAGCTCCTCCGACACCGCCTTTTCAGTCGACTCGAATGGCTGGTGGGCCGCCAGCAGCAGATACCGCGAATTGGAGATCAGCGTGTAGCCGGCAATGCCGGTCTCCTTTTGGTAGGCACGCGAGAAGCCGCCGTCGATCACGATCAGCTTGCCGTTGGCCTTGATCGGTCGCTCACCCTTCACCACCTTGACCGGCACATGGCCGTTGATGATACAGCCGTGGTCCGGGTCGAGGCCGAATTCGGTAAGAATCTTGCGGGCGCTGTCTTCGTTGTCGCGCAAGGAATAATACGGGTTGCGCCGCTCGGCGTGCGTTGCCTTATCGGTGAGAAAATAGCGCTCAAAGGTGGCCATCTTCTCCTTACCAAAGAGCGGCGACTGGGGCGCGCACCACAGGAACCACATCACATCCATGCCGTACTGCTTCTGCGCCGGGTTATCGATTGCGAAATAGCCTTGCCGGGAGAGCCGATCGACCCGGTCGAGAAAGGCCCGGCCGGTAAATGACTCGCCGTCGACATTGAAGGCGCGGAACTCACCGTCGTCGTTCATGGCGACGCAGCCGTGATACAGCAGATTGCCGTCATGGACCAGATACAGGCTGCCCTTGGCAAAGAGAAAGCGGGTGTGTTGCTGAAGCTTGCGGCTATTGACAAAGGACTGCCGCAATTTCTCGACCACCGCGTGCTCTTCGGGCGTCAAGGCATCGGGGTTGGCCGGATCGCTCGTCGGAAACTGCGTGTCGAGCAATGGGTGCTCCACCCCGTCGAGCGTCATCACGCCGCGCGCATAATCGACCTTATCGAGTAACAGGCGGTCATCCATCAGATAGTGCGGACGACGCTTGATCACCTGACTCTCCAGTTTGAACTGGATGATGGCGATCGCCTTCTGCATCTGCGCCAGCAGGCGGATTTCCTGACTGGTGAAGTTGTGGTCCTTGGGCAGTTTGGGACCAAACAATGCGCAGGGATCGTCGCGGTAGGCTTCAAGCGCGAATGAGGCCAAGGGCAACATGCTGATGCCGTAACCGTTCTCCAGCGTCTCCATGTTGCCGTAGCGCAGGCAGAAGCGGATCACGTTGGCGATGCAGGCATCGCTGCCGGCCGCCGCGCCCATCCACAGGATATCGTGATTGCCCCACTGGATGTCGACCTGGTGGTATTGCATCAGCGAATCGAGAATGATGTGGGCGCCCGGGCCACGATCATAAATGTCGCCGATGATATGCAGCCTGGCCACCGCAAGGCGCTGAATCAGTTCGGCCAGCGCGATGATGAAGGTCAGGGTACTGCCGGTGGCGACGATGGTGTCGATCTGACTCTGGTAGTAGGCCGCCTTGGACGCGACGCCCTCCTGGTCGTACAGCAGTTCTTCCATGGTCTCAGCCAGGTGACTGTGCAAAAAGTTGCGCACCGTGGAGCGGCGGTACTTGCCGGCGAGGCTGCGGCAAAACTTCACCAGGCGGATCAGGGTGAGGCGACTCCACTCGTCCTTATCGGCGACGGAGCCCAGCATCAGGGGCGCTTTCAGTTCGGGATAGTAGATCAAGGTGGCCAGATTGCGCCGTTCGGGCTTGGTCATCGAGTCACCGAACATGCCGTCGATCTTGCGCCAGATCGACCCCGCGCCATTGCGCACGACATGCTCAAAGGCCTCGTGCTCGCCATGCACGTCGGAGAGAAAATGCTCGGCCCCCTTGGGCAGCTGCAACAGGGCCGTCAGGTTGATGATGGCCGTGGATGCCGCCTGGATCGACGGATATTTCTCCGCCAGAAGGTTCAGGTATTTTAGCGAGATATCTGGGACTGGCTGGGACATGGGATGTTGGCGCTCACTGACGTTTGGCATGGACGAGGTACCTGGCACCCTATTTTCACCGCCGCGGGGCCTGGGAGCCAGCGCAACTGCTCCCGGCCAGGGTCCGTAGGGTGAACAAGCACAGCGCAGTCCAGCAACAACTGCGCGGGGCATAGTGGATTCGCCCAGCGCCCCGTGGGAGCGGCCGTCAGCCGCGACGAGGCCTCGCCGGTTACCGGGGCCTTGATCACAAGACCGGCCACGGAAACGTCCACCTCGGGTGAGTAAGGCGCGCGGCACGGAGCTGCACGGGCCGGACTAGCAGGCGCGCCTCACCCACCTGCCGCGATGCTTTCACGCATCCGTCGCTCCCGCTGCCAGACGTAATGCCCTCAGGACCAATTGGCGCTCCGCCATGATCCAGTGCAGTTCATGGATAGGTATCATGCATACCTGCCATGAAGAGTAGGCGCAGTCGCGAATCTCATGCTCCGCGAGCGGCGCGGTGGCTGCGGGTGAGTCGTATAATTGCTCAAGTCGCAAATCAGTCTGCGCCAATCGCCAGAGACAGTCTGCGTAGGTGGCGCCTTGTGTGGCCAGCAGATAGGCTTCATATTCTATCGCTGAGTGACGCAGTGCCTGACGAAAAGGCTCGCGGGCGTCGCGAAATTCAGTGCAATTCCCCTCTTGATCCACTGGGGGCGTGCCAAATGCATCTTGACGATTGCCGGGCTCCGCCAGATAGCGCAAGCAGAGCGCGCGATGGGGGCACCCACCGCCATGACAAAGGCAAATATCGTACCCAGTCGGTTGGTAGGCCAGGAAATCGGGAATCGTCATCATGCCGGAGGGACTCGTGCTATCGACTGGTTCTCAAACTCCACTATAGCAGGCGAAACCGCTATCGCGTTCCGCCCTACGCGAATTCCGTCACAGTGCCGGATGACGCAGCCGGTAGGCATCCAGGATCGGTTCCGCGATCCGTTCGGCCTTTGGGCTTGATCCCGACGCCCACGGCCGGCCAGCCGGGGATCTCGGTGTCGTCCAGATGGACCGGTATGACGGCATCCTCTGCGCGGCGCGTCAGTAGGATACCGCGGATCGTCTCCCACTCCATGGCGCACCAGGGCTTGGCGTAGTGCTCCGAGAAGAAGGGCACAACAAGCTCGGCCTCCTGGTAGAACGCCTGAAGCTTCAGGTCGCCGCCGCTGCCGAGCAGCCGGGCCTCCTACCACGCGTCGCAGAAAACCCGGTGGCGTCCGAGGACTTCGGCAAGACGCTCGACCACTTCCAGCACAAAGCCCCGATGCTCGCCAGGGAACGACACCGCAACGGCAAAGGGTGCATCGGCTGCCGCCGGCTCGCGCGCCCACTCCGGCAACCGCGTCGGCTCCAGCCCGTCGAGCAGTTCGAGCACCTCGACATCGGCGTAATCGGGCGGCTTGGGACACCCCGACCTCCTGTCGACCGGCGGGGTCGGCGCGAAGGGCAAGCGAAAGCATGGGCGAGATCGCACTGTACGCAATGAGCGTATACTGCGCCCGTGAAACTCGTCTTCTTTGAAACCCCGGTCTTCTCGCGCCTGCTCCCGGATTATCTGGATGACGGGTAAACGCAATCTGTCCGCCGAGATCATGGATGGTGTGGGGGCGATGCAGGCGCAACGGGAGGGCAAGATCACCCTGCGCACGATCGAGGCGGAAGACCTGCCGCCGCTGCGGGTCGATGCAGCGCTGATTCGGGAGACCCGGGAGCGCCTGAATGTGTCGCGGGCGGTCTTCGCCCGCCGGCTGCGCGTGGCGACGCGCACCCTGGAGAATTGGGAGCAGGGGCGTGCAACGCCCAACGCACAGGCCGCGGCGCTGATCCTGATGGTGCGTCAGTACCCAGATACCTTCGATAAGCTCCGGTCGTTGGACAACGAGGCGGCATGACGCCAAGGTCTGGAAGTAATAGGGAAGAGATCACGTTTTATTCTCCGCCCATCGATATCACCATTCTTGACGACTAAACGTGGTCCGTCCCTGATTACGCGCCCACATTCCGAGTTCTTTTACATAGTCGATCACTTTATCCAGAAGATATTTCTGTATATGTCCGACGGATAGAGTATTTTGCTTCTTTTCCAGTTCACCCTGAACTTCGGCGCCCGTGGTGCGCCACGTTGGCTCCAGGCAGTATACATCGCCATTCTTAATCTCGATAAGAATATCCGGCTTCAAGTTCCCGCCCGTCAGTTGCTTTTCGGGGGTAACTTGGCAAGCAATGTTCTCGGCATCCAGTATTTCATTAATAGCCTTGGCTGAGGTATGATGAATTATTGCTCGGGTCGTCAAGAAACTTTAGGACTCTATCAATAGCTACCTGCTTTTCCGTGCCCTGCGTAAGCGTTGATACCGTGAGATTCAGGTCTTTGTTGTTATCGCCTCCAACAAGTATCCATACGTGAGGTATCACTTTTTCCTTCAAGATATCTTTATATGTACCATTGATTTCCGCTGACTTGACTTCAAGCCTAAAATAGAACTCTGCTATAGTTTGAGAGTCATGTATTAGTGGCGCTGCTATTTCGCTTGTCAGTCCAAACGTTTCAAGAGATTGCCCGGGCGCCAAGTTCCTTGTAGTTAGATCTGAAATCTCGTAATAAACATCTCTTGGAACACCCGCAAAAGCGAATACCCCTTTTGTTATGACATCTACAATGCTATTTCGGCCGATTTCCCATCCGGCTTCTGAAAGGGTCTTTGCAGTGCCTTCGTCTGTAATCGGCTAAGCTATTACGACTCGCCCCTCTTCTTCCCTGAAAAGCATCCTCAAACTTTCAAAAAACTCCTTTGCTTCATCGAGCGTAATCCGAAAATTATCCCTATCGTATAGAACATATACCGACACCCTAGAAGGGTTCAATAGTTGCCGCCCTCTTATGTAATCGCACAGCTGATTTAGCGCGAGATCTTTATCAATCGGGTGAATATTAATTCCTTCAAAAAAATGGCCTAGCGTCTTAAAGAACGTGATCTTCCCCGATCCGGACTTTCCAAGAAAAAGCTCGAATCGCCGCAATCCTCCATCCCTAACTTGGCGCACCAACGTTTCAATCCTAGCTGTAGCACTGTCTATTCTTTGAACTAGCTGAGAAATAGCTGCACCTGTGTTCTTGGCTTCTCGTTCGAGCGCTTCAAATCGTTTTGGGAGTCTCAGTGTTGGAAAATCACTTTGCATATGTTTTTGCACATTGATTGGGAGTTCCGGGGACACGGAACATACATCAGGGTCAGCGCCCTTGTTGTCGGAGCCCTTATCGTCGCTTCTTGTCGTGGCCAGTTTTTCAGGCAATAGCTTGAATCCGTTTCTTCTCGATGACGGTCAAGAGCCGCAGCGCCGGGTCACCGGGGCGCTTGACGCCTCGCTCCCAGTCCGAGACGAGGTTCTTGCTGACGTTGAGGTAGCGGGCAAAGACTGGCTGAGAGAGATGCTCACGCTCGCGCAGCGCCCGGATGGCCCCGGGCGAGAGGGATTCGACCGGTGTCAGGCATGAGTCGTCGAACTCGCGCATGGTCTGATTGTCGATGGCGCCCACCTCGTGGATGGCCTCCATGGTTTCGTGGATTGAGGCCAGCGCGTCGCTACGGTACTGCTTCGTCATCGTCGTCAACCTCCGAAAAGTGGTCATTCCGGATCAGCGCCGCGAGTTGCTCATCCAGACCTTGTTCCGCTCGATGGACCGCATCGCGTAGCGCTGCATCCCGGATGTTCTGCTTGCGCATGAAGCGCTCGAACCCGAATGCAGGAGGCGCTGGCGAAAGACCAACTCGCCGAAATCTTTGTCCGAGGTCAGGAGCAGCGCCCGCTCGGAGTCTGCCAGGCGCAGAACCCGTTCGTCGTCGATTCCGGGATCCAGCTCGCGCACGTAGGTGACCACGTGGCCGGCATCACGCAACGCCGAGACGATCGCCGCGTCCACGTTCTCGTCGGCAACCAGATTCACAGCCGTTACCTAGGCGGCGATCTGGTGCGGACAAATGCGGTCTCCGTGGAGCGTCTCGGCGGCAAATTGCAGGACCGCGCGAACATCCGCGGGAGTGAGCCGCGGATTCGCCTCCAAGATCTGCGTCTCGGACTCCCCGGCCGCCAGCCGCTCCAAGATGGACTCGACCGTGACCCGCGTGCCCGCGACCACAGACTTGCCCATCATCACCTTAGGATCGCAGGAAACTCTATCGTTGCTCATCGGTTGCCCCTCACCAGTCGGATCGACAAGCCTATGATAGCTGAGCGCCGGGTGAAAATGGGGCCGCGAAAAGCGAGGATCGAGGTCAGCGCCGGGGGCAGGTCGAGGTCAGCCCGGGGAGCAGAACCTGCACCATTTGCCTGCTAAGCCGCGGGCATGGCGAGGTCATTCGGATACCTCAGGGACAGACCACGGTTCCCCGATTTCGCGACGACCAATCGGTGCGGACGACGCGTCGGCCGGGGACGCCTGAAGGCGTATCAGTAATCCCAAGGATTCGGGCCCCCCACGTCGATACCATAGCGCGCAATGGCCTCCTCGACCCTGGATGGCTCAAGCGCGCCGTCGTCGGCGAGCGCCTTGAGCGCGGCCAGCGCGATGTGGTGCCGGTCCACCTCGAAAAAGCGGCGCAGCGCCGCGCGGGTATCGCTGCGCCCGTACCCGTCGGTGCCCAAGGCGACGTAACGGCGCGGCACCCAGGCGCGAATGAGATCCGGCACCGTGCGCAGGTAGTCGCTCACGGCGACGACCGGCCCCAAGGTCGGCGCCGGGCGGTGCTCGACCCAGCTCGCCACGGGCGCCGCGCCCGGGTGCAGCCGGTTGCGCCGCTCGGCGTCGAGCCCGTCGCGGCGCAGTTCGGTGAAGCTGGTGACGCTCCACAGGTCCGCGGCCACGCCCCAGTCGTTTGCCAACAGCTCGGCGGCGGCGAGCGCCTCGCGCAGCAGGGTTACCGGCCCCCAGCAGCTGCACGCGCGGCCCGCCCCGGCTGTCCTCGGCCGCCCGCGGCCGGTACATGCCCCGCAGGATGCCTTCGTGCGCTTGCTGCGGCATGGCAGGATGGACGTAGTGCTCGTTGGTCACCGTGACATAGTAGAAGCAGTCCTCCTGGTCCTCGACTATCCGCCGCATGCCGTCGCGCACGATGGCCGCCAGCTCATAGCCGAAGCAGGGGTCGTAGGCGACGCTGTTGGGCACGAGGGAGAACAGCAGGTAGCTGGAGCCGTCCTGGTGCTGCAGGCCCTCGCCCGAGAGGGCGGTGCGACCGGCAGTGGCGCCGATCAGGAAGCCCCGGCAGCGCGAGTTGCCGGCCGCCCAGACGAGGTCCCCGATGCGCCGGTAGCCAAAGGCAGAATAGAAGATGTGGAAGGGCAGCATCGGCACGCCGTGGTGCTGTAGCTGGTGGCGGCGGCGATCCAGGAGGCCAGGGCGCCGGCCTCGGTGATGCCCCCTCCAGGATCTGGCCCTCGCGGGCCTCCTTGTAATAGAGCAGCTCGTCCTTGTCCTCCGGCTCGTAGAGCTGCCCGAGCGAGGAGTAGATGGCGACCTGCCAGAAGAGCGCCTGGATGCCGAAGGCGCGCGCCTCGTCGGCGACGATGGGCACCAGCGTTGGGCCAAGCACCGGATCGCGCAGCAGGTGTGAGAGGTTCTGAACGAACACCATGGTCGTGGACGCCCATCTTGCCCTGACCCCAATGGCCCATCCCGTAGCCCTTCTTGGTCTGGGCCAGGATCACGGTCGGCTGACCCCGGGTGGGCGACCACCGCGTGGTAGGCGGCGTAGATCTTCACCGGTGAGGATCGCGTTGTCGCGGTGGGGACGATGCCGGGGCTTTCGAGAATGATCGAAGCCGAACTCGAAGAGATCCGACGCGGAGGCGTTGCTGGCGATGTGACCACCCAGCTCGGCGGAGACGTTGATCGCGCGCACCACCATCGCGAGAGCGTTCCAGCGCACCAAGGCGACCAGCCGCTGCTCGGTCTCCAGCGTGCCCGGAAACGGCGGCTGCCCGGCCAGCGCGACGGTGTTGCAGGAGGGGGTGCTCCAGACTGGCGGCAGCGCTACACGTAGCGCCCGCGCCCGGTCGCTAGAGCTTGCGCAGCAGGTAAGGTGGTGCGGTCGCGGTCGACATCAAACGTCCGAACCTGGGGTACGATGTTCGCTTAGAGACCGCTGCCTGGGCGATCGAGAATTCGGGTCGGCTTTTCGATGCTGACGAAGCGGTGCTGCAACCCTAGCCTGAAATCGCTCTGGGCACCCGTCCGAGCGGGGGCTCCGAGCCCCGCGTGCCGGTCGGTAAGGGTCGCGCGGTATCGCCAAACTGCGGCATTGCTGCGGAGAGAGCCTAACCTGGTTTTCCGCTCCACCGATGGCGGGGGGCGTCCGCTCAGCCAATCTAAGGCATCGCCGTGCCACACTATCCGGCGTCCCCCGCGGTGTCTGCCCGCCGTCGACCCGCACAACCCATGGAGCGCGCTACCGATGACCGATTCAGCCGACGCCACCCGCATCCGCCCGCTCGGCGCGAACGAGATACCGCCGGGCGACGCGACCCGCCTTGCGGCCGCTAGCCGTTTCGCGTACGCACCCGGGGACGCGACCCGAATCGCGGGCGGGGCCTACCAATCCCGCGCGCTCGGGGCGGGCGAGCCGCCGTCGGCCGCGGGGCCCGCGACCGAGCCGGAGCGCTACCGCATCGGCGATGTCATCGGCGGACGCTACGAGGTCCTGGCCCTGCACATCGGCAGCCTGGGCGTGGTCTACGGCTGCTTCGATCGGAAAACCGAGCTTCCCCGGGCGCTCAAGACGCTGCGCGCGTACTTCGCCGGCGAGGCGCAGATGCGCCGACTCTTCGAAGAGGAGGCGGCCGTCTGGGTGCGCCTGGAGAAGCACCCGCACATCGTGCGCGCTTACCTGGTCGACCGCTTCGCCGGCGATGCATTCGTGATTACCGAGTACATCCAGGGCCGGGAGCGCATGGCCGCGGATCTGCGCGGCTGGCTCGGACACCCGTCGCTGACCATGCCGGTGGCGCTCGAGCAGGCCTTGCAGATCGCGCAGGGGATGGCGCACGCGGTCCGCCGGATCCCCGGTCTGGTGCATCGCGATCTCAAGCCCGCCAACGTCCTCGTGGACCCGTCGGGGCACGCCATGGTCACCGACTTCGGACTGGTCTGCGCCGCCGAGACGGACGCCGGCACCCCGGCCTACATGGCCCCGGAGCAGTGGCTCGAGAGCGCGCTCGATGCCCGCACCGACCTCTACGCCTTCGGGTGCATCCTCTACGAGATGCTGACCGCCCATCGGCTGTTCCCGGCCACGACTGTGGACGAGTGGCAGGCTGCCCACCTGGCGCGCGAGCCATTGACCCCCAGCCGGCTCAACCCGGCCTTGCCCGACGAGTTGGAGCTCTTCGTGCTGCGCTGTCTCGCGAAGCGGCCCGAGCAGCGCCCATCGGGCTGGGACGAGGCGGTCGAGGCGCTCGCCGGTTGCCGCCGGCGCCTGACCGGGCAGGCGCTGGTGCTCGATTTCGGAGTCGTCGGGCTCGATCTGGTCGAGTTGGTGAACGCGAGCTATTCGCTGGCCCAGATCGGGCGATTCGAGGAGATGCTCGCGGCCTGCGACCGGGCGCTGTCCATCGACGCGGACTGCGTCGTTGCCTGGAGTAACAAGGCCCTCGCGTTGGAGCGCCTCAAGCGCCACGAAGAGGCGCTCGTCTGTTGCGATCGGGCGCTCGTACGCGACCGACATTTCGACGCGGCATGGTGCATCAAGGGCGACGTTCTGGAGCATCTCGGACGCGCCGTGGGGGCACTCGACTGTTTTGACCAGGCGCTCGCCATCGACCAGGGCAGCGTCGCCGCATGGAGAGGCAAGTGTACCTCGTTGCTGACTCTCAACCGCCACGAAGAGGCGCTAGCCTGCTGCGATCGGGCGCTGGCGATCGACGAGGACAACGCACCCGCATGGCACGATAAGGGCGTCGCACTTTGGCGTCTGCGGCGCCACGACGAGGCGCTCGCCTGCTGTGCGCTGGCGCTCGCCAGGGACCCTTGCTACGTTTCCGCTTGGAACAACAAAGGCGCTTTGCTTCTCGAACGCCAACGCTGGGACGAGGCCCTGGCTTGTTTCGACCGGGGACTTGCCATCGACGAGGGCGCCGTCGGGCTGTGGAACGGCAAGGCCGCGGCGTTGCGCGCTCTCGAACGCCGCGAGGAGGCGCTGGCCTGCTATGACCGAGCGCTCGCGATCGATGCGGGCTACGTCTACGCATGGCACGGCAAGGGCGCCGTATTGCGCTGGCTCGGGCGCTACGACGAGGCGCTGGTCTGCTCTGACCGGCTGGTCGCCATCGACGCGGGCGGTGCCGGTGGATGGAGCGACCGGGGCGACGTATTGCGATCGCTCGGGCGCTACGCGGAGGCCGTTGCCAGTTACGAACGCGCGCTCGCCATTGATGAGGGTTGGGCCAACCTATGGTTCAACAAGGGCGTCGCGCTGCAACGTCTCATGCGCGATGAAGAAGCGCTGCTCTGCTACGACCGGTTCCTCGCCATCGACCCGAGCGACGCCCAAACATGGAGCGTCAGGGGCGACACGCTCTTGCTGCTAGCGCGCCACGACGAGGCGTTGGCCAGCCAGGAGCGGGCGCTCGCCATCGACGCCGCCTCCTTCAACGCCTGGTTCGGCAAGGGCAAGGCACTGTGGCGGCTCAAGCGCCAGGAGGAGGCGCTGGTCTGCTACGACCGGGCGCTTGCCCTCGAGCCCGGCAAGGCTAACGTGAGGCTCGCCAGGGGTACCTCGTTGGAGGGGCTCGGGCGCTACGAGGAGGCGCTGGCCTGCTACGACGCGGCGCTGGCCATCAACGCGGACAGTCTCGCGACCTGGTTCAGTAAGGGTATCGTCCTGCAGCGACTGGGTCGCCGCGAAGAAAGCTTGGATTGCTGGGACCGGGTGCTCGCCATCGATCCTCGCTTCGTCAATGCCTGGTACAACAAGGGCTCCGTGTTAAGCGCCCTCAAGCGCTACGCCGAGGCGCTGACATGCTACGATCGGATGCTCGCGATCGACCCGCGCCAGCTCGACGTATTGGATCGCAAGTGCGACGCCTTGCGGGAGCTCAAGCGCTATGGCGAGGCGCTGGTCTGCTGCGACCGGGCGCTTGCCATTGACGACCGCTATGTCCCGGCACTGCGCAACAAAGAGCTCGTGCTGCAGGCCCTCCGGCGCGGACAATAGGCGCTGGCCAGCGACGGTCGCGCCTCCGCGGTGCTCGACGACTACACCAAGAGTCTGAATCGTGACTGATCGAAGGCCATCCGCCGACAACGCCACGGAACCGCTCGGGCGCCTTGGCCCGCTGCTCGCGGAGTCCCGCGCGGAAGCGGGCCGCCTGAGCCATTCCTATCTGGGCATCGAGCACCTGTTCGTCGCCTTGCTGCGCCGCGGCGGCGAGACCGAGCGGCTGGTGCGGGCCATCGGTCTCGACCCGGTGGCCGTGCGCGACCTGATGCGGCGCGAGACCGGCCAGGGGCGGGGCGCCGCGGATGCACCCACGCCGACGCCCCGCCTGCTCGGGGTGCTGCACCGGGCCGCGGCCGACGGCCCGGACGGGACGCTCGACGAGCCCCGCCTGCTGCGCGCCCTGTTGGAGGAGGGTGAGTCCCTGCCGGTGCGCTATCTGTGCTCGTTCGGCCGTCGGCCGGACGATCTGCTGGGGATCCTGGCGGGCGGAGCCCGCCCGGCCGCAGAGCCGGATGCGACCCGGCTGGCATCGCCGCACGGCGCCCGCGCGCCGACCGCGGCCGATCCGGGTCAGGCGGGACCCGCGATAGTCCCGGCCCAGGGACCTGCGACCGCGCCGACCCCGATGTTGGACCGCTTCGGGCGCGACCTCACGAGCCTCGCCCGGCTGGGGCGCCTGTCCGACGCGCTCGGGCGCGAGCGCGAGATCGACCAAATCGTCACCGTCCTGGCCCGGACCCAGAAATCCAATCCGCTGCTGCTTGGCGAGGCGGGGGTCGGCAAGACCGCCATCGTCGAGGGTCTGGCCCTGCGCATCGCCGAGGGCCGGGTCCCGCCGCTGTTGCGCGGCTGGCGGATCGTCGAGCTCGGCATGGGGGAGCTCACGGCCGGGACCCAGTACCGCGGACAGTTCGAGGAGCGGGTGACGAAGATCCTCAAGGAGGCCGAGGCGGCGCCGGAGGTCGTGCTGTTCATCGACGAGATCCATACGCTGATCGGCGCCGGCAAGGCCGAGGGCATCGTCGCCGACGGGGCACAGATGTTCAGGCCGGTGCTTGCGCGCGGCGAGGTCTCCTGTATCGGCGCGACGACCCAGGACGAGTACGACCGCTACATCCGCAAAGACCCGGCGCTGGAGCGGCGCTTCACGCCCGTGACCATCGCCGAGCTGTCCGCCGAGGCGACGCTGGGCGTGCTGCGGTCGGTGGCCCAACGCATCGTGGCGCGCCATGCCGAGGGCGGTCAGCACCTGGAGATCGGCCCGGACGCACTGCGCGCGGCGGTCTCGCTGACCGGGCGGTTCGTGAAGTCGCGCCGGCAGCCGGATAAGGCGATCGATGCACTCGACCTCGCGTGCGCGCACGCGGTCGTGAGGGGGACCGGGCGGGTCGATACGGCCGACCTGGCGGCGGTGGTTGCGGACTGGACGGGCATCCCGGCCGAGCGGTTGACGCGCGCCGAGCAGGAGCGCTTCTCCGAGATGGAGTTGAGCTTGAACCGGCGCGTGGTCGGCCAGCCGGAGGCGGTGCAGGCCGTCTGTCGGCGGGTGCGCTCCGCGCTCGCCGGGGTCAAGGCCCCGAATCGGCCGATCGGCGTGCTGCTCTTCATCGGGCCCTCGGGAGTGGGCAAGACCCTGCTGGCGAAGGAGCTCGCGGCCTTCCTGTTCGACACCCCGGAGGCGCTGGTCCGCTTCGATATGAACGAGTACCACGACGCACACACGGTCGCGAACCTGATCGGCTCGCCGCGCGGCTATGTCGGCAGCGAGAGCGGCGGGCAATTCACCGAGGCATTGCGGCGCCAGCCCTACAGCGTCGTGTTGCTCGACGAGATCGAGAAGGCACACCCGGACGTATTCAACGTCTTCCTGCCGGTCTTCGACGACGGGCGCATCGCGGACAACCGCGGGCGTCCGGTGGACTGCTCCAACGCGGTCTTCATCCTGACCTCGAACCTGGGTACCGATGCGGTCGATGACGCGCACGCCGGACCGGACGATCTGCGGCGCCTGGCGGAGCGTTTCCTGCGCCCGGAGCTGGTCAACCGGATCGGCGACGTGGTGGGTTTCCGGCCGCTGGGGCTCGACGGGCTGGCCGCCATCCTGGACCAATTGCTGGCGGAGAAGGCGCAGCGATTCCGCCGTGGCCACGGGGTGGAGCTCGTCGTCGACGAGCCGGTCAAGGTCGGAATCCTGGATGCCGCGTTCGACCCCCGCATGGGTGCGCGCGCGCTGGAGCGGGAGCTGGATAGGCGAATCGTGCAGCCGTTGGTGGATGCCATCTTCTCCGGCCGGATCGGGACGGGCGCGGTGCGTGCGGTAGTCGACGGCACTGAGATCGCTTTCCGGCAAGAGGATACGCAGAAATGATCGAGCTGGTCTTGCGCTTTCTGAGCGGTCCCCGTGACGGGGAGGTCTTGGCCGTGTCGGCGGTTGGCGATCCCCCGCAGGTCCGGATCGGGCGGCTTGCGGAGTGCGAGGTGGCGATCCCGGAGGACCCGGAGGCATCGCGCCGGCATGCCGTTCTGACCTGGCGCGGCGATGCATGGTGGATCGAGGACCCGGGCAGTGCCAATGGGACCTTCCTGGGCGAGTTTGGGCGGGCGCTGCGCGTCGCCGCGCCGACCGCGATCGGATACGGAGAGGTCTTCCGGGTGGGCCTTACCCGGCTGCGGCTGGAGCCACGGGGGAACACATCAAAGCGGGCGAGCTAGGCGAAATCGACTGCGACTCCTCTGTGCTAATGTCGGTGAGCTCGAAAGTAGATCGCATAGCTCTGCTGCGGGTAGCTATAGAGCCCGTCGGCGATGTCCGGCCGAGCCTTCCAGAGTAAAGGGTTGTCGCAGAGCCAGTGGAAACGGCTCACCAAGGCATCGACATAGCGATCGGCCTGATCGAGCATCCATTGTTCGGCGGAGTAGACCCAGATCTCAGCGAGGTCCGCTTCCGCCCTGGAGGAAAGCCGATAGATCACTTCCTGGCGAGTCGCTCGCGGCCGGCGGCCTTGATCCGTGCGGCGAGCTTCGGCAGATCCTCAGCCTCGTAATGGGTGCACGCGCCGCGCTCGAGGTCCGCGAGCCCAAGGTCGATCTCCGCACGGAGCTGCCGGAGCTTGATGTCGTTCAACTCGTCGTACTCCTCCTTGGAGACCACGACAGCGACGGCTCGACCGTGGCGCTCAATGACGACGGGCTCGCTCCGGGCCGTGTCCACCAGTTGGCCGAAACGGGCCTTGGCGTCGTGGGCGGAAACGTTTTGCATGGGAATTCCGGAGAGACTGGTCTAATTCGGTCAAATTAGGCCAATCGAGGCCTAGCTGCAAGCAGGGAGCGAAACCCAGGCGGCACCGCGGCATGACGGCCGGTCAGCAATCCCAAGGATTCGCGCCCCCCGTATCGATGCCATAGCGAGCGATGGCCTCCTCGACCCTGGATGGATCGAGCACGCCGTCGTCGGCCAGTCCCTTGAGCGCCGCCAGCGCGATGTGGTGCCGGTCCACCTCGAAAAAGCGGCGCAGCGCCGCGCGGGTGTCGCTACGCCCGTACCCGTCGGTGCCCAAGGCGACATAGCGGCGCGGCACCCAGGCGCGAATGAGATCCGGCACCGAGCGCAGGTAGTCGCTCACGGCGACCACTGGCCCTACCGTCGGCGTCAGACACTGCTCGACCCAGCTCAGGACAAGCGCGGCGCCTGGGTGCAGCCGGTTGCGCCGCTCGGCGTCGAGCCCGTTGCGGCGCAGTTCGGTGAAGCTGGTGACGCTCCACAGGTCGGCGGCCACGCCCCAGTCGCGCTCCAGCAGCTCGGCGGCGGCGATCGCCTCGCGCAGCAGGGTACCGGCACCGAGGAGCTGCACGCGCGGCCCGCGCTGGCTGTCCGCCGCCGCCCGCAGTCGGTACATGCCGCGCAGGATGCCCTCGTGCGCGCCGTCCGGCATGGCGGGGTGGGCATAGTTCTCGTTGGTCACCGTGACATAGTAGAAGCAGTCCTCCTGGTCCTCATACATCCGCCGCATGCCGTCGCGTACGATGGCGGCCAGCTCGTAGCCGTAGCAGGGGTCATAGGCCACGCAGTTGGGCACCACCGAGTACAGCAGGTGGCTGGAGCCGTCCTGGTGTTGCAGGCCCTCGCCCGAGAGGGTGGTGCGACCCGCGGTGGCGCCGATCAGGAAGCCCCGGCAGCGCGAGTCGCCGGCCGCCCAGACGAGATCCCCGATGCGCCGGTAGCCGAAGGCGGAATAGAAGATGTAGAAGGGCAGCATCGGCACGCCGTGGGTGCTGTAGCTGGTGGCGGCGGCGATCCAGGAGGCCAGGGCGCCGGCCTCGGTGATGCCCTCCTCCAGGATCTGGCCCTCGCGGGCCTCTTTGTAATAGAGCAACTCGTCTTTGTCCTCCGGCTCATAGATCTGCCCGAGCGAGGAGTAGATGGCAACCTGCCGGAAGAGCGCCTGCATCCCGAAGGTGCGCGCCTCGTCGGCGACGATGGGCACCAGGGTGGGACCGAGCGCCGGGTCGCGCAGCAGGTGGGAGAGGATCTGCACGAACACCATGGTCGTGGACTCCTCGCGCTCATGCCCGCCCTCCAGAAACCGGGCGAAGGCGCTCGGCACCGGCGCGGCCCGCGCCGGACCCTGCGCGATGCGCGCCGGCAGATAGCCGCCGAGCGCCTGACGGCAGGCGTGCAGGTATTTCATCTCGGGACTGTCGGCGGGCGGCCGATAGAAGCTTAAGGCCGTGACGTCGGCGTCGGAGAACGGCAGCTCGAAGCGGTCGCGGAAGGCCAGCAGGGCCTCGGCCTCCAGCTTCTTCTGCCCGTGGACGCCCATCTTGCCCTGACCCCAGTGGCCCATCCCGTAGCCCTTCTTGGTCTGGGCCAGGATCACGGTCGGCTGACCCCGGTGGGCGACCGCGGCGTGGTAGGCGGCGTAGATCTTCACCGGATCGTGGCCGCCGCGCTTGAGCCGGTCGATGTCGCTGTCCGAGAGGTGGGCGACGATCGCCCGCAGCTCCGGGTACTTGTTGAAGAAGTGCTCGCGGTTGAAGCGCCCGTCGGTGGCGGCGTACTGCTGTAGCTCGCCGTCGACCGTCTCGGCCAAGCGCTTCAAAATCGCGCCGTCGTGGTCGCGGGCGAAGAGCGGGTCCCAGTCCGCGCCCCACAGCAGCTTGATGACGTTCCAGCCGGCCCCGGCGAAGAGCCCTTCGAGCTCCTGCACGATGGATCCGTTGCCGCGCACCGGACCGTCGAGGCGCTGCAGGTTGCAGTTGACGACCACGATCAGGTTGTCCAGCCGCTCGCGCCCGGCGAGCGACAGCCCCGCCTGGGACTCCGGCTCGTCCATCTCGCCGTCGCCGACGAAGGCCCAGACCTTGCGACCCGCGGTGTCGCTGATCCCACGGTTTTCCAGATAGCGCATGAAGCGCGCCTGGTAGATGGCCTGGAGCGGGCCGAGCCCCATCGAGCCAGTGGGGAACTGCCAGAACTGCGGCATCAGATAGGGGTGGCAATAGGAGCACAGGCCCTCCCCCCCGACCTCGCGCCGGTAGTGGTCGAGCTGGTTCTCGCTCAGCCGCCCTTCCAGGAAGGCGCGGGCGTAGACGCCGGGCGCGGAATGGGGCTGGAAGTACACCAGGTCCCCGGCCTGGCCGGCACGGAAGAAATGATTGAAGCCGACCTCGAACAGGTCCGCGGCGGAGGCGTAGCTGGCGATGTGACCGCCCAGCTCCATGGAGACGTTGTTCGCGCGCACCACCATCGCCAAGGCGTTCCAGCGCACCAGGGCGACCAGCCGCTGCTCGGTCTCCAGCGTCCCCGGAAACTGCGGCTGCTCGGCCAGCTCAATGGTGTTGCAGTAGGGGGTGCTCCAGACCGGCGGCAGCGCCACGCCCAGGACGCGCGCCCGGTCGAAGACCTTGCGCAGCAGGAAAGTGGCGCGGTCGGGGCCTTCGCGCTCGATGACCGCATCGAGCGCCTCCAGCCACTCATCGGTCTCGGTCGGGTCCGGGTCAGGCGGGAGCACCGCCCAGTGACCCGAGAGGCTGAAGTCGGTACTGTCGTTCATAGCAGGCTCGGCGGCTGGATGGACGAAGAGCCAAGTATCCGCAATACCGGCAAATTGTCAAAGGGCGAGCGCGCGGCCGCGGGCGCGTCATGGACGGACCAACTGAGGGACTGCGAATGGGTCTCCCGGATCGGGGCCGACAGAGGATAGCAAGGGGGCATACTGTCGCCCGCGCTCGCCCAGATCGCTGCAATGGGCGGCGGCGGCGCGTAATGCAGCCTTGATCTGCTCGGGCAGAGAACGGTATGGGGATTCCGGAAAGACTGGTCTAGTTCGGTTAAATTAGGCCGATCTTCTCTAGGGTTCCTGCCTTCGTCGTTTCCCGGAGCATCCTCCCGCGGTTCAGATACACGCGCAAGAACGCGGCGAATACACACAACCCCGCTATCTGGCAGCAGGGCCATGCGCTTGTCTGCGCGCGAGACGGAAGCGTCAGGTTGGCGATGGGTGCGCGGGAACGAGGTCCCGGCTACGGGGCTCGGCGAGTTAAGGGCGGGCCAGCACCCAAGCCATTGAAGGGTTCGAATGGCGCGTAACGACGAATCGCCAATCAGGTCACGGCCACGCTCCAGGCGATGCCGCGACCGTCTTGAGCGTTCGTTTGCATGTGGTCAGCGGTTAGCCGCCAGTGCCGCTCAGGGCGTAGGGCACCAGAGGGGCCAACATGATGCCGATAGCCAGCCACATGGCATGGTTGCTGCGGGTGCTGAGATCT
Organism: uncultured Thiodictyon sp.; assembly: GCA_903837595.1. Classification (GTDB taxonomy): domain Bacteria; phylum Pseudomonadota; class Gammaproteobacteria; order Chromatiales; family Chromatiaceae; genus Thiodictyon. Next base: position 27,581 of record CAILVI010000188.1, read on the forward strand.
TTGTCACTCATGATGGTCACCTTGCGTTAGATTGCGCATATATCGTTACCGTTTAGCACAGTGATGCGTCTGTTGTACCGTGGGGGGCGATCCAACGACCCTTTGCTGTGCCGACGGTTGCGAAGATACAGAGCCCGCCGCTGAGCCTCCAATGGGTATTTCCGACTGCGGCGATAGGTTTCACCCACATGCTGACGCAAGACGACCTCGCCGATGTGCAGTCGCTCGCGCTCGCCCCGATGGTCTTTCAGGAACAGTTGCCGACGGTGCGCGATGTGCGCGTGAACGTGGTGGGCGAGCGCCTGTCTCGCGCGGCCGTCCGGGCCGGCGAAACGCTGGACTGGCGCAGCCGCCTCGAGTTCGTCGCCGGTGTCACACCCGTCGAGTTGCCCCCGGCGGTCACGCGGGCGGTCTTCGCCCGCCGGCTGCGCGTGGCGACGCTCACCCTGAGAATTGGGAACAGGGGCAGCGCCCAACTGTTGCCGGCGCTGCGCTGGCCCGAATCTCTCACGGCAAGGCACCAGGCCCGCCAAGAAATGGCAGCGGATAGACCCGCACTATCCCCGTCGGTCGGTCTGAAGGCCGGCCGACCTGCCGGCGTGGGCGCAATGCCGAGCGAGGGGTATCCGCCGCGCCTAGGGCGCGCAGGCAATCACCAGATCGTCGCTGAAGGTGCCGACCTGCTCATCTTTGCGCCGGTAGATAGATGGCGGTGTAGCGCCGCAACTCGGGCGTCTCCGGACGCAGCAATGGGCGGTCATCGACGAAGGGCGAGGCCATGACATGGCTCAGCAAGACCCAGTCCGTATCGGCTTCGCGTTTAGAGTAGAGATTGACGCCGTCGCTTGCACGCTTGGTGAAACGCAAGACGACCACACCAGCGGTCTGATCGACCGCGGTCAGATCGGGTTTGGCGGCGGTGAGATCGACCAGGTGCTTAGGCCCTTCGATCCCGAGCGTATCACCCTGTTCCAGGGTATAACCGCGATGGGACTTGATGCGCCGGACCAAGGCCCGGAACTCCGCCTCCAAATGGCGGCGACTGGCGTTCTTCTTGGATGTCGCCCCCTTCGAGGCGGCCGCGGTGACGGGGGTCAGATCCTCCTGTGTGACACCATAAGCCGCCGGATCGGCCCTCAGTGTTGACATGGCGCGCGCCACCGCGATCGCGAGATCACTGTCTCTATTGGGGAGAAAATCAGTTCTTGGCATGTTGGCTTTCTCCTTCCTGCCTCTAACTGGAATGCTGGCGGCGCTCCCTCGCCTGTGCCGAGGATCGCGGCGGGTCGCCCGGCCTTGGCGTCATACCATGGCAGAACGGAGCCATCGCCTTCCAGGACGCGCTGGTGCCCTTGCGGATGCACCGGTACTATTCCATGATCCAGTCGTACCATTCCAAGACCCACCCATAGGGCCTAAGGTTCCAGCCATGCGGCTGCAGGACTCAGAGGTGCGGTTTCGGGGCTTAGCCTTGCGGTTTCAGAGTGCAACCGCGAGGTTTCAGGGCGCAACCGCGAGATTTTAGAGCGCAACCGGGAGGTCCTAGAGCATAACCGTGCGGTTATAGAGCGCCAACTTGAGGTTGCAGCACAATACCTTGTGGACCCCATGTAACATCATGATATATTTTTGGTTCTAGCACTTTGGGTGAGTCTTGGAATGGTGCGGTTACAGAGCGCAGACGTACGGTTGCAGAGCCCGGACTTACGGGTGACGTGTCCGGCCGTGCGGGTCCATTCTGCGACTGGCCGGTTCCGCGCCCGGTTGGTCCGATTTCAGTCTGCGGCGGACCCTGACGAGACTCCAGTGGGACGATTCCAGCTTGGTCCGGCATGGCCGCGTCGCCCGACCGCGCGCCTCGCCTGCGCATACCCGACCAATCCCTGGTGGGCGTCATCCTGGCAATTGGCCTCGCGGCGTTCCATCCGCGGCATCGACTGGTGAAGTTCGCCGGCGGGTTCGCCGCGAAGCGGTCTTGCCCTAGAAGAAAGGGTAGTTCAAAACGGCCAAAATACTAGGTCCCTGCTCAACTATTTTCACGCCGGGGCGCCAAGCGCGCCGCCCTGACCACCGCGGTATGGACTTGGTTTGATCTGGTCCGCCGTTGCGGATACGCTGTGCTCGTCCGCCCGATGAGGGCCTGTTGCTGCCAAGCGCGGCCATGAGAGACTACGATGCCATTGCCGATTTTACCGGAGCGCGTTACACGCTTGCTCTATCACCCATTCGCGATTGCGATTGTCTTGGCCGGATCACTAATCTGGTTCGGCGTCTTCATCGTCGATCCGACGGAAATGGCCGGGGTGCGCCGCTTGGGCCAGGTGACCACCCGCGAACCCTATGGTCCAGGCATTCACCTCAAGCTCCCGATCATCGATCAGGTGGATCGCTTGCAGGTCTCGCTCGACATCCTGAAGGTTCAGGACCTGACGATGTATACCATCGACAATCAATGGGTCAGGATCTCGGTCGGGCTGACCTACCGGATTCCTCCCAAGGCTGTTTTTCGCCTGCTCTACCAGGTCGGACAATCCGGCAGTTTCGGTATCCGCGAGAACGTGGAACCGATCATCGCCGACCGCGCCATGCGGGTCTTCGCCCGGCGCAACACGATCAAGATTTCTGAGGAGCGCGAGGTCATTGCCAACGAAATCCGGCAGGCCGTCGCGAGCCGGCTCGATGAGTTGTTCGGCATTGAGGTGGTCGATTTGCAGATCGCCAAGATCGAATATAGCCCGATCTTTGTCGCCAGCGTTGAAGCGGCGGTGAAGGCCAAGAACGACGCGGTGGCGGCCGAGAATACGGTGAATCGTATTCGCTTCGAAGCGGAGCAGGTGCGGGTCCGCGCCCAAGGCGAAGCCGACGCCGCGGCAATTGGAGCGGAAGGCCAGAAACGCTCAGCAGTCATCCGCGCCGATGGCGAGGCACAAGCCATTCAAATTATCGGCGCGGCGCAAGCGGGCAGCTTGCGCGTGCGGGGCGAGGCGGTCGCCGCGCATCCCGAGGCGATCTCGCTGGTCGCGGCCGAGCGCTGGAGCGGCACCTTGCCCCAAACCTTGCTCAGCGAACGCGGTATCTTGCCGCTGTTGAATCTGAACGCGGGCCCCGCGACCGTGGCGCCGGTCGGATCGCCAAGCGCCAGCGCAGGGAAATGATGGGCAGAGAGGCTCACGCCAAGGCGCCAAGCTCGCCAAGAAATCCACTTGGCGAACTTGGCGCCTTGGCGTGAGACATTAGCGGATTTGGGATGATGCTCAGGTATCAGTCGTCAGCTCGAAAAAGACTCCTCCTGATCACCGCATCCTCGCCGGAGATCGGCAGGGTGCGGCGCGTGCGGGTGTTGAATTTCCAACAGATCACCATGCCCTATCTGGCGGCCTTGGTGCCGGACGATTGGCAGGTCATCCACGTCGATGAGGTCGTGACGGCCGTTGATGTGGCCTCGCAGGTCGATCTGGTCGCGATGACCTTTCATACGCCCAGTGCCTTTCATGCGTATGAGTTGGCAACACAATTTCGCCGGCGCGGCATCCCGGTCGTATTGGGTGGACCACATGTGACCTTGGTGCCCGATGAGGCACAACAATATGCGGACGTGATCTTTGTCGGCGAAGCGGAACAGCAGTGGCCCAAGTTCCTGAGCGACTTCGCAACGGGACAGTACCAGCGGCGCTATAGCGCGATCGGTCTGCCGAACCTCGATAACGCACCGGTGGCCCGCAAAGACTTGTTTCACCGTCGCGACCATACCGCGGGAAGGCTGTTTGCCACGCGGGGCTGCGCTTATCACTGTGATTTCTGTACGCTCCGCGTGATGTATCGCGGCCTGGTCCGTCAGCGACCCGTGGCCGCGGTGGCAGCGGAATATGCATCTTTTGCAGGAAAAGTGATTATCTTCTGGGATGATAATCTGGCCAGTGATCTGGACTATGCCAAGGCGTTGTTTCGGGCGATTGCACCGCACCGAAAATGGTGGAGCAGCCAGGCAAGTATTCAGGCTGGCAGCGATCCGCAGTTCCTGGAATTAGCCGCGCGCAGTGGATGTAAGCAACTATTCATCGGCCTGGAATCCATCTCACAAGCCAGCATGGACGAGGCGCACAAAGGATTCAACCGCGTCGATGACTATGCGCGGGTCATTGAGCGCATCCATTCCTATGGCATCGCGGTCCAAGCTGGGATCGTCTTCGGCTTTGACCATGACACAGAGGCGATATTTTCCGACACGCTCGATTTCTTGGAGGCTGTTGGGGTGCAGAATGCGACATTCAACATCCTGACACCCTACCCTGGAACGCGATTGTATCGGCGCCTGGAGGCCGAAGATCGCATCTTGACCAGGGATTGGGCAAAATACAACGGACGACAGGACGTCGTCTTCCGGCCGCGGCAGATGAGCGCCCTGACGCTGCTCGACGGGTATCGTTATGCCAATCGCCGGTTCTATTCGCCGCTGAGCATCAGTCGGCGTTTGTCCCGTTCTCCGGTCGGGCTATGGTGGACCCTGCCATTGAATCTGGCCTATCTCTCGGCCCGCTGGTTCGATCAACGGCCAAGAATTCAGCCCTCATCAGCGCGCCCGAGCGAGCACCAATGACCCACTCCTTTGCTTCGATCGCGGCCAGCATTTGCGCAGCGAGAATCCTTTTCCCAATCGGAGAATTCATTCGCATGGCACTATTCCCGGCATACTGGTATACCAAACCTTGAGATCAAGCGGCCGCGGCCGCAGAGCCCCGGTATTGCTGCCTGGTCAAGCCGTTCCTTCATGGTCTAAGGGCATTTTGGATCTTTGCCGCCAAGGCCTTGAGGACCTCGGGGTCGGCGCGCTCACGGCCATGCGCACCGAGCCGCTGTCCGTCCTGCATGGGTATGATATGCACGTGATAGTGAAACACCGTCTGGCCGGCGGCAGCGCCATTGGTCTGCATGATGCGGATGCCGTCGGGCGCCAGTGCCTTCTGCACCAGGCGGGCCATGCGTTGAGTCGTCAGCGTTGTTGCAACCAGGTCAGCCGCCGAGATTTCAAACAGATTCGCCGCATGGGCCTTTGGAATCACCAGGGTATGCCCCGGACTGGCCGGCTGGACATCCATGAAGGCGGCGGTATGCTCGTCCTCATACACCCTGACCGCCGGGATATCGCCCCGCACGATACCGCAAAAGATGCAATTGCTGTGATCAGACATGGTGGTTACTCGATGGTGTTGTGATCATTCATTCCCAGGCTCTGAGACTGTGCCCGGGCTCCCACAAAAGACAGGCTCACGCCAAGGCGCCAAGCTCGCCAAGGAAGACAAGGAAGGCAAGGAAGAGAAGGAAGACAATGAATTATCTTTGCGAGCTTGGCGCCTTGGCGTGAGACTTTCTTGATCTTGCAGCTGCCGCAGGCTGGCGTTTACGAGCCGGTCGCGCCGCTCGTCCCGTTTGGTCTGCGCCGCCCCCAGGCGAAGGTAAGAACAGAATAGAGAATCGATGCTCATGCCAGCGCATCGCGCAGCACGGCCTCAAGCAGCCGCCGACTGTCGGTTTGGGTGGTGGTGAGATTGGCTTCCAGTTGGTCGCAGACGGCCATCAGCTCATCGACCTTGGCGACAATGCGGCGTTGTTCGGAGATAGGAGGCAGGGGGAACACCAGTGATGATAACGCTCTCCCAGTAAAGTGCGGGATTCCTACCCCCGTGAAATATGTCTGAAGCACGCCTGCATCGAAATAGGCGGAGATACAGTAAGCGAAAAAGTCACTGCTAAGTGCAGTGCTAGGCCGCACGCGATGTAAGGCTTTTTGGAAAGCTACGTCACCCTTGGTTGCTCGCCAAACTGCCGTTCTAGCAATGCCGTGACCGCCTTCGCAGATAAGTACGTCCCCATCAATAAGCAAGTATTTTTCAATTTCGCCGTCTTCGATTAGCAATTCCTTCAGGTCGTCCGTTCTGATGTCGAACCAATGGACATTAGTATTCCCGAGGTAACGGTAGCGTTGCCCCCTGTTCTTCGCCTTATCGAGCATCTTGCCTAATCTTGCGTCAGCGACATGCTCGACTTTCGCCCAACACCAATTGTCGGGAAGCGTCAAAACCAATCGATCATTCTGACGCACCTCCCGCGTGATACCGAAATCTTGAACGCGTGCATCAGTGGGATCTTGCGTGACGAGACGGCCGCGGACGGCGAGGTTGAGAATGGTCTGGCGCAATGCCTTGATGTGCTCGGGTCGGGTGGTGAGCCGCGGTATGTCCTGAAGAAAGACAGGCTCACGCCAAGGCGCCAAGGCGCCAAGGTCATTCTTGACAGCTTCTTTTTCTTCCTTGGCGCCTTGGCGCCTTGGCGTGAGACATTCTTGATCTTGTAGCTGCTGCAGACTTGCGGTCACGAGCCGGTCGCGCCGCTGCTCCCGCTTGTTCTGCGCCGCTTCCAGCCGATCACACAGCGCCATCAGCTCGTCGACCTTGGCAACGATGCGGTGTTGTTCGGCGAGGGGGGCGATCAAGACAATGTGTTCGAGGAACGGGCCACGGTTGATATGCGACATTACCAACCCGTGCGCGTGTTCACTATCAGCCATCTCGCGAATAGCATGCCGCAAAAGCAGAAGCAAGAAATCACGCGTGCTGAGTCCCTCGTCGGGGATCACCCGGAAGATGTGCTGATTGAGAACCCCAGGACCACGGTCCCAATTAAACGCTTCCAGCGTCGCAGACCATGAAACAAGGATATCTCCATCGCGAACAAGTACTTCATCCGGGAAATCACCTTGCGTGAAGTTGAACTCCCTCGACGGGTCGGTGAGGTTCTGAATGCGGATAATCGGTAGACCCTCTGGCTTCCAATCAGAAGGCTTGAAAGCTAGGCCGTTAATGTAGAGTCCCGTGTCATTGACCCTTGCTGGCAGCCAACCGCGAGGAACGTCTTTTCCTCCATCGGCAACCGTAATTGCGAGGGAAGGATTCCATCTCAGACGCTTTGTTGTTTCTGCGGCCTTTTCGAGCCGGTGCCGTGCCTGTTTCAGTTGCTCGAGAGGCGGTTCGTCGCTCGGGTCCTGCGCCACCAACTTCCCGCGCACCGCCAGATCGAGAATGAACCGCCGCAGCCGCGGCACGGCGTCGG
>CAILVI010000189.1 GCA_903837595.1 uncultured Thiodictyon sp.
CCCGTCCGCCGTTCCGACCATCTGCCCGGTGCACCGATGTGCAGCCCATGCGCTCAAGGACAGGAGCCGGGAATAGCATCGCCGGAATGACGGTCAAGGCCCCAGATCAAAAGTAGGAAACTTCAGGAAGACCAGTGTCCGCATGGCTACAGGTCCAGGGCGGTGACCGGTAATCCTGCGGCCTCGGCCAGTTCAGCAAAGAGTCCGGCCTGAGCGCCGGATTGGCAGCGTAGCCGCGGATCCTGCATGACCCGCAGACCGGTCAGCTGCGAATAGTCATGCAGGGCGCTCAACAGTTCGCCGACCTCCAGCCAAAAATCGCGGGTCGAGCGCAGGGCGGTGTCTTCGGCGCTCTGGTTGGCCAGGCTGACGCGACGCGGCAGGGCGCCCAGGCGGAAGCCGGGGCGATAATCGGCGACCACCAGGAGCAGCGGGTCGTGGCCGATCTTGGAGTGGGTGTTGAGCGCCGCGGTGCCGCGCCATAGACCTTGCAGCAGAAGGTCGAGGTCGGCCTCGCTGAGTCCGGTCGTCTGTGCGGCGGTTTCGTTGGCCACCCCGTAGGCGGCGATCAGTGCATAGGGCAACAGCCAGCGCTCGGCGAATGATTTCTGGTTGCCCTTGTCGCTGCCCGCGTAGGCGGCGGTCTGTTGTACCAGGGTCGGGCTGACGCGATGCAGTGAGCGGTTAAAGGCGGAGAACTGCACCGGGCCGGTCAGTTGCAGCGAGGGCTCGTTCTTGCCGAGCGGCAGGGTGGCGCCGAACAGCCGCGCGTCGATACACCCACGCAAGACCGCGGCCTCCAGGGCCTGACGCTTGGCCTCGCCCTTCTTGCCCTTAGCAGCCTCAGCCAAAAACTGCTCGGCGCGGTCTTTGCCCTCGGATAGATAGCCGTCGGCCTTGAGGGTGTCGCGAATCAATACCTCGCGGCCCGCGGCCAGGCGCTTCTCTACATCCGACTCCAGGCTCAGGAACCAATCGCGCACGGTGCGCTTGATGCGCACATCGCTGATGGTCGCCTCGCCGGTCTCGGGATCGGTGCGCGGGCGGTTCTCATCGAGCGGATCGCCATTGGGGTTGCAGTCCTTGGCCTCGTAGATAAAGAGCATTTCGTAGCGGCTGGTGATCGCGGTCATTGGTGTTTTCCTGAAAAATTGCTGAGCGTCGCGGCGGTTAATCGTGGAGGTCTGTGGGTGCCGCTTCAGCCACGTCGGTGGCGGCCTTATCGAGCTGCCCGATCCGGTAGGCCAAGCTATAACCAAGAGTAAAGGCAAAGGTCGCCTCTTCATCGCCGATTGCCCAATCCTCGCCGCAGCCCACCCAGGCATTTGCCAGGTCCGGGTCCAGCCCGGTGATGACATAGCCGAGCTTGCCGTATTGGGCCAGTTTGCCGTGACCTTCGCGGTAGAGTCGTTGCAACTGCTGGCGACCCAGCAGACGGCCGATGAATTTCTTAGTGAACGGATCGGCGCCGCGTATCTGCCGCTGTACCGAGGCCACCTGCGAGGCATAGCAGCCGGTCAGGAAGGCCACGATCAATTCCGGGCGGCGAAAGAAATCGGCGTGCTCCTGGGTATAGCGTCCATAGGGGCTATTGGGAATGACTTCGGACATGGCGGAATGCTCCATCGCGGGCGCGGGGATGATGAGTCGGGTCAGACAGGCATAGCGATAGAAGCCCCAGGCTTGGCGTGTCATCCAGTGCAGAAACTCGGGGTTGCGCTTGCCGGTACTGAGCAGTTTGCCGACCAGACAGTGCAGAAAGTGACTCCGGTTCACTGCCTGTCCGTCAAACAGGGCTGCCAGCCAGCCACGCAAGGTCTCCTCACTGGCCTTGTCGCTGGTGCTGGAGAAGTTCTTGAACGTCATGGCACTGATCTGGACCGGCTTGGTCTCGGTCTTGCTCTCGGCGGTCAAATCGGGCGCATTGGCGATGGTCCGGCCCGCGCGCTGTAGCAGGTGCAGGCGGCTAGGCAGCAATTGCTGCACCTCGGCCTGCACGCGCCAGGCGGCGTTTTGTTGCTTAAAAAAGATCAGCGCGAAGGCGAGCTGATCGCCAACGCCGGCAAACTCTTCGGTGAGGGCCAGTTCGTCGGCGAGCAGATCGCGGGCCTTACCCAATTGATAACGGTCGGGACGTTGGCCCAGGCGGGCGCGTAGTTCTTCGCGCACCTCGGGGTTGTTGCTGTAGGGCAGAATCAAATAGCTCTGCCCGGCCATGTTGCTGGACAGATAGGTTTCAGCGAAGGTAAATGTCTCGGCGATAGACAGAGCGCAGTCGCCACACACGGGAAAATTGCGATGTGCCTTGCCGGCCTGAAAGCCGCCCGCGATGGCACCGGGATTATTGAGGTTGTAGCAGGCCACGACGGCATAATTGCCAAAGACCTTGACGGCCCGGCTACCGCAGACGGCGCAACTGCCGCTTGCCCGTTCCCCGCCCTTATCGGCAAAGGCGGACAATGCCCGCTCGACCAAAAGAGACTGGGTCTGCGGCCAGGCATAAATCGGCCCCATCTGATCATCGGCCCAGTAGACATAGCCGCGATGCTCCTTGCCGTCAATGCCGGCCTCTCTTTGCGCCGTCTCAACCTCGGCCCAGATCGTCGCTTGCGCGTCATTGAAGCAGGTGAGGCTGTCGACCAGCCACTGGCGTTTCTCGCCCGGTAGGCTGGGGTGGTCAGCCAGTGCCTTGACGCTCGCGGCCAGGCGATTGGCGGTGTTGCCGGCCAGTTTGCAGCAGGGGGTGAAATCGGTGCCATTGGGCGGTCCGGAGCGGTAGACCACCGACTGGTTGCCCATGAAGGTCTTCACCCCGCACCACGCGCCGTCGGGGCCAAAGCACAGCGCCAGCCCGCGGTCGTAGTTGGCGGGCATGCCTTCGTTCAGGCGTTCCCAGGCCGGCCGCTCGGGCAGGCATTGGCTGAGTTCGTAAAGATATTGAAACATTCGCTGCGTCCCGCCGAAACCCAGTCGCCATTGAAGCACAACGGACGCGGTTTGTCTGGTTTCGCAAGCGTGCGGTGATCTTCACCTGTGGTGGTCGGGACGATGTTTAGGCGACGTTCGGAAGGATGGACCAAGCGATCAGGCGGGAGCGCCTGAGTTGCCGCGGTCGGCCTGAGGCCCGACAGTGGGTCAGTTCACCCCGCCTTGCTCTCCCCGCGGTTCGCCTCGAGCACGCGCTGGAAGCGCTCCGGGTCGTTTTTCAGCATGAGCACATAGTCCTCGACGAGCCCCCGCCAACCGAACCCGCCGTGCTCCTTAAGCTTGAGCAGGGCGATCATTAGCAGGTTGGCTGCGGCCCTGGTTTCGCGATCCTGGCCCTCTGCGTACCAGGTCACGAGGTTGTCGTACAGCACCTCGACCCTCTCGATCGGTGTCATTGAGTCACATTCTGGCGCGTTGGACCTGAGTGTGCGCGGTCGCACGGCATCAATCGACCTCATAGGCTTCCACGATCACGTAGTCCGGGTCTTCGCGGCCCTGGTCGTAGACGAAGATCAGCGGCTTGGCAGCGGTCGCGATGGTCTCGTGCGCGGCGGCGCAGACGGCACCGAGGCGCACCGACCCATCGGGCGCCCATTGCGCGTTGCGGCTGCGCGACAGGCGCACATCCGCATACCAGTCATCCTTGTGCCCCGACTGAGCGCCGGTCCAGTGGGCGTCCTTGGCGCGCGTGCCGCCGGCCCAAACATCCACCGCGACACCGACGCGATAGCCGTGCGACCAGACGTCTTTCAATTCCTTCGGCGCCTTGTCATCGCCGCAGAGCTTGACCGGATTCGTGGTCGGGTTGACCTTGCTGCCGGCCTTGGCGATGTCGACCAAGACCCAATCGGTCTTGGCCTCCTTGATCACCCCCTTGTTCTGGGCCAGCTTGACGATGACCGGCTGGCCGGCGAGTTTCAGCAGCTTCGGCCAGTTGTCTGCGCCCGCGGAGAAGTTGATCGGGGTGTCCCCGGCCAGGCAGGTGGACTCGACGGACTTCTCGGCGCTGCTGAACCAGCCCTCGTTGCTGCCTTTGAATGAGGTCTTCGCCAGGTCGCAGTTCAGGATGCGTGCGACGGGCGCCGAGCCGGCCAGCGCAACGCCGGCCTTGTCGAAGGTGCCGGCTAGGAGCGGACCGGCGGTCGTGAGTAACAGGGCGGAGGCGATGGTCGTGGACCATTTCATCACAGGAGTCCTTTGCGCGGTTGTTGATGTGGATTTCGGCTGCTGGGATTGCCGACAAGAGGATACCAAGTTCTGGTGGGCGTCTTGCGTGACCAGCGAAACGCGCCGGTCAGGCCGGGGGCGTCCCATGGACAGCGGATTCGCCACGGTAGCGGAGGCCATGCCGGGTTCGCCGAGGCGCCAGCCGCGAGCGGGGAGTCTAACCGCGATCTGTTACGCCTTCGCTACGGGCAAGTGACCGGATCATGTCGGCGCGACGGGCTCGGTGGCACCTCGCGACCAGCCGACCGTCACAACTTGGTCATATCCCTCTGCCATGCTGCGGCGCGCGCCATCCCTGTCTGCATCGGCCCCGCCTGTCCATTTTGGTTGTTTCGGAGGTCTCATGTTCACGGACCTGCTGATTGATTTTGGCGTCCGGCATAAACGTCAGTCATCGCTGCGGCGAGGCGGCACTCGGTCCGTACCGCGGACTCTCATACTCTTTCCGGCGATACCATGAGACCAGCCCAGTCCCTCCTGACCGCACGGACCTCGACTGCACTATGTATAGCAACGACCGACTGATCATCTTGGACGCCGACGGCACCACCGTGGACGCCTTCAGCGCCATCGACAAGACCTTTGCGCTGCACGGCATGAACATCGGCCCGCTGTCCGGCTTCCAGAAAAGGCGCCACGTATTCAAGTACCTGGGTGGCGTGAAGGAGTTTCCGCGCAATCTGCGCAAGCAGTTCGCCCGGCAGAAACGCTCGCGCCTCATCGCGACGATGACTGAGGTTTACCGCGAGGAAGGCCATCTCTACGATGGAATAGCGCAACTGCTTGAGCGGCTGACTGGGGAACCCGGACTGCGGGTGGGGATCGTGACCCGCAATATCACCCGCGACCCGGTCGCCACCCTGGAGACCCTGTTCCGGCGCGAGGGCGTCGACCCGTCCCGCTTTCACTTTCTGGTCCATTTGCCGCTGGCCCTCGACAAGTTGGACGCCTTCCGCGCGGTGCGCGCGCAGTTCGAGGTCAATCCGGCGCTCAGCTTTGCCTGCGGCGACGAGGCCACCGACTACCAGGCGGCGGTGGGTGCCGGCATCCATCCCTTCATCGTGTCTTACGGGTTCGAGGACTTTGAGCGGCTCGCCGTCCGTCATGGCATTCCGGAAGAGGTGATTTCCCGCAGCCCGGCCGACCTGAGCGCACGGCTGCTGAATGCACTCGGCCTCGAGACGGATGCAGCGAACTTCACGACATCTTCATGATTCCACCATGGATCGGCAACACAGTTTTCAGACCATAGGCCAACATCATCGACGAGGGTGGCCTTGGGATGTCCGAAATCACGCGCATCAACCCCCTGCGCTATCGCAGCATTTTCATCTCCGATGTCCACCTGGGATTTCGCGGTTGCCAGGCCGGGTATCTGTTGGATTTTCTCCAGTCCACCCGCTGCAAGCAACTCTATCTGGTGGGCGACATCATCGACCTGTGGGAGATGCGCCGCGGGGTCTACTGGCCGGAGGCCCACAACGCGGTGGTGCGCTCCGTGCTGGAGCAGGCCCGCAACGGCACCCAGGTCATTTTCTGTCCCGGTAACCACGACGAACTCTTGCGCGCACACCTCGGGGCCGATTTCGGCAACGTGCTGATCCGCGACGAGGTCGTCCACGAAACCGCGGATGGCCGGCGGTTCCTGGTGCTGCACGGGGATTGTTTCGACAGCGTGGTCCAGTGCGGCCCCTGGCTGGCTCGCCTGGGCTCGCGCGTCTATGGCCACCTGCTGGCCCTGAATGGCCTGGTGAACCGGGTGCGGCGCGGCTTTGGGCTGCGCTACTGGTCGCTGGCCGGTTACCTCAAGCACAAGGTCAAGAACGCGGTGAGCTATATCGGCAGCTTCGAGCAAGCGGTGGCGGCGCAGGCGCGGTTGCGTGGAGTCGACGGCATGATCTGCGGCCACATTCACCATGCCGAGGTCCGGGATGTGCAGGGAGCGCTCTACTGCAACTGCGGGGACTGGGTGGAGAGTTGCACGGCCCTGGTGGAGCATCACGACGGTCGGCTGGAACTGTTGCGTTGGACCGACGCCGTCCCCGAGAGCCTCAGCAGCCCGCTCCCCGCGCTGGCCCTGGCACGGGCCAGTTGACTGACGTCGGGCTGTCACGCTGCGGTCGTCTGCCGGTCACCATGAGGTCATGATCCATCATTAGACTCACGGGTCTATCATCGCCATGACCTTGAGAGCCTCGCCGTGAAAGCTGCCCTGACCCTGCGCGACCGGATCGACCACGCCGTCTTCAACGCCATTTATTCCCGCTCCCTGGTCTATAACACCTGCTGGGAGGATCCGGCCGTTGACCGCATCGCACTGGCCCTGAAGCCGCACGACAGCCTGCTGGTGATCACGAGCGCCGGGTGTAATGTGCTGGACTATGCGCTGGCTGGTCCCCGACGCATTCACGCGGTAGATGCCAATCCGCGCCAGACGGCCCTGCTGGAACTCAAGCTGGCCGGCATCCGACATCTCGACTTCGAGGACTTTTTCGCCCTGTTCGGCTGCGGTGTCCACCAGCATGTGCGCACCCTCTATCACGACACCCTGCGCGCCGAACTCTCACCCTTCGCGCAAGGCTTCTGGGATGAGCGTCTGCACTGGTTCAACCCGGCACAGGGAGGCTTTTACTTCCAGGGCCTCGCGGGGACCGTAGCACGCGCCTTTCGCGCCTATCTGCGGGTCCGCCCCCGGTTGGCAGCGGGCATCGAGGAATTGATCCAGGCGGATTGTCTGAAAGATCAGCGCGCAATCTACGACGCCCAGGTCCAGCCCCTGATGTGGGGGGCGGGTATGAACTGGACCCTGTCGCGCCAGCTCACTATGAGCATGCTCGGCGTCCCCTATGCTCAACGCCGCCAGGTCCAGGCGCAACACCACCACGGGGTAGCGGGCTTCATCCGCGAGGCGGTCGAATATGTCTTCCGCGAGCTGCCGGTCTGGACCAATTATTTCTGGATGGTCTATCTCAACGGACGCTACTCCCAGTCGTGCTGCCCCGAATACCTCAAACGGGCGAACTTCGCGGCCCTCAAGGCGGGGCTGGCGGACCGTGTGGTGCCTCATACCTGTACCGTCACCGCCTTCTTGCAGCAGACCGAAGAACGCATCTCCAAGTTTGTGCTGCTCGATCACATGGATTGGATGAGTTCCTATTATCCTGAGGCCTTGGGGGAGGAGTGGACGGCCATTCTTGAGCGCGCCACGGCGAACGCCCGCGTCATCTTCCGCAGCGCCCATGCCGCCCCCGCCTATCTGGAACGGATCGAGGTTGGCGCGCGTCATGAGCCGTTGTGCGAACGCCTCGCCTTCCACCCGGCGCTGACCCGGGACCTGCAGCGCCGCGACCGGGTCCACACCTACGCCGGATTCCATGTCGCCGACCTGGTGGGGGCCTGATCATGGCCCGCAGTGATGCACTGGTCTTGCTGAGCCTGATGCGCGGCCAACCCCGCAGCGGCGCCCTGGCTGAACGTCTGCAAGCGTTTTACGGTCCACAGGCCGAACACTATGACGCCTTCCGCGAGCGGTTGCTGCACGGCCGGGCGGAATTGATGTGGCAGTTGGCCCCGCCCCCCGGGTCCAGCGTGATCGAACTGGGGGCCGGCACCGGGCGTAACCTGGGGTTTCTGGGGGATCGGCTGGCGACCCTGGGGTCGGTCGAACTGGTCGACCTGTGCCCCGCCCTGTTGGAGCAGGCGCGGCGGCGGACGCACCGCCTGCGCAATGTCCGGGTGGTGGAGGCCGATGCGCTGCGTTACCAACCGGCCGCTCCCGTGGATCTCGTCTATTTTTCCTATGCGCTCACGATGATCCCGGACTGGGAAGGGGCGCTCACCAACGCGTTGAGCATGCTGAAACCGGGCGGCGCCTTGGGCGTGGTGGATTTCTATGTTTCCGACCCGACTCCCGCGCCGGGTCTGGTGCGCCACGGGGGCATGACCCGGTGGTTCTGGCCGCGCTGGTTCGCCCATGACGGGGTGCGTCCCAACCCGGAGCACCTGCGCCGGCTGCGGGCATTGCTACCCGACCATCAACTGACGGAGTACCGCGCCCCGGTCCCCTATCTGCCCGGGTTGCGGGTGCCCTATTACGTCTTCGTTGGGCGCACATTGGGAGCAGAGCAATCGGGTTAACGGTATCGTCATCAATTCCTCACGGACCGGCAACAGACGTTGGATAGATTGGGTCCTGCTTCTGTAATGACCCAAGGTTGAGCCATGCCAGCGATCGCCCCCGCATTACCCCAGAGGCGTGCAGCACGCCTGTTCGTCGAACTCGCGACCAGCGCGCACGAGGTCCGTGAGGCCCAGTCCTTGCGCTTTCGCGTCTTTGGCGAGGAGTTTGGCGCCAAGCTCAAGGGAACCCATCAGGGACTGGATGTCGACGACTTCGACAGCCTCTGTCACCACCTGCTGGTCCGCGAGGTGAATACCGGCCGGGTGGTCGGTTGCACCCGCCTGTTGACCGATAGCAATGCCGAGCGCAGCGGGTGCTTCTATTCGGAGGGCGAATTCGACCTGGGACCGGTGGCCAAGCTCCCCGGGCGGCAGCTGGAAATCGGTCGCACTTGCATCGCCCCGGATTACCGCCAGGGTGCGGCCATTGCGGTGCTGTGGTCAGGGTTGGCGAGCTTCATCCAACTGCACGGGTTCGACTATCTGTTTGGCTGCGCCAGTATCCCCTTGGGTGCCGGCGATATCCAGGCCGCGGCGATCATGAACCGCATCCGCCGCCAGGCCATGGTGGGACCGGAACTGCGCGTCACCCCGCGCGTTCCCCTCTTGAGCGGCACGGTTTCGGACGAGGTACTCGACGCCCCACTGCCCCCGTTGCTCAAGGCCTATTTGCGCTTGGGCGCCCGAGCCTGCGGTGAGCCCTGCCGGGACCCGGACTTTGGTGTGGCGGACGTACTCATCCTGCTGCGGGTCGCGGAACTCAACCCGGCCTATTCCCGGCATTTCATCGAGCGTGCGGACGCGATTTGAGCACACCGGCACATCCGCTGCGCGTCACGGTCGTCACCGAGACCTATCCGCCCGAGATCAATGGCGTCGCCAATACCATGCGGCAGCTGGTCGCGCGACTCGCGCAGCGGGGCCACCAACTCCAGGTGGTCCGACCGCGTCAGGGGAGCGACCGTGGAGCGCACGCCGGTGAGACCCTGGTGCCTGGCCTACCCATCCCGGGCTATCCCGGTTTGCGCTTCGGGCTGCCGGTTTACTGGCGCCTGCGTCGGCAGTGGCGAGTGCGGCGCCCCGACGTCGTCTATATCGCCACCGAGGGACCCTTAGGGCAGGCCGCGCTCATGGCGGCCCGGGCGAGCGCCATCCCGACGCTGACCGGCTTTCACACCCAATTCCAGCAATACAGCCTGCACTACGGGCTGGGGCTGCTGGCGGCACCCATCACCCACGCGCTGCGGCGCTTTCACAACCGCGCCGACGCCACGCTGGTCCCCACCGTTGAGTTGCGCGACCGGTTGACGGCCCAAGGATTTACCAAGCTCCAGGTGGTCGGGCGCGGCGTCGACACCGCGCTCTTCACCCCGGAGCGTCGCCGCGTTGAGCTGCGCGCGTGCTGGGGCTGCGGCCCCTCGGACCCGGCGCTACTCTACGTCGGGCGCCTGGCGGCAGAAAAGAATATCGCGCTGGTGCTGGAGACCTTCACCCGCACCCAGGCGGTCCTTCCCAATGCCCGATGCCTGCTGGTGGGGGACGGTCCCGAGTTGGCCCGACTGCGGCAGCGCTACCCGCAATTCCAGTTCGTCGGGGCGAAGGTGGGTATCGAACTCGCCGAACACTATGCCAGCGCGGACCTGTTCGTCTTTCCCAGCCTGACCGAGACCTTCGGCAACGTGGTCCCGGAGGCCATGGCCAGCGCGCTCACGGTCGTCGCCTTCGACGATGCGGCGGCCCACAACATCATTCACTCCGGGGACAACGGCATCACCGTCGACCCGCGCAACCCCGGCGCCTTTATCAGCGCGGCCGTGGCGGCCGCCCAGGACCTGGAGCGCCGGCACCGCTATGGGGCCAAGGCCAGGACCACGGCCGAGACGCTCGACTGGGACCGGGTTATCGACGCGGTCGAGCGCTGCCTGTTCGACGTCATTCACCGACGCGCCACACCGCACGGACCCGGGCGCCTGGCGGCAACGCCGCAATGATCGTCGGTCCGCACGGCGGACCCTCAACTCGCACTGACGACAAAGACTCCGGCACAGATCAATAGCACCCCCAGTGTACGCACCATCGTCACCTCTTCGCCGATCAGAAATCCGACAATGATCGCCAGGGCGAACCCCAACCCCTCCAATGGGTACGCCTTGCTGACATCCCAGCGCGCCAATACGCCCAGCCAGGCGACCGCGCCGAGGGTATAGAGCAAAAAACCGGCGACAATCTGAGGGCTTAGAATGACGGCGCCGGCCAGTTGAAGGCCGGCGGGCTGCGCCAGTGCCGCCTTCACCGCAACGCTCGACATCCCGGCCTTGATCAGGAACTGTGCCATCACCGATAGCAGGACGCAGCCCATGGCGGCCACGGTGGTATTCATACGTTGCGCCACGCAACGCGACCGGTGATGGGCAGCGCCCGCACCGCGACTGGATGTTCATGGCGGCTCGGCACCGGCGCCTGAGCGAGGATGCGCTCGAGGATCTGCGGCACCTCGAACACCGCTCGATTCTCCACCCGGCGCACGCGCGTCTGGTACTGCGGCAGGCCCCGGGTCAGTTCGTCGACCGCTGCACGCACCGTCCGAAAGCTGCGATGTACGATCCCCAGACCGTGCTCGCGCACCCAATGCGTGTTCCAGCGCTCCTGGGGCATGGTCCAGGAATTGCGGGTCACGATCACCGGCAGCCCCTGCTGGACGGCCTCGCTCAGGCTGCCCGGGCCCGGCTTGCCGATAAAAAAGTCGGCGAGCCGCATCCAGCGCGCCACCTCCGAGGTAAACCCGACCACCACCCGCGGCGCCCGGGCCGGCAGGGCGCGCAGCTCGTCGGCCAGTGCCTGATTGCGACCGCACATCAGGATCAGCGGTGTATCGGCCAGGCGCGTGGCGATCCCCTTCATCGCCCGCGAACCGGTGCCGCCGAAGAGCACCAAGCCGGTGGGGGTGTCGGCGTCCAGACCCAGGTGCAGCCGCTCGGCCACGCGATCGATCGGCCCCTGGGCATAGAACTCCGGGCGCAGAATCATCCCGCTGCTGCGATAGACGCGACTGGGCGGGCAGCCAGCGGCCAACGCCTGCGCGCACGCATACGCGGTACCGCAGACCACATGCTGCGCAAGATCAGGCTCGATCCAGAAGTGCGGCGGATGATCCGCCATATCGGTCAGCACGGTGACGAAGGGCACCCCCGGACAGGCCAGCACCAGTGCGTCGTGCAACGCCCGGTTGAAGTTCGGGATCAGCGACACGACGAGATCGGGGCGCGTGCCCTCCCAATGGCCCGCCAACCGCCGCACCAGGGCGGCGTGGCCCAGCCGGATCGCGCCTTGCAGCAGCTTGAGTTCCTGGGCCAGGCCGAGCGTAAAGCCGGTGGCCAGGCGCAGGTTGTACAGGTCCTCGGGCTCCATCCCGGTGTAGCGACGGAAGCGCCCGCGCGGGTCCAGGACCTGGGTCAGATTGACCTTGCGCACGCGCCATGGCAGCCCCTGGTCATGAATACTCTGCTCCATGGCCTGGGCGGCAGCGCGATGACCGCCACCGGCGTTGAACCAGATCAGGTCGACGCTCCTCATGGCGGCAGTCGCTGAATGCGGCGACGGCGACGCCAGGAAGGGCCTGAATACGAGAGGGGCGTAACGTGTCACCAAGCGAGGTTCCGAGCGACTGAGCAATGGCTGCCAGGGTTCATCGGATTATCCATGCTCCTCGTGACAGCCGCGTGACCGCAACACGACGACTGGCCCATTCACCGGCGACCGGGGGGGTGCGGCGGCCTACCTCGCGGTATGGTTCAAAATAAAACGTCTTGCTCGGTTTACCAATCTAGGAGCAAGGTCTAATATTGGACGCGTCTTCGTGTCCCAGAGCCTCCAGACCATAAGTGGGCGCGGGACCAGCAGATACGCACAACCCCAGAGAGCCGCTCTCATGGTAGATCAGGCCGCACCGCAGCCGCCAGCAACAACCCCCGGGAAACCGGATGGGGCCTTCGTTCGCCGGCTGCGCGGCCACCGTCGCGCCAGCCCAATACCCTGTCTCACTGCCCCAGCCAAACCCCGCACCGTCACATCGGCGGCGACACCCGTTTTCGTGCAGAGGAGAAACCGCAGATGACCACTACCCTTCGCTCCCTCCTGTTCATGATCAGTCTGGCGCTGGGCGTGATGCAGCTCGCCGTCGCGGCCGTCCCGAAGACACTGACCTACCAGGGCACACTCACCGATGGGGCCGGGCAGCCCGTCAGCGGCTCCAAAACCATCACGCTCAGCCTCTACACGGTCGCCACGGCGGGCACGGCGTTCTGGACCGAGACCCAGACCCTGACGCTGGCCGATGGGCGCCTGTCCGTCGTGCTCGGCAACACCCCAGGTAACCTCCTTGATCCCAGCAAGTTCACCGGCGAGACCTATATCGGCATCAGGGTGGGAACGGATACCGAGATGCCGCGTCAACCGTTCTCAAGCGTCGCTTATGCATTTCAGGCCGGGGACGGGGGGGTGCCCAAGGGAGGGATCATTATGTGGAGTGGGGCGGTGGATGCGGTGCCGGCTGGGTGGGCCCTTTGCAATGGGCAGAACTCAACGCCGGACCTTCGGGGGCGTTTCATTGTTGGCGGTGGCGGCAGTTATTTGCCTGGAGGAACCGGTGGAGTCGAATCCAATAGCGTCAACCACTCTCACAGTATTAGCGCTGAAAGCCCTGAGGTGAACTGGGCTGGCGATCACCAGCATTCCGTAAATCTAAATACCAGCGGAGCAAATGGCACCTTTTATGGCGTGGATTGGGATCACACACCCCCTGACCTGCCAGCCGAACATTCTCACAATATCAACGGAAACACGGCCGGCGCTGGCGGACATAGTCACACCGTTAACTCTCACGCCCATGGCGGCGCGACTGGCACGGCTGCTACTAACATTCTTGATAACCGTCCGCCCTACTACGCGCTAGCATTCATTATGAAACTCTAACATCGAACCCCATCACTGTTTGACCAACAGGACCGTAGGTTGGGGTGACGAAGGAAATCCAACACCAACCATCGGCGGCCGGCCATATTGGGGTTCGTTCCTCACCCCAACCTACGGTGATGTAAAGATCGGCGGGGGCGTAGAGGCACGGTTGGCACCATCTCGTTGGGGTTCCTTCGTCACCCCAACCTACGTCCGCAACGGGTCCGAAACCGCAACGGATCGTCTTAACGAGGCAGGTCGACATGATGAAACATATGCGGCGCTTCGGACTCATCGTCCTCTCGCTGGTGGCGCTCGGCGCAACGGGGATTGCTCGCGCCGCCTGTCCCGGTGCGACGATCGAGGCCCCTGGCAACTGTCTTTATGCCCCCGGGTTCAGCGCTGTCGGCGGGGACTTGGTGACCGCCACCCAGCGGGTGCTGGCATCCAACATGAATCCCTTCCCGCGCCAAGGCACCGAGGCCGATTTCGCCTACTGGAAAAAGGCCGCAGACGACGAGCTGACAGCGGGCAAGACCTTCCGGGACGGGCTCCTGAGCGCGACCCAAAAAGAGATCACGCCCCGCGGTGATCTGCGTGGCGACCAGAGGCTTAACTACCAGGCTACCGATCGACTCAAGGACCTCGCCGAAGTCGAGGCCCGCCTGTTGGCTGCGCGGGACACCTACGCCTACCTTCTCTATCGTGACTATGCCGACGCGGTTATCGCCCGCGCCAGCCTGCTGGATACCATCAAGACCCTTGCCAATCTCTATCTTATGATCGGCGACGAGTTCCTGATCGACGCACTGGAATGGCGCTTTTCCGCCCCCACCCTAAATGTGGACCAGAAACTGGACGAGCAGCTCGGCCTGCTGCAGAGCGCCCGGGATTACTACCAGAAGGCCATCGGCGTCTTCGTCTATGGCTTCAGCCCGGCGGTCGGTACCAACATCTATATATCTGCTTACTTCGACGATGCCGTCTTCAGCCTATTCAATATCGGCGTGGAACGTCTGAGTCTCGCACTGCGCGAACTGTCATCCAAGCAACTGGTGCGGCAGATGGCGCCGGATCCGAACCAAGAGTGGACGGCGGCCCGGCGTGCATCCCTGGCGACCCTGAAGGGCGTGAATACCACGGCCTACCTGCTGACCGCCGCCATCGCAAACACTCAAGGTACCACTTTCGATGCAATCGGCGGGGGCAGCAATATCGTTAGCGCGCTCTCCGCACTGCGCAAGCAAGGCAGCATCTACAACCAAGGCCTCAATCCGCTCGGCTACGACAACCGCTATGTGCCAATGCAGGATTTCGGCGCGCTCTACTCGGTCGCCACGAATGGCTTAAACGCGGCGAAAGGGGCTAAGGCCGATTTCGACTCGGAATCCCGCGCCTTCGACAGCAATCAGGAGGCCCTGCGCCAACAGGTCAATGCACTGATCAGCCAGTACGTGGTAGTCTCGCCTCACTGACCGGCTGCGCAGAGCCGACAGACTTCGAGGATCCACAGCAGATCGAGTCATTTCTGGTCTGTACCGGCGAGGCCGGTCCCGACCTGTTCGACTGTCGCCTGGGTCAGGACGCCGGCGCCTTCGAGACCTGCGTTAGCACTAAGGCGACCGCGGGCGCCCTGGCCCAGAAGTATCGCGACACCATGGCCGCCCAGATTCGTCTGAACGCGGCGCGTCTCGGCCGCAACAACGCCTTGACCCGTATCGACCTTGCGAATGAAAAGGCCAATCGACAAGTGGCACTCAAACGCAGCCAGGTCGGGGCGCAAACGCGGCAGTTGACCGATTACTATCGGGAACTCAAGGGTGCCAGAACCGTGACGGATACCAAGACCATAACCACGAAACGGACGTGGGATAACAAGAATAAGCACTGGGAAAAATCGACCAAAGAGAAGGATCACACGACGACCACGACGTTTAGCGTTTCCGACGACAGTTTACATATCAGACAGAGCAATGAGCAGGCCCTGCTGGAGATCACCACCGATTTCGAGATCCAGCAGGTCAACCTGGAGACGACTTATGTCATCAAGGACCTGCTCCTGTCCGCGGCGGAG
>CAILVI010000190.1 GCA_903837595.1 uncultured Thiodictyon sp.
CGCCCGTAGGAGCGGCCCCCCGGCCGCGACGTATGTCACCTCCCGCCAGCCCTTAATGGGCGCCACATTCCAGTCCAGGGCCGCGCCAACATGACCGACCATCTTCCACTCAGCTTCAGCTTTGAGCTCTTCCCGCCCAAGACCCCGGAGGGGAGTGCGAAGCTCAAGACCGTCATCGCCGAGCTTGCCGCTCGTGGACCTGAGTTCTTCTCAGTCACCTATGGTGCCGGCGGCTCCACGCGTGAGGGGACCTTTGAGACCGTCGACTGGCTGCGCGCCCAGGGCATCGACACCGCCCCGCACCTCGCCTGCATCGGCTCCAATCAGGAGGAGGTACGCGCGCTGCTCAATCGCTATCGCGACCAGGGCATCCGCCGCATCGTCGCCCTGCGTGGCGACCTGCCCTCGGGCACCGGCACCGGGACGTCCGGGGACTTCCGCTATGCCAATGAGTTGGTGGAATTCATCCGCGCCGAACACGGCGCCCATTTTCACATCGAGATCGCCGCCTACCCCGAATACCATCCCCAGGCACCCAATCCGGCGCGAGACCTGGAGAACTTCAAGCGCAAGGTCGAGGCTGGGGCGGACTCCGCCATCACTCAATATTTCTATAACGCCGACGCCTATTTCGCCTTCGTCGACAGCGTGCGTGCCTTGGGGATCAGCATCCCCATCGTGCCGGGCATCATGCCCATCACCAATTACACCCAGTTGGCCCGCTTCTCCGATGCCTGTGGGGCCGAGATCCCCCGCTGGGCGCGGCGCCGGCTGGAGGGCTATGGCGACGACCTGGAGTCCATCCGTGCCTTCGGTCATGAGGTGGGCCTGCGCCTGTGCCGCAACCTGCTGGCCGGCGGCGCCCCGGGTCTGCACTTTTACACCATGAACCAGTCCGGCCCGACGCTGCGTCTGTGGGACGACTTGGGGCTGACGGGCTGAGGCTGACCCCAATGCCATTCAGTTAACGCTCTCGTGACACCGCTCCGCGGTGTCACGCCTGTGTCAGGCGCTGCGCGCCGCGAAGGTCAGTGAATAGATCGATCAGTTAATCTTCATCGTAGGATTGGTTGGCGGGCCTAACCGCCAACCAACCAGTAGGACTCAAGCCCCTACCAACACCGTCTGGATCGCGCTCCAGTCGCCATGGCCCTCGTCCTTGTGCAACCAGCGCAGGCGATAGTCACGGCTCTCCGGGGTGCCCGGCACGGTCAGTGGACGATCGTCGTAGATCGTCTTCTGGTTGAAATGACCCAGCGGCAACCAGGGGCCACCGTTCACGCGATACTCGCCGACGATACCGTGGTGCCCAAACTTGGTGTAATCGATGCGTGGCCGCATCCCGTTGGGACCCTGTTCCGTGGTGACGGTAAACTCGGGGACAGGGTGTTCGGTGGCATCAACGATCGGCAGGATACCCAGTTCGCGGCCCATGCTCTCCGTGTAATTCGGATGGAGCTTCATGCGTTGGACCTGGTTGAAGATCCGGTTGAACAACCCGGGCAGGACGGCCGGTGGCGGGGACGCGAAGCTCGGCAACGTGGGTATCGCGACCGGGTCGGGGTCCTCACCGTAGGCGAGGTGCTTGCGGGCGGCCGTGGCATCCAGCGCAAACTGGTGGGCCACCGGGCAAAAGGATTCCAACATCCAGAGATAATAGGTGATACCGGCCCGGGTATCGGTGATCTCCTCGTCACCGAGGCCCAGCCGTGGGCCATGGCTCAACAGCATCGCCCAGTAGATCTTGAGCCAGAGAATGCGGTCGGCGTCGGCATTGGGGAAGTAGCGCTGAGAAATCATGATGTGAAACCCTCCGTTGAAGGAACAGTGATCGTGACTGACGCGGCGCATGTCCGCGTCTACAAGAAGTCTTGTCCCACACGCGGGGTCTGTCAAGGGTGTGTACGCAAATTTTCCGACACGGCGCCGTTGCGCGTCTGTCGTCGGCCGTCAATGTCATGCAATCACGAGCGACTTGCACGCAAGTCCGAGCGACTTGCGTGCAAGCAATCGCCCGTTGGCCTCGGCGCGCCGCATCTCAAAAGCAACGCGGCTTATCTCTTTTTCACGCAATAGGTTATAAAGCCACACATACCATGCGGAGCGCTGCAAGAAATCGCACAGTGCCTGCAAGTAGCGCCGCCTTGCGTGCAAGCAGCCGCTTCTGATCAGTCGCCGCGGCCGTCAGCACGCTACGGCACGGCCCAGCGCAGACGCGCGCCCGCTGCGACCTTGCAACCTGACGGACAGTGCAGCGGACCGGAGATGTCTACACGAGCGCACCGGGCTCCACGCCCCTTGCTTGTGGGACATCGCCGCCGCCCGTGACTCCTGGGTCTGAGTTGGACCGGGCTCCTTGCCGGCCACAATGCGCAGTGCTAACGTGCTACCGACAAAGCGAAGGCGAGAGGTGATCGTGATGCCGACCTTAACTGACTCAAGCGTCAAGATGATTGGCACCAAGGGCTAGATTTCGCTTGGCAAACAATATGAGGGCCGACAAGTGCTGGTCGAGGAGCAGGAGCCCGGGGTCTGGCTGCTGCGCACCGTGACGGTCGTGCCGGACAACGAACGCTGGTTGCATCTGCCCCAGGCTGCTTCCGATCTGGAGCAAGCATTGGCCTGGGCGACGACCAACCCGCCGGACGATGCCAATACTGAGCAGTTATTGAAAGTACTTGCCGATGGGCGCGGATAAGATCGAAGCGCTCGTCCGACTGGACCTCAACAGTCCCAGTTTTGGATAACAGCAGCGAGGTGATCGGGTCATGATGAACACGATTCGGGCAACGCTTTCTCCAGCGGGTACGCTGTCTTTCGACGACCCGGTGCGGATTACCGCACCTGTACGGGTGCTGGTGACCCTGCTGGACGAACAATCAAGTCCGGCCGCGGCGCCGGTCGCTGTCGATGTCCCGGCAGCATCGGAAGGCTCGGATACCCGAATGGCAGATCAGGCGCGAGCCAACGTTTGGAAACATTTGCTCGCCCTGCGTGAGCAGGCGATCAAGGAGGGAATGCCGCTGCTCGACTGGGACCAGATCCATGCCGAAGTGCGCAGCCGTCAGGGTGGCCGGCGTGATGACTAAGGTGCTGACCTATGTGGATGCCAACGTACTGATCGCCGCGTTTCGCGCCCAAGCGCCCCAGAGCGCCGCCGCGATTGCGGTTCTACGCGACCCCCAACGCGACATTCTCGTGAGTGACGCTCTGTGGCTGGAGACGATGCCCAAGGCGCAATACCATCGCCAGTTCCACGAATGCGCCTTTTGTGAAGGGATATTCTCCCTCGCCAAGGCGCGGGTTGCCTGGACTGATGCGGTGCTGAAAGCCGCTTGTGAACTTGCTCTCCGTTACGGTTTGGCCGCAATGGATGCAGTGCATGTCGCTGGCGCACTTACCGCGGGCGCCGATGAACTTGTCACGGGCGAAGATTGGAACAAGCCGATGCTGCAGGTTAAGGAGTTGCGGGGTGATCTCACTGAGGCCGCGTCCATCGCTCGTGCCTGACTCCTAAAGCCCTGGCCGATCAGCCGCGGCCGTGCGGCTGGGCCTTGATCGTCGTTCTGGCCACCGGAGGTCGAGGCTTTAGCCGGCCGGGCGTGTAGGCGCCATTGATTTCTTTTGGATGCGTGGGAAACCGCCACCGGCTAAAGCCTCGACCGGTTAGCGATGAAGGCCGCAGCGATGATCAAGGCCAATCGAAACTCTCGTTTTGCGCCGCTCACCACAGCAAGTAGATATATGGCCGACAAATATCAGGAATATAGCAAGGATGAACTGGTCCGGCTGCTGCGCGAGCGCGACCGCCGGCCGCGCTTCGGCCTGTCGTGGGAACGCGATCTGATCGACCATGATCGTTCGGTGAATGGCGATTTCGTGGTCCTGGACTTGGTGCCTGAACGATCGCATGGCGCGCCCCCGTTCGGCAATCTGATCATCGAGGGCGACAATTTCGACGCCTTACGCAGCCTGCGCATGACCCATGCCGGGCGCGTGAAGTGCATCTATATCGACCCGCCCTACAATACCGGCAACCGGGACTTCATCTATAACGACCGGTTCATCGATCGCGAGGACAGTTTTCGGCACAGCAAATGGCTGGAGTTCATGTATCGGCGCCTGGACTTGGCCCGCGAATTGTTGGCCGAGGATGGTTCCATCTGGGTGTCGATCGATGACAATGAGGTCTTCCACCTGGGGATGCTGATGGATCAGGTGTTTGGGGAGAGCAACAGGGTCGCGATCAATGTCTGGCAAAAACGATATTCACGGGAAAATCGTGAGGCGATTGGCGACGTGCATGAATATCTATTGGTATACACCATCGATCCGGACCGGTTCAAGGCTACCCGCAACAAACTCCCATTGGCTGAAAAGCAACTCGCACTCTACAAGAACCCGAACAACGATCAGCGAGGCCTGTGGCAATCGGTATCCCTGACTGCGCAAGGATACAGGCCGAATCAGATGTATGAAATCATCGCACCAAATGGAAAATGCCATCGACCTCCGGAAGGAACATGCTGGAAAGTTATTAGACCGGAATTTGAGCGGCTATTGGAGGATAAAAGGATTTATTTTGGGAAAGACGGTAATGGCGTCCCGCGAAGAATGCACTTCCTCGGCGATGCGGATGGAATCGTGCCATGGACTTGGTGGCCACATGAAGAGGTAGGCCACACCGACGAGGCGCGCAAGGAGATTCAATCTATGTTCGGCACCCAAACCGCATTCGATACCCCGAAGCCGGTTCGTCTCATCGAGCGTATCCTACGCATCACCACGAAGCCCGGCGACCTGGTCCTCGACTTTTTCGCCGGCTCCGGCACCACGGCCCAGGCAGTGCTCAAGCTGAATGCCGAGGACGGCGGCAATCGCCGCTTTATCCTGGTCTCCAACACCGAGGCGACGACTGACGAACCGGACAAAAACCTCTGCCGTGATGTCTGTGCCGAGCGGGTGCGCCGGGTCATGACCGGTTACCGTAACCGCAAGGGTGAGGAGGTGCCCGGCCTGGGCGGCAGCTTTGCGTATCTCAGAACCCGTCGCATCCCGACGGAGCGGCTCTTTCGGGCCGTCCAGCACGATCAGATCTGGACCGCTCTCCAACTGATTCATGGCGATACGCTGTCGCCCTATGATCCGGGGGCACCGCTACAGCTACTGGTGCTCAATGCGTCCAAGGTCATCTATCTGCCCGGCGTCAGTGAGGCAGCGGTGGCGGCGGTACAGGCCGCGCTGCAGGGTGCTGCCCAGGTGGTGGTCTATTCCTGGCAGGCTCCGCTGCTGGCCCAACGCATCGACGATGCCCGTGCCAGTTTCGAGCCGATCCCAGAGTATCTGGTCAACCGTTTCGGTGCGGGGACCGCCCAATGAACGGCATCGCACCCAAGCGCTATCAGCAAGAGGCCGTCGACCAGGCACTGGCGATCTTCCGCCATGCGGAGGACCAGATCCGGCAGGCGCCGGACCTCAACGAGCGTCGCATCGCCAGTGCCTATAACGGCTGTGTGCTGTTGGAGGCCCCCACCGGTTCGGGCAAGACCCTGATGGCGGGGATGATCGCGGAGGCCTTCAGCCGACCCGGGCGGGAGGGCAACGCCCGCATCGTCTGGTTCTGGTTTACCCCCTTCGCCGGACTGGTGGACCAGGCGCGGGGCGCATTGAAAAAGGATTTTCCCGGACTGCGCGTGCGCGACATCCAGATCGATCGGATTACCCGCAATGCCCGCAGCGGGGATTGTTTCGTCACCACCTGGGCGGCGGTGGCGGCCAACAACAAGGAGACGCGGCGGGTGCGCAAGGGCGGGGATAGTACGCTCGCCCTGGACGAGTTCATTGCGCAGTTGCGGCAGGACGGTTTCCGCATCGGGGCCGTGGTGGACGAGGCGCACCATACATTTTTCACGACATCCAGCGAGGCAGTGCGCTTCTATCATGAGGTCTTGGCGCCTGACTTCACCCTGATGGTGACGGCCACGCCGAACGATCGGGACGTGGAGCGCTTCAAGCAGGCGAGCGGGATCAAAGAGGTCCATCGCAACGCGGTGAGCCGCCGCTCCGCGGTGGAGGCGGGTCTGATCAAAGAGGGCGTCAGATCGGTCGCCTTTCTCGCCGGGCCGCAGCAACAGGCATTGGTGAATTTCGCGGAAACCGCGTTGAAGGAGGCCTGGACGATGCATCAGCGCATTGCCCGCGAACTTGCCGCGGCGGGGATCGATCTGGTGCCCCTGATGCTGGTGCAGGTGGGCAATAGTGACCAGGCGGTCGCCCAGGCCCGCGCGTTTCTCATTGGATTGGGGGTGCCCGAGGCGCGGATCGCCTCCTATACCGCCAAGGAGCCCAGCAACGACCTGCTGGCCGTGGCCCTGGACGAACAGTTCGAGGTGCTGATCTTCAAAATGGCGGTGGCCCTGGGCTTCGATGCCCCGCGCGCCTTTGTGCTGGCGTCGCTGCGC
Source organism: uncultured Thiodictyon sp. (assembly GCA_903837595.1). Classification (GTDB taxonomy): domain Bacteria; phylum Pseudomonadota; class Gammaproteobacteria; order Chromatiales; family Chromatiaceae; genus Thiodictyon. The sequence continues at coordinate 6,462 of CAILVI010000190.1, forward strand.
GGGGCCAAGGACACCGACTTCGGCATCCAGGTCGTTGGGCGCATCCTGCGGGTCCATCGCCGGCTGCAACCCGCGACCCTGGAGAAGACCCTCCCCGCCGGCCTGCGCTATGGCTATGTGTTCCTGGCGGATGCGGATAACCAGGGGGGGCTCGTCAGTGCCGGGGAACGGATCAACGCCATCCGCGATGAATTGGCCAAGATTTGCCCTGCGACCAGTGTCTTCCGAGTAGCGGGAGAGGCGCAGGTCCAGGTGGCGGTGAATGGCCAGGGGAGCCTGTTTCGGGTCCTGACCGACGCGCCTGACCTCACGCAAGCCCCTGATGGGGAAACAGAGACCGGAACGGGCCAGGCGGAACCATTGATCGGCGCGGGCTATCCGTTGCCGGGGACGCTCGATCTGTTTGGTGATGGACCCGCGGCCACGCTCGCCAATGGGCGCGCAATCAAGGGGCCGCCGGCCCTGGGTCAACCGATGGCGTTGCCGCCACCCGGGCGCCACCCCTTACGCGCGGATGCGCAACCGATCCTGAAGACCGAGCGGATGCCGATCTCCACCGCGGACCTGCTCAGTTGCATCGCGGCGCATATCGGCTTCGACGATACGGTAATCAATGTGGGCCTGCGCGTCAGCGTGACGCTCACCCGCAAGACGATCGATCTCTTCGAGGGAACGGCGGCGCTGGAGGAGGCTCACGCGCGGCTTGAGGCCAAGGCCCTGGCGGAAAAGGCGCAGCTGGAGTTGTTCCACTTCGGCTGCCTGCATCCCGCGGAGCTCTTCCAGGCCTTGCTCGGGCGGCTGCGGACCGAGTTCAGGCACCGCGGGCTACCGGATGACGAGCCGACCCTGGAGCGGGCACTCAATCTGATCATGGCGACCCAACCCACGCTGCTGCGCCGGGCGGAGCGCGAATGTGCCAGCCGTTTCAAGGAGGTCATCGATACGGCGCACTGGCCGGCGACCACCGAAGCGCTGCCGGGAGCGGAACGATCGCGGCTCAATGTCTATGGGGTCATGCCCGATGGCCTGAATCGGTTGGAATTGGCCTTTGCCCAGATGCTGGATGCCGACCAGTCCGGGGCCGTCGCCTACTGGTATCGCAACGAGCCGCACAAGCCATGGTCGGTCGCCCTGGTACTGCCCAGCGGCGCACAGTTTTTCCCCGACTTTATCGTCAAGGTCAATGGCCGCAGGCGCGGCGATGGCTGTGTGCTGATTGAGACGAAGGGCGATTATCTAGTCAATAGCCCAGATACCATTGCGAAGGTCAATGCGGAACACAAATTCTATGGCTCAGCGCTGTTTCTGAAGCAGGATACCCAGGGTCGCTTCATGACCGTCAGCTACTTCGAGAAGGCGGGCCGCTGCGAGGAGGATCAGGTCTTCCGGTTGGAAAATTTAGTGGGACATTGAAAATGTCAGTTTACTTTTTCCGACTGGATAAGTCTCTGTTATAAATTCAGATCAGGAGTGAAGCATGAACCGCTCGCTGTCTATTCTGCTCTTGGCGCTGCTCAGCGCTGGTGCGCTCGGCCAAGATCCGCGTACCCCATTAGGGAACTTTGAGGCCGACCCTGGGAGCCAAGGCATGGCTGCCTTCGACACTCAAGGTCCGCATACCCCATCTGGGAACCTTGAGATCGACCTCCTCAACGTCAGGCCAGAGTGCGCGCGCCAGATCATGGCGAGCGCCCTGGGGTCCGAGGGATACCAAATCGAATCGTCCAGCGTGACCCAGCTCATTGTGGCTCGCAGCGGTTCCGCGCTTTGTGTTCAAGAACGTCTCACGGTCCTGTTTCTCGACCAACCCGAGTCCGGGGTATTGAAGATTGTCGTGTATCCCGGCTGCGTAAAGTATCCCGGCGCTGCTTTTGAGTCGCTCCAGGCAAGGCAACCGACGCAGAGCCAGCAAGTGAGGTTGGATACCGTCAAGCAGAGCATCCTGGGCAGCTGCGAAGGGGGGCGCCGGAGGTGACCTGGCGAATTCTTGCCATTCGCCCAAATGCGAGAATTACTTGCGCCAAGGCAATGACTCCCGCCAGCGGGCGGTCTGACTCCCCTGTCGTTCCGCATCCGGGTGTCGGCAAGCGGATTGGCCTCTGCCCCGGCGCGTGGCGCCCCTTTCTCCACTCGTGATAGTGCTCTCGTCCGGGCAAACCGTGTCACGAGGGCACGGTCATGCCTGGCAACCGGGCTGCGGGCAGCGCCGTGTGTCGGGTCGCGATGCATTTTCAAGGTTTTGAGTGCCTCGGACAGAAAAAATACTTGACCAAAAAATTATGTCGTATAGGATGCCCGCCTAATAGAGTCGGATATATCCGGCGCTTCGTGGGGCTCTCGACCGCACCACGACTGATTTTTAACAAAACGTGTGCCTACCGATGCAAAAATCTCCGTTGCGCCTCAGTGCCTTGTCCGTGGCTTGTGCGATTGCCTTCCAGACTGGCCCGGCGTGCGCTGCTGCACCTGGCTATACCCTGACCTGGCTCGGTGTCCTGAATGCCGGCGATGCCTATAGTTACGCCCTCGACGTCAATAGTGTCGGCGAGGTCGTCGGTGTCTCCGGGAATCAGACCGCCAACGGCTATAACTCGCAGGCCCGCGGCTTCCGCTGGACGCCCCAGACCGGCTTGACCAATTTAGGCCAGTTTGCCGTCTGCGCGACCCAGCCCTGCTATACGTCGGATACCAGCGGCAACACCTGGAACGATTCGGTGATTCCCACGGGTATGAACGATCTCGGTGTGATCGCCGGGACCGCCAATGGGCCGGGCGGTTACGAACACGCCTTTACCATCACGGCTGCCTCCGGTATGACGGCGCCCTTGGGTCTGTCGCTCGGGCGCAATGACGGCGCCACCGCGGTCAACAACTTAGGCGCGGTCGTCGGGCACATGATGGGCACTTGGACCGGGTCGACCTGGACCGAGGTCGGCTTTCTCTCCACGGCCGGCGGTGCACCGCAAACGCTGCCGGGCGTGACCGGTTCAGACGTCATGTACGCCTACAAGATCAATGACTCCGGCGTGATTGTCGGCGGCGCCTCTTATCAGATGCCGCCCGATGGGATCAACCCGCCCGGTACCATCACCTACGGCTATCGGCCGGCGATCTGGGAGCCCGGCGCGACTGGGAAGTATAGCGCCCGCATTCTGCCCGGTTTCGAGACGGCGACCAACTGGAACTTTGCCTATGGCCTTAACGCGGTCGGTCAGGTCGTCGGCTATATGCAACTCCCCGACAATTATCACGCCTTCTTCTATGATAACGGCGCAGTGACCGATCTGGGATGCGGCATGGCGCAGGGCATCAATACGGCCGGCACCGTGGTGGGTGGTGAGGTGAGCGTCGGTGGCACCGGATTTATCTATACGCAGGGGGCCCGCTACGACCTCAATACCCTGGTGTCCAACCTAGCCGCGGACGACAGCATCGGCTATGCCCAGAGCATCAACGACTCCGGCATCATCGCCGGCTGGGGGACCCATAACGGTACCACCGAGGCGGTCGTGCTGACGCCGACCGGCAGCCCCTCGGCCGCCCAACCGGCCCCGCCCTGCGGTGGCGCGACCACGTCGACACCCACGCCGCTGCCGCCGCAAGGCGCCGATCTGGCTTTGACGGTGACCGATGCCCCCGATCCAGTCACGGTCGGTGCCAACCTCACCTATACGATTACGGTGGTCAACAACGGTAACCAGACCGCCACCGCGGCGAGTGTGAGCGATGCCTTGCCGGCCAACCTGACCTTCGCTTCGGCCAGCGCCAGCAGCGGCAGTTGTACGGGGGGCTCCAACGTCAATTGCGCCTTAGGGGACTTGGCGCCGGGAGCGAGCGCGACCGTTTCGATCGTCGTCAAGCCGACCGCGGCCGGGGCCGTCAGCAACTCACCCAGCGCGGCCAGCACGGCCAACGAGCTCAATCCCGCCGATAACTCCGCCACCGCGGTGACGACCGTCAATCCGGCACCCGTGACGAGCGGCGGCACCGACCTCACCGTGACCCTCAGCGATGCCCCCGATCCGGCCGCCGTCGGCAAGCCGCTCGTCTATACCGCGAAGGTCACCAACAAGGGCACGGTCACTGCGAGCGGGACCGTGCTGACGGCGCAATTGCCGGTGGGTCTCCCGGTCACGTTGGTGTCCGGCGGCACCTGCACCGGAACCGGCACCCTGACCTGTAACCTGGGTACAATCGCCGCCGGCAAGTACAAGGAAATGAAGTTCACGGTTTCGCCCACGGCCGCGGGCACCTTGTCCGGTTCCGTGCAGGTCAGCAGTACGACCCCCGACACCAACTCCGCCAACAACCAGGCCACGGCCACGACCAAGGTGCGATAACCCACGACGATGCGCGATGAGGGCGCTCACTGGATGAGCGCGTGGAGCGCCATGTCAGTGTAGTGCCCGCTCAGTATTCAACCCCCCCGACTCAGGCCGCCTCCAGTTATTTTGGGGCGGCCTTTTTTTGGGGATGGGTGCGACTGAAATGAAAGATCAATAAGGTGGTGGTGGGACCTTCCCGGCATTACCTGAGTCGCTCTTGGGGGCGCTGCTTTCCACTGTGGGCGTCGGGGTCGGCTGCGCATCCGGGCTCGGCTGCGCGCCCGCAGGGGCGGCACTCCCGGTGGCGACCGGCCGGCTGGCCGCCGCGCGGTAACGGGCGGCCGGTTTGTCCGCACTGGTGAGCAGGATCAACTCGTCGCCCTCGATCCGGTAGCCGGTCACCGTGGCGAGGGCCGTGGCGTAGTCGCCTGCCTGTTCCGCCGCGCCCTGCCGGCCTTTGCAGGCCATGCGGGTACTGGCCAGGGGGCCGACGGTCAGGGTCTCGCCCGTCAGGGTGTAGCCGCTCATGTAGCGATTGCAGCCGTCGGAACCGCCGAGCGTCCCGTCGTCGCGCAACTCCAGGGTGATCTCGGTGCCGTTCAGGGTTGATACCATGGCCTGTTTGCCGTTGTTGTAGCCGGTGAGCTGCCACTGTCCGACCAGCGGTGCGGGCCGCATCGCCAGCAAGCTCAGCAGCGGGCCGCCCGTGGCGTCCAGCAACTCGAGGCGTTCGCCGTCCAGTCGATAGGCCGCGACCCGCGTCAGGGCCAGGCCAACGGCCTGCTCCTGCTTCATCAGCGGCTCCGGGCAGGCCATCATGGTCGATCGGATGGTGGGCTTGAAGGTCAGCCGATCGCCCGCCAGGGTGTAGGCCCCACCGATCTGGTTGCAGCCCGCGCTGCCCGAGAGGTGTCCCGCCTCGAAGCGGAATCTCCCCGGGCGCCCGCCCGCGGTCATCTCGATGAGTGCATCGCCGACACGATAGGCCGTCGGCGACCAGGAAGTGCCTTCCAGGGTCGGCGCCGGTCGGGGTGCCGACGCGGCGGCGGTGCCTGGCGTTGGGGCTGCGCCGGTCGCGGGGGCGTCCGCGCCGGGTGCGATCGCCGGCAGCATGGCGGCGAGGATCAGGGCAAGGGCAGCGCCGGTGGGTGAGTGCTTCATCGCGGGAGGTCCTCAAGTGTCATTGGTTCGCCATTGCCGCCGGGCAGTGCGCGGCGGCTGCAACAACGAGAATCTGGGTTGGGAGTGTACCGGCGAAGACCCGGCTCCAACAGTGCCGTGTGGGTGGTTCGGTGTTGGCCCGACGGGAGCGCGTTCACTGTCGCTTCGCCGGTGCCGCTGGAGCGCTCTCGCGCGCGACTTGCTCGATCAGTGCGGGTGTCGGACAGGCGTCGGCGGGCAGGCCGCGCGCGTGCTGATAGTCCTGGACCGCGTCCCGGGTCTTGAGTCCGACCATGCCGTCGGCCTCACCCACGTCGAATCCCAGGCTGGCGAGTCCCTGTTGCAGCGCGACAATGCGCCGGCGCGGCAGTGCCCGGTCCCCGGGCGGCGGCCGGCCGACGAGTGGCGCGGCACCGCTCAGGCGATCGGACAGGTAGCCGGCGGTGAGCGCGTAGTTGAGCGAGCGATTCCAGTCGAGGATGACGCGGAAATTCGGGTAGAGCAGGAAGGCGGGGCCGCGGCGCCCCGCGGGCAGGATGATGGCCGCCGCGGTGTCGCCCATCGGCAGCGGTTGCGCGTTGGCGCACTGCACGCCCAGGCGGTGCCACTCATCCAGTGATTTGGTGATGCCTAACCGGGTTTGGGAGAGGTCGAATGAGGGCGGCAGCCTGACCTCCTGCCCCCAGGGCTGGTCGCGTTGCCAACCGGCGGCGGCGAGATAATTGGCCGCGGACTCCAATGCGTCGGGTGTGCTGGTCCAGATATCCGCGCGTCCATCGCCGTCGCCATCCTGCGCATAACGCCGGTAGGTGGAGGGCATGAATTGGAGTTGGCCCATGGCGCCCGCCCAGGAGCCGGTCATCTCGGCCACCCTGGCCTGACCGCTGTCGATCATGCGCAGGGCCTCGATCAACTCGCCCGTGAAGCGTTCCCGGCGGCGCCCGTCATAGGCCAGGGTGGCGAGTGCGGCGATGACCGGAACGGTGCCTGGTTGAGCACCGTAATCGCTCTCCATGGCCCAGAGTGCGACGAGCATGGCGCCCGGGACGCCGTGGCGCCGCTCGATGTCCGCGAGCAACGCGGCGTGTTGGCGCAGCAGTGCCTGGCCGCGGGTGATGCGTGCCGGCGAGACCGTGGCCTGCAAGTAGTCAAAGAAGGTGCGGGTGTACTCACTTTGGTGCCGGTCGAGAGCGATGACGCCCGGCAGCGGCAGCACGTCCTGGAAGGCCGCGTCCAGGGTGACTTGGGCAATGCCGATCCGCCGGGCGTGGTCCGTGAGTGCGTCGCGCCAGGTTTCAAAGGTGGCGGGCGGCAGGGGTAACGACGGCAATTCCGGCAGTGCTGGGGCTTGGGTGACAGGCGCCGTCGTGACTGTGGCGGGTGCTGCCGGTCGCTCGGCCTCAGGCGGGCGGATGGGAGGTTGCGGCGGTGTGCCTGCCGGGGCGCTTGAGTGCTCCCGCGGCCGGCCGTCCGTCCAGAGCCCGCGCCACGCCAGGACCGCCAGGCCGCCAAGCAAGAGCGCCGTGCCTGCTGCCGCCAACCATTTGCCGGTCGTCATCTGAGTCTGTCGATCATGACCGCAGTCATGGGGGGCATGACGCGAGTTGTGTGACAATTTTCCCGGCTAACTATGATCCCCAAACAACTGAGTGTCTGTTGGAAGCCCGTTCTTGTCGTAAATACCATTCAGTCCGAATGCTGACAAAATATAATCCGCTCTTCGAATTTGACTTGCCGAAAAGTCGTCTTTCCAGCTGTTGAGCAAGCGAGCCTGGTCCCTGCCATAATCCCTGTCAAGAAAGTTCGTGCCAGATGATGCAAGAATTGACTTATGCGATGCATCAGCGTCAATCGGCTTATTCAAATAGCGAAATAGGCTGCCAACCTCGTTGGTGGGATTGGTAAGCAGTTTTTCATAAAATAGAGGATAAGCGTCATTCTTGCTTAGATGGCGAAATGGCACAAGATGATAAACACACCACTCGAAAAGCAAAGTTTCGAACAAATCCTGCCTGTCAATCAATCCCATGACGTCTTTTATAATAGGGAAGTCGTTTGACAATTCTTTCTGTGAGGTGATTATGTCGAAATCACTTCTGCTGCCGATAGCCTCTTTTCCCCATCCCAGCTCTAACCATGAATGCAAGACCTGAAGGGGGTGCCGGATCACAAAGACAACCGGAGGATTATTGGCCAGCCGCTTAAGCCAACCCAGCATCAGATTGCATCTAATGTCTTTTACTATTCTGCGACGATAGAGCAATCGATCATTGCCTCTATCCACCCAATCATTTCGCACATCTCCTGTCAAAATTGCCCTTGCCTGATTGGCCAGGACCTCATTGCGGTAGTGAGGATTGAGATATTGAATATACTCAAACCCCTTTGCTTCGCTCGCTTTGGCTGGAAAAAATGGCTCAAACAGCACTCTGTAACTATTGTCGTAGTTAATGATATTTCCTGCCCAAGTCGTGCCGCTTCTACCCATGCCGGCCACGATGATCAGATCATCAAGTCTACCTATGTCTATCAATGGTAACCTGGTCTTATAATAGATCAGCTTCAATCTGCTTGGCATTGTCGCTTTAGCTTGGTCAGTGATCTGAATGAGTCAAGATACCAGCAGGGCTGGGCCGCTGGTCGAGCCTAGACCGCCCGGCGGCGGCTGGCCGACCAACGGTCGGCGCTCCAGGTGCCGGCGTCAGCCCGCCGCCTTGAGCCGCTTGCGCATGGCGTGCAGGGTGGGCTCGGTATAGCCATTGGGGACTTGGCGGCCCTTGAAGATCAGGTCGCAGGCGGCCTGGAAGGCAATACCGTCGAACGCCGGGGCCAGCGGCCGGTAGAGCGGGTCGCCGGCGTTCTGGCCGTCGACGATGACCGCCATGCGGTGCATGGTCGCCATCACCTGCGCGCGATCGATCACGCCATGGTGCAGCCAGTTGGCGAGGATTTGGCTGGCGATTCGCAGCGTCGCGCGGTCTTCCATCAGGCCAACGTTGTTCATGTCCGGGACCTTGGAGCAGCCCACACCCTGGTCGATCCAGCGCACCACGTAACCCAGGATCGCCTGGCAGTTCAGATCCAGCTCCTCTTGGACTTCAGCGGGCGTCCAGGCGTGGTTGGGGTCCAGGGGGATCTGCAGGATGGTGTCGAGGCTGGCGCGGGGACCGGCGGCGGCGATCTCCCGTTGGCGGGCGGGCACGTCGACCTGATGGTAGTGCAGTGCGTGCAGGGTGGCCGCGGTGGGGGAGGGGACCCAGGCGCAGTTGGCCCCGGCGCGCGGGTGGGCGGCCTTGGTCTCGACCATGGCCCGCATCTCGTCCGACATGGTCCACATGCCCTTGCCGATCTGGCCGTGGCCCGGCAGGCCGCACTTGAGGCCGGTGTCGACGTTCCAATCCTCATAGGCCAGCAGCCAGGGGGCGGCCTTCATGGCGCCCTTGCGCATGACGGGTCCGGCCTCCATGGCCGTGTGGATCTCGTCCCCGGTGCGGTCCAGGAAGCCGGTGTTGATGAAGATGACCCGCTCGCGGGCGACCCGGATGCACTCCTTGAGGTTGACGGTGGTGCGCCGCTCCTCGTCCATGATGCCGATCTTGAGCGTATTGCGGGCGAGCCCCAGGGCGTCCTCCACCCGGGCGAAGAGGTCGACCGTGAGTTGCACCTCCTCCGGCCCGTGCATCTTGGGCTTGACGATGTACATGCTCCCGGCCAGCGAGTTGTGCAGCGGCCCGGTCCCCTTCAGGTCGTGCAGCGCGCACAGCGCGGTGATGATGCAGTCGAGCATGCCCTCCGGTACCTCGGAGCCGTCCGGCAGCAGCACGGCATCATTGGTCATCAGATGGCCGACGTTGCGCACCAGCATGAGCGAGCGCCCGGGTAGGGTGATGGTGCCCCCGTTGGGGGCGGTATAGGTCCGGTCCGGCGCCAGCGCGCGCTCAACCGACTGCCCGCCCTTGTCGAAGCTGGCGGTGAGGGTACCTTTCATCAGGCCGAGCCAGTTGCGGTAGACGATGACCTTGTCTTGCGCGTCGACGGCGGCGACCGAGTCCTCGCAGTCCTGGATGGTGGTGATGGCGGACTCCACCAGTATGTCGGCGACGCCCGCCGGGCTGGCCTGGCCAACCGGGTGGGTGCGATTGATCTTAAGCTCCAGGTGCAGGCCGTGATTGACCAGCAGGATCGCGGTGGGGGCGCCGGGCTCGCCGCGGTAGCCGGCGAAGCGGGCCTGGTCCTTGAGTTTGGTCTGGCCCTTATCCGGTAGTTCGACGACCAGTTTACCCAGGTCCACCCGGTAGCCGCGGGCGTCCCGGTGGGAGCCCAGGGCCAGGGGTGCGGCCTCGTCCAGGAAGGCGGCGGCGCGGGTGATGACCTCGGCCCCGCGCGCCTGGTTATAGTCCTTGCCGCGCGCCAGACTGGCCGTATCGGGGATGACATCGGTCCCATAGAGCGCGTCATAGAGGCTGCCCCAGCGGGCATTGGCCGCATTGAGTGCATAGCGCGAGTTGTTGATCGGCACCACCAGTTGGGGGCCGGAGAGATTAGCGATCTCCGGGTCCACGTTGGCGGTGGTCACGGCGAAATCGGGACCCTCCGGGACCAGATAGCCGATGTCCGCGAGGTAGGCGCGGTAGGCGCCCTGGTCGATGGGCTGGCCCCGGTGCTCCCGATACCATTCGTCGATCTGGGCCTGGATGGCGTCGCGGCGTGCGAGCAGTGCCCGGTTGCGCGGCGCCAGCTCGGCCAGGATGGCGGCGAAGGACTGCCAGAGTGCGTCCGGTTCGATGCCGGTGCCCGGGGCGATCTCGGTCTCCACCAGGTCATAGAGGGGCTTGGCGACCTTCAGGCCAGCGACATCCACGCGTTCGGTCATGTGAGTGTTCTCCAACCCCCGGCTGACGAGGGTCTGTGATTGATGATCAGTGGGCAGGGGCGGCGCCGCGCTGCGTTCGGGGGCAATGTCAGGCCGCGGGGCCCGTGCTGCAAGGCGTCGGAGGTATTCTCTCCCGTCGGTCAGGGTGTCGGCACTCCCTGTGCATCCATTGGGGGCTGCGCGGGGGACGCGCTCGCCGGCCCGTGCGTGTCCTGGTGGCGCCGCGCGATGGCGGCAAAGGTGTCGAATTGCGCGAGGAAGGCATCCACCACGTCGGGGTCGAAGTGGCTGCCGCGCCCGGCGCTGATGATCTCGCGGGCCGCCGCAAAGGGCATGGGTCGTTTGTAAATCCGCTCGGACACCAGCGCGTCGAAGACATCCGCCAGCGCCATGAGACGGGCGGCCAGCGGGATCTGCTCACCTGCGAGCCCATCGGGGTAGCCGTGACCGTCCCAGCGCTCGTGGTGCCAGCGGGCGATCTCCCGGGCCAGGGCGAGAAACTCCAATGGCCGGGGGAGGCTGCGTTCGGCCCAGGCGATGGCGTCCGCGCCCAGCGCGGCGTGGGTCTTCATCACCGTCCACTCGGCCGGGGTGAGGGGGCCGGGTTTGCACAGGATCTGGTCCGGGATGCCTATCTTGCCGATGTCGTGCAGTGGCGCGGAGCGGACCAGGACCTCGATGAAGTGGGGGGTCAGCACCGCGCTGAAGCGCGGGTGGTCGCGCAGCGACTCCGCCAATTCACGCATATAACCCTGGGTGCGCAGAATGTGGTTGCCGGTCTCCAGGTCGCGGATCTCGGCCAGGTGAGCCAGGGCGCGGATGCTCACCTCCTGGATCATGGCGTTCTCCTCCATCCGCCGGTTCACCTCCTGCTCCAGCCAGGCGTTCTGGTCGCTCAACCGGTCCCGTGCCAGCTTCAATTCCAGGTGGGTCCGGACCCGCGCCTGCACCACCGCCGGAACGAACGGTTTGCCGATATAGTCCACCGCCCCAGCCGTGAACCCCAGGACCTCGGTGCGGGTGTCGTCCAGGGCGGTGACGAAGATCACCGGGATGTCACGGGTGACTGGGTCTTCGCGCAGGTGCGCCAAGACCGCGAAGCCGTCCATGCCGGGCATCATGATGTCGAGCAGCGCAAGGTCCGGCCGGGGTAGCGAGGCGGCGATCCGCAGGGCTTGGGCGCCGGAGCGCGCCGCCCGCACCTGGTAGTCATCACCCAGGATCTCGGCCAACACGGCCAGGTTCTCCGGTTGGTCGTCGACGATCAATAGGATGGGCCGATCCGTATTGGACTGGCCGTGCTGCGGGTCCATTGGTCGGTCTCAACACACCCGGCGTTGGGCGAGACCGGAGTCCAGGACGGCGCGCACCCGCCCGCCCGCGGCCGCCAGTGAGGGTTCCCGGCCCAGGTGCCACAGGATCAGGGCGGCGGTGAAGACCAGGCTGTCATAGGTCGGCCCGCGCTCACCCGCCAGCGCGGCCATCCCGACTTGGGCGGCCGCCCGCGCGGTGGCCGCGATGTCCAGCGCCATGGTGTCCTCGTCCCCCGGGCGCACGGTCTGGGGCAGGTCATCCGGCAAGGGGACGGCGCGCACGGCCTCGTCGATGTCCAGGGTTGCCGGGTCGATCCCGAACGGCTGTTCCGCGCCGCCGTCCTGGTAATTGAAGCAGACGCCGCTCTGGCGCAGCGACGGGATCACGCCGCCCTCCACGCCGCGCACCAGCAGGGCCGAATCGAAGCCGGCGTGGCGGGCCAGTAGGGCATAGATGCGGGGGTATTTTGTATGGACGAAGCCGGTCACCAGATGGGTCTTGGTGCGCCCCGCGATGGGCCTGGTCAGCCCCTCCACCGTGGTTAGTGCCTGGCGTTTGACCACCGCGGCGCGCAGGCCGTTGAGGCCGTGCAGGGCCGGGCAGAAGGCGCGCTGGTCCAGATAGGTCCAGCCCAGCGCCGGGTCCGCCAGCCGGGCGGCGGCGGCCGCGGTGTCGAGGTCGACCGGGACCCCGGCCGCCGCCAGCACGGCACGATGGGTGACGCCGAACTTGGGGCCGATCGCCTCCGCGCCCTGGGTCAGGGCGGGGACCCCACATTGCGCCAGCACGGCCGCCAGGAAGGGGGCGGCGGGCAGGCAGCGGTTGTAGCCGTCATAAGGGTCGGCGATGTCCACCACCTCATCGACGGCGGCGACCACCGGCGTGGTGGCGTCGCGCACGGCGTCCAGGATGCCGCGCAGTTCGTCGTCCGCCTCGCGCTTCATGCGCAGCGCAATCAGGAAGACGCCGGCCTGAATCGGGTCCACCTGCTGGGCCAGGATGGCGCCCATGCCGGCGCGCGCCTCGGCCGCCGTGATGTCCTTGGACATTGTCGGCCCCGTGGCGATGCGCTGGATGATCGAGCGCATCAGTGACTTGGGGTCTGCGGCGGTCTGGGGGCTGCTCATGGGGCCTCACGCGGGTAGATTAGGGAGTGGCGGCCGCCGGTCCGGCCGTTTCAAGATTCCTCATGCTGCGACTTTTGCCCCGACAGTTCAATGCCTGGTGAAGACGTCTTGGCCCGCACGCCGGACCCGGCGGTGCGCGAGATGTTGGTCCTCTGGAACAGGTGGGGATCGAGACCCCCTTCGACCGCTTCGACCAGCAGAAACCCCATTGTGCCTTTGGCCTGGAGGGCACCTGCTGCAAGGTCTGCCACATGGGCCCCTGCCGCGTGACGCCCAAGAAGTCCTGCGGGGTCTGCGGGGCGGATGCCAATCTGATCGTGGCGCGCAACATCCTGCGCTGGACCGCGGCGGGTGTGGCCTCACACGGTGCACGGGGTCGGGAGGTGATGTTGGCGCTCAAGGGCGCGGCGGAGGGCACGCTCGACCTGCCGATCTTGGGGCCGGAGAAGGTCTGCGCCACGGCCAAGGCCTTCGGGATCGACGACCCCGGGAAATCCGTCGAGGCGCTGGCGGGTGAGATCGCCATGATCCTGCTCGACGACCTGTGCCGTACCCTGCCGGGTCCGCATCGGACTCTGGAGGCGATGGCCCCGCCGGAGCGGCTTGCGGTCTTGACGGCGTTGGACATTTTGCCGATCGGGGCCTACCACGAGGTCTTCGAGTCCCTGCACCGCACCGGCACCGGGACCGACGGCGACTGGGAGAACGTCACCCAACAGTTGCTGCGCACCGGGCTTGCCTTCGCCTGGAGCAGCGTGATGGGCTCCGCCATTGCCATGGATTGCCTCTCCTGGAGACCTTCGGCGGTGCGCCGACCCTGCTCGATCACCTGAAGTCCGGGCGCATCCGGGGCGTGGTCAACCTGGTGGGCTGCAATAGCCCCAAGGTGGTCTATGAGGAGTCGGTGGTGCGGGTGGCCGAGGAGTTGATTGCACACGATGTGCTAGCCCTGACCAAGGGCTGCGCCGCCTTTGCGTTGCTCAAGATGGGCTTCTGCCTGCCGGAGGGCCTGGCCGGTGCCGGTGCCCGTCCCGGTCCCGGGCTCAACGCGGTCCTGGGGCCACTTAAGTTGCCGCCAGTCTGGCACATGGGTGAGTGTCTGGATAACGCCCGCGCCTCGGCCTTCTGCCGTACCTTCTCCAATGCGTCCGGTGAGCCGCTGCGCGCCCTCCCGCTGGCCTTCTCCAGGCCCGAGTGGTCGAACGAGAAGGGCGTGGGCGCCGCGCTCAGCTTCCGCCTGCTGGGGCTGAACTCATACCACTGCAGGCGATTGCGCTCGGCCAGCGGGTGGTGCTGATGGCCGCGGATATCCAGCGCGTGATCGCTATCGACCTGCCATACCCGCGGGAGCGGACCAGCGATGCGCTCGCCCGCTTGCGGCGCGAACTGTTCACTGAGTTTCGCCTGGTGCATCAGGAGGCGGCCAACGGGGGTGGGGGTGTCGAGGGGCTCAGTGGCGCGGGGATTTGAGGGTGGGGGCCGCCGGCGGGAGCCGACGACTGCAAGCGTCGTGGCGCTGGTCGGAAACGCCGTGATCACATTGGTCTGGAAGATGGCGGCTGACACGGATTGGACCCAGCTGCCGGTGGCAGTATAGTGGCGTTGGTTGGCACATCGACCTTCCGCGGTCTGGTTGGGGTAAAGCCGCAGAATGCCGGTCCACGCAACCGTTCGGGAGTGGCTTTTCACGGCCAATTCCGGCCCTTCAACCCCTTGATGTGTTAGGCGGCTTCAGGCGAGCGACCGACCATGCCGACCCTCCGAGCGAGGGTACCTGGCTGCCGTACCATAGCCACCTTGCGGAAATGGAGACTCGGCGCGATGTCCGGCATGAACAACTCCAGCGGTCCCGGCGATTGCGCGACCGCCAGCCTGCACGCCCCCCCCTTGGACGCATGCCCGGGGCAGCGATTGCGCTTGGACTTGGCCTTGGACGCCGCCGGCATCGGTGTCTGGGAGTTCGAGCACACCACCGATCGTATGGCCTGGAGCCCCGCGCTGTGCGCCCTCTTGGGTTACGGTGCGGCGCAGGCCCCAAAGACCTTCGTCGCCTGGCTCGACCTGATCCACCCGGATGACCTGCCGGGCCTGCAAGCACGCGTCACGGCGGCATTGGCGCCCGAGAACCCGCTCTTCGAGGCGGCGTATCGCCTGCGCGCGGCGGACGGCCGTTGGGCCTGGGTCGAGGCGCGGGGTCGGGTCGTGCAGCGGGATGTGGCGGGTCGGCCCCTACTGACCCTGGGCACCATGATCGATATCTCGGGGCGCAAGCACGCCGAGCTGCTGCTGCAAACGCAGCACGAATTCTCCGGGATTCTGGCCGCGGCGCCGGATCGCAAGACGTTGCTTGAGGCCATCCTGGAGTGCGCGCTGCGCCTGCCGGAGTTGGACGGCGGCGGGCTCTACTGGCGCGAACCGGACGGCGGTTATCGACTGGCGGTCCAACGTGGCCTCTCCGACGCATTCTTCGCCAGGGTTGAGCGTGTGGCCGCCGACTCGCCCCAGGCGGAAATCATCCGGCAAGGCCGGCTGCAATGCAGCTGTGGCGGCGCCGAGGACCACTGCACCGATGCCTCCCTGGTTCGGGAACCCGTGTTGATCGAGGAAGGCGTGCGCTCGCTCGTCGTCCTGCCCATCCATGTCGGTGGTGCGCCCGTCGCTTGTCTGAACCTGGCGAGCAAACAGGTCGGGAGGGTCGGGCGCCTGACGGTGGATGCACTGGAAACCCTCGCACGCCAATTTGCGCAGGCATTGGCGCGCCTGTCGGTCGAATTGGAGGCCGCCGATCAGCGGCAAAACCTGGCGGGGCTGTTCGCGGCCATCGCCGACTACCTCTTTGTGCTCGACCTGGACGGCCGCATTCTGCACTACAACCCGGCGGTAGCGAACACATTGGGCTACGGCGAGACCTTACTCGGCCAGCCCGTCTGGGTCATTCACCCGCCCGAGACGCACGCGCAGGCGCAGCGCCTGGTGGCCGAAATGGTTAACGGAACCGCCCTGAGCTGCCCGTTGCCTTTGCTCAAGGCCGGCGGCGGACACGTTCTGGTGGAGACACGTGTGACCATGGGCCGCTGGAATGGTCGGCCCGCCGTCATCGGCATCTCGCGCGACGTCACCGAGCGCACGGCGGTCGAGGAGGAACTGCAACAGGCCCGCGCGAGCGCCGAGGCCGCCAACGCCGCCAAGAGCGCGTTTCTGGCCCACATGAGCCATGAAATCCGCACCCCGATGAACGGCATCATCGGCCTGTCGGAGCTCACCTTGCATCAACCCCTGCCGTCCAAGGCGCGGGAGTACCTGGAGCAGATCCACCGGTCCTCGACCTCGCTCCTGGGGATTCTCAACGACATCCTGGACCATTCCCGGATCGAGGCAGGGCGCCTGACGCTGGAGAGCTCGCCGTTCGAGCGTGACGCCGTGCTGACGACCCTGCGCACCCTGTTTGCCCAGGGCGCCGCGGCCAAGGGCTTGGGGTTCGCCATTGAGGTCGCGCCCCAGGTGCCCCGGTTCCTGCTGGGGGACGCCCTGCGTCTGCAACAAGTGCTGTCCAACCTGCTGGGCAATGCCATCAAATTCACCCAGCGGGGCCAGGTCCGTCTTCGGGTCGCCGGCCGAGAGACCGGGGATGGTCGGGCGCGGCTGCACTGGACGGTGGACGATACCGGGATCGGGATGGACGCGGCCACCCAAGCCCGGCTGTTCGAGCCCTTTGCCCAAGGGGACGACTCGATTGCCCGACGCTTTGGCGGCACCGGATTGGGCTTGGCCATCAGCCGCGACCTGCTGCGTCTGATGGGCAGCAACCTGGCGGTGGCGAGCACCCCAGGGCAAGGGAGCACCTTCAGCTTCGACCTGGATCTGGGCGTCGCGGCGGACCGCCCCGCTGCGCCGCCGCCCCCCGCGTCCCGGGCCACCCTGGCCGGGGCGCGCATTCTGGTGGCGGAGGACCTGCCCATTAACCAGCGCGTGATTGGCGACATGCTGCACCTGCTGGGGGCTCAGGTGACGCTGGCGAATCATGGGCGCGAGGCCCTGGAGCGCCTGGCCGCGGCGCCCTTTGATGCGGTGCTGATGGACATCCAGATGCCCGAGATGGACGGGCTGACCGCCACCCGGCGGATCCGCGAAAACCTCGCTTGGACCGCGTTGCCGGTGATCGCCCTGACCGCCGGCCTCACCGCGGCAGAGCGGGAGCGGATGACGGCCAGTGGCATGACGGACCTGTTGCCCAAGCCGGTGACCCTGGACGCCCTGTCCGCCATCGTGGGGCGCTGGATCGCGGCGCGCAGCTTAGCGGAAACGCCCGCTCGCCCGTCCCTGGCCCAGGAGTTTCAGGCGCCCAGTGCCGGCGCTGATCCGGGGGAACCCCTGACGCTCCCCGCGTTCGACCTGCGCACCCTGCGGCGGATGGTGGGCGAAACCACTGACGTGCGCGAGCTCCTGCGCCAGTTTGCCGACACCATCCGGGACGATGCGGACGCCATCGCCCAGGCCTTGGCCTGGCGCGAGACCGCCGCGGCGAGACAACGCGTGCATCGGCTCAAGGGGGCCGCCGGCCATCTGCGCGCTCTGGACCTGTCTGCCGCCGCCGCGCGGCTGGAGGCGGCCCTGGAGGCGGGACAGGACCCCGCCCCCGCCCTGAGCGCCCTGCGCCAGACCCATGCCCAAGCCTTGGCCCAGATCGCGGCGATGCCCCTGGCACCTGCTGTGACGGGGGCCGTGAGGGGCGCGGGCGATCCCACGGCGGTGCACCGCCTGGCCGCTGAGATCCATGAGCAACTCGCCGTGGGGCTGCTCATCCCTGCGGAGCTGCTGGGCGCGCTGGCGGTGGCGCTGCCCGCCGACCAGGCCCTGCATCGGGCACTGAAACGCCATCTCGAACAATTCGACTACCAGGCGGCCAGCCAGCTTCTGGAGTCGCTCCGGTCCGCCCCGGACCCCCAGGTATCAGACCATGAAGGATGACCGTCCTGTCGTGTTGATCGTGGACGATGTGCCGCTCAATCTCCATCTGCTGGCCGAGGCGTTACAGCCGCACTACCGGATCAAGGTCGCCACGAACGGGCCAACCGCGTTGGACCTGGCGCGCCGGGCGCCGGTCCCCGAGGTGATCCTGCTGGACGCCATGATGCCGGAGATGGACGGTTATGCGGTCTGCGCGGCCTTTAAGCAGGCGGTCGCCACCGCGGCGATCCCGGTCATCTTTGTCACCGCGAAAACGGATGCGGATAGCGAAACCCAGGCCCTGGCCGGGGGCGCGGTGGATTTCATCCATAAGCCGATCAACCCGGCGGTGGTGCGCGCCCGCGTGCAGTTGCATCTTGAACTAAGACGGCGGACCAGGGCCTTGCAAGTGGCCAATGCGGAACTCGCGCGGCATCGCGACCACCTGGAAGACCTGGTGCACGCCAGAACCCTGGAACTGGCCCAAGCCCGCGACGCGGCGCAGAGTGCCAACCGGGCCAAGAGTGCCTTTCTGGCCAACATGAGCCACGAGATGCGCACGCCGCTCAATCACATCACGGGGATGGCCTATCTGCTGCGCCGCCAGATCCAGGAGGACCGCGGCTGGGAATTCCTGGAGACGATTGATCAGGCCGCCCGGCGCCTGCTGGACCTGGTCAACAATCTACTTGATCTCTCCCGCCTTGAGGCGGACCAGATCCAGCTGGAAACCCGCGGGTTTGATCTCGCGCAGATGCTCCAGCAGGTGGTGGAGGATAGCCATGACCTGATCGCGGCCAAGGGGCTCACCCTGGCTCAGTCGATTGACCCGGCATTGCCTGCCACCTTGGACGGGGACCCGGTGCACCTGCGCCAGGTCCTTGGCCTGCTCCTGAGCAACGCGGTTAAGTTCTCCGAACAAGGGTGTATCACCCTGCGGGTCCAGTTATTGGAGCGCCACGCAAAGCGGGTGTTGGTGCGCTTCGCGGTTGAGGATGAAGGAATCGGGGTCTCTCCGGAGGTGGCGTCCGGGTTGTTTGCGCTCTTTCATCAGGGTGACAATTCGCTCACCCGCAAGTTTGGCGGCACCGGCCTGGGCCTGGCCCTGAGCCAGCGGTTGGTGACCTTGATGGGTGGCGAGATCGGGTTGGACAGCACGCCGGGCCAGGGGGCTACCGTCGGTTTCCGGGTACCTCTGGGCATCGGCGGTGAGACGCCGGGCAATGCGCTCTGAGTTCGCTTCGTGGTCTGCCTCACTTTGTCGGCTTTTCGTCGCAATAGGCGTGGCGTTGCTGGTGCCGATCTGCGCACAGGCCCAAGAGCGTGTGCTGCGTGTCATCGGTGACGAGAACTACCCGCCCTATCTTTTTCTCGACGCGGGCGGCAAGGAGGAGGGTTTTCTCGTCGATGTGTGGAAGCTCTGGGAGCGCAAGACGGGTATCAAGGTCGAGTTGAAGGCGACCAAGTGGGACGAGGCGCAGCGCATCCTGTTGCGCGGCGACGCCGACGTCATCGAGAACATGTTCGAGACCCCACAGCGTGCACCGCTCTACGACTTTTCCAAGCCGTACGCTGACCTGCCGGTCGACATCTATCGGGATGTGTCGATCGGCGGCCTCGCCAGCCTGGCCTCACTGCGCGGCTTTCAAATCGGGGTGATGGAGGGCGACGCCTGCATTGAGCAGCTGAAAAACAGCGGCATCGACACCCTGGTCTACTACGGCAACTACACGCAGCTGATCCAGGCGGCCAAGGCGCAGGACATCAAGGTCTTCTGCCTCGACCAGTACCCGGCCAACTTCTACCTGTACCAGCAGGGGGCGTACCGCCAATTCGTGAAGGCGTTCGAGCTCTACCGGGGCCAGTTTCACCGCGCCGTGCGCAAGGGGAACAGCGCCACGCTGCAACTGGTCGAGCAGGGCATGGCGGCGATTTCCGACACGGAGATGGACGCGCTGCACCGCAAATGGTTGAGTGAGCCGACCGATTATGGGCGCTACGTGCAGTATGCATTCGAGGCGGTCGCGGTGCTGGCGTTGGCGCTGGCGCTGCTCGGGGGCTGGGCCTTCTCGCTGCGCCGCGCCGTGGCCGCGCGCACGGCCGAGCGCACCCAGGCCGAGCAGGCGCTGATCGAGCGCGAGCAGCGCTTCCGCCGCCTGTTCGAGGACACCAAAGAGGCCATCACGCTGGTCGAGGACGGGCGCTTCGTCGATGCCAATCGAGCGGCCCTCGACATGCTGCGGATGGACCATCTCGACCGCTTTCGCGGGCTGCGCCCGGCGGACATCTCCCCGGAGTGTCAGCCCGACGGGCAGTTGAGTGCGGTCAAGGAGCAGGAGGTGATCCGCGTCGCCTTCGCGGCGGGTTCCCACCAGTTCGAGTGGGAGCACGTTCGGGCGGACCGCGAGCACTTTTTCGCCGAAGTGCTGCTGACGCCGATGAGCTTCGGCGAGCGCAAGCTGCTGCACGTGGTCTGGCGCGACATCACCGAGAAGAAACGCGCGCAGGCCGAGCTCGACCGCTATCGTCAGGAGCTCGAATTACTCGTCGCGCAGCGCACCTCGGCCCTGCGGGCGAGTAACCAGCAACTGGCGCAGACGCAGTTTGCAATGGAGCGGGCGGGCATCGGCATCGGCTGGAACGATGCGCAGACAGGACAATTTATTTACGCAAATGATGAGATTTGCCGCCAGCTCGGCTATACGCGTGAGGAACTGCTGCGGCTGCGGGTAGCCGATATCAACCGGGACCTTCTGCCGCACGCCCTGCGGCAGCTCGCCACCGAGCTGCGGGCCAGCGGGGGGAGTGCGCGTATTGAGACCCTGTACCAGCGCAAGGACGGGTCATCCTATCCGGTGGCGGTCACTGTCTATCTGCACCACGCCGCCGGACAGGAGTGGTTCATCGCCTTTTTTGAAGACATCACCGCGCGTAAGGCGGCAGAGGATGAGCTGGTCATCGCCAAGGAGGCCGCGGAGGCGGCCAACCGGGCGAAGAGTGCGTTTCTGGCCAACATGAGCCACGAGATCCGCACGCCGATGAACGCCATCCTCGGGCTCACCTATCTATTGCAGCGCGAGATCGTCGCGCCCAAACCGCGCGAGTGGTTGGCCAAGGTCGAGAGCGCCGCCCAGCACCTTTTGAGTCTACTCAACGGCATCCTCGACCTCTCCAAGATCGAGGCCGGTCGCCTGGTCCTGGAGCGGGTGGATTTCTCCCCGGGGCAGGTCCTCGACCAGGCCGCGGCCTTGCTGCGGGAGCGCGCGGCGCAGATGGGTTTGACCTTGGTCGTCGACATCGACCCCGCCGTTCCCCCTCACCTGCGTGGCGACCCGTTGCGCCTGAGCCAAATGGTGACCAATTACATCACCAACGCCATCAAGTTCTCCGAGCACGGCGAGGTGTGCATGCGCGCCCAGGTTTTGGACGACGGCCCCGCGGGCGTGCTGCTGCGTATCGAGGTCAGGGATCGGGGGATTGGCATCGCCCCGCAGGACCAGGCACGGCTCTTCCAGCCCTTCGTCCAAGCGGACAGCTCCACGACCCGTCGGTACGGCGGCACCGGGCTCGGGCTCGGCATCGTCAAACGCCTGGCCGCCCTGATGGGAGGCGAGGTCGGCGTGATCAGCGCCCCGGGGGAGGGCAGCACCTTCTGGCTAACCGCGCGTTTGGAGCACGCGCGGGCCTCGGGGGAGCCGGCCCCGAGCAAAGGCGCGAGCGCGCCCACGCAGAGCGCCGAGCAGGTGCTCGCCGGTCGTTATCGTGGCGTACGCCTGCTGCTCGCGGAGGATGAGCCGATCAACCAGGTCGTCACGCGGGAACTGCTGGGCACGCTCGGGCTGGTCGTCGACCTGGCGGAGAATGGCCGGGAGGCGGTGGAACGGATCGCCAGCACGTCTTACGCGCTGGTGTTGATGGACATGCAGATGCCGCTCATGGACGGGCTCGACGCCACCCGCGCCATCCGCGCCCTGCCCGGCAAGGCGTTGCTGCCAATACTGGCCATGACCGCCAACGCCTTCGCCGAGGACCACGAGCGTTGCCTGGAGGCGGGCATGAACGATTTCATCACCAAGCCGGTGGAGCCCGAGCAGCTCTGCGCCACCCTGCTGCGTTGGCTGCCGCCGTCCGTCGGGGAGTCGTCCTGCGCGCCCAGCGAGCCTCCACCGGCCCTGGGGCAGGAGGCCGACCTGGTCGAGGCGCTGGACCGCCTGGAGCGGCTTTTGGCCGATGACGACCTCGAGGTCCTGGACCTCTGGCAGACGCTTGCGCCGCGGCTCGCGCCGGCCCTGGGTGCCGCCGCGGCGCCGCTGGCCAGGCAGATCGCCGACTACGAACTGCATCGCGCCCTGCTGACCTTAAGAGCCGCGCGCGAGGGGAAGTTTGGAATTGCTGAGCGTCGGTAATGTTTGACCCATTCCGATCAATCACATGTCATGGGGCCACCGCACCTCTCCCGGTTGCCCATCGGCGTCATACCGGCGGGCTGTTGGTCACCTTCCTGCTGCTCACGCTCGTCTTGCTGTTGCCAGCCGCCTGGGCAGTCACCGTGGCAATCGATGGCGAGGACCGCGTGGTGCTGGGACCACACTACCAGATCCTGGAGGACCCGAGCGCAGACATGGATTTGGACGCAGTGAGGCAATCCGGTCGGTTTACGGCTGCCGACCTGGGTACTGACCCGAACCTTGGGTATACCGCGTCGGCCTGGTGGGTCACGGTCGCGCTTTACTCGGCGCAGGGCGGGCGCCGGATGCTGGAACTCCCATTTCCGTTCCTCGACGATGTTCGCGTCTATCTGGTCGAGCCGGCTGGCGGCACGCTGCTTGAACGCTTCTCGGCAGGCGATCTGCGCCCCTTCGCCGAGCGCCCCTATCCGCACTACAACTTCGTGTTTCCGCTGCAGCTGCCCGCCGGGACGCGGGTGGACCTCTACCTGCGGGTGCGCACGCAAGGCAGCACCACCATCGGCAGCGCGGTGTGGCAACCCGCGGCTTTCCAGCTTGCCAGCGACAATGCTAACCTCTTGCTTGGGATCTACTTCGGGATCATGGTGGCGCTCTTCGCGTATAACGGACTGCTCTATCTGGCGCTGCGCGATCCAGCCTACCTTTGGTATGTCTTGTTCGTCAGCTCGATGACGCTCGCGCAAGGCGCCTGGACCGGCCTGTTTTTCGCCTATCTCTGGCCGAATTGGCCGGCGTGGGGCAATCTGGCCGCGGTGGTCGGCTTCGACCTTGCCGGATTCTTCGGCGCCCTCTTCTCGCGGACCTTTCTCGACACCCGCCAGTTCGCGCCCTGGACCGATCGCATGCTACTCGTCTCGGCGGTCGTCTTCGCCATCCTGGCGATTGGTGCACCTTGGTGGCCATACCAATTCCACGCGATGGTCACCTCGGTCACCGGTATGGTGTTTCCGCTGATTGCAGTCACCGCAGGTTTCCAGGGATTGCGGCGCGGCGGGGTTTCAGCGCGGTTCTTCCTGCTCGCCTGGACGATCCTGCTGGTGGGCACGGTCCTGCTCGGGGCACGTAACCTCGGACTGGTGCCGACCAACTTCCTGACCCGTTATGCGATGCAGATGGGCAGCGCATTGGAGATGCTCTTGTTGTCCTTTGCGCTCGCCGCGCGCATCACCGATCTGCGGCGCCAGCGGGAACAGTTCAAGCTACAGGCGCACCAGGATCCCCTGACCGGATTGGCCAATCGCAGCATGCTGGAACTGGAGCTCTCCGCCACCATTGGCCGCATTGACAGAGGCCAAGGGGCGCTTGCGGTACTGTTCATCGATCTGGACGGTTTCAAACTGGTCAACGACCTCCACGGTCACGCGACTGGGGACGTGCTGCTGAAGGTTATCGGCCAGCGACTCAAGCAGGGCAGTCGCGTCGGCGATACCGTGGCGCGGTTCGGTGGAGACGAGTTTGTGGTCGTGCTGGAGGGGCTCCAGGATCTCTCGCACGTCATGCGGGTCGCAGAGAAGCTCATCGCTGAGGTCTCCAAACCTGCAATCATCGGCGACTTGCAGCTGCAAGTGGGTGCCAGCATCGGCGCCGCCGTCTACCCGGCTGATGGCGCTGAGCCCCTATCCCTCATCGCGAGTGCCGATCACGTGATGTATGAGGCGAAGCGCAGCGGGCGTGGTCGAGTCGCAGCGGCAACAGGCCTGGCGGCTGCCCTGCGCACGGTGGCATCGAGCGGGGGGCACTCTTGAGAGATTGGCAGAGGAAGGCACGCGTCCTCCAGCTCATGCTGGTGATGGCACTGGGCGGGCACGCCATCCAATCCGCCGAACCGGTGAAGGCTGCGCCCGGTGAGGACGTGCCCTGGAGCCTGCAAACCTTCCTGCGGCGGGTCCCGCCACTCGTGCATGATCCTGCCGGGCGGCTGCCGCTCATTACTTGGGAACCGTTCCGCCTGACACCGGACGACACCTCGTTTGATGAGGGTAACCCCTTGTCGGATGAGATGTATCGGGAGATTGGAAAGCGCGGCTTCACCCAGCGGATACCGCTCAACGAGAAGTACATTCCGATGGCCCTGGCGCTGCAAGAGGCGGGGCTGCCGGTCGTCGTCATGGAGGGGGCGGGGGGCAACGGACCGCGCTCGGCGGAAGCATCCGAACACCAACTGCCGGAAGGCTATCGGTTCGAACCCGGCGAGCACCGCTACTATCACCCCATGCTGATCGATGGTTGGCAGAAACGGGCCGACGCATTGCGTTCCACGCTGCGCAAGTTCAAGGATTCCGGGGTGAAGGTAACGGCCGCCTGGCTCGACTGGGAAGAGGAACCCAGGGTCGACGAGGATCGCTGGCGACAGGCCGCGGCCTGTATCAGGTGCCGCGCCCTGTTTCCCCCTGGGACCCTCGATTCACTCGCGACCTACAGCGATTTCATCTATCAGCTCAGGCGGCAGGTTCTGTCGGCCTATCTGGCGGCCCCGATCCGTGAAATTTATCCCGATTGTTCAATTACCAACTGGGCGCTGAGCTATTCCGCGAGCGATCGACCAACCCGTTCGGTATGGGGCGATAAACGCTATCCGGCCGGTGACATAGGGCTGTTTACGGCCACCAACCCGGTTGCCTACGGCAATACGATCTACTTCCTCTACCACTGGAAGAGGCAATGGCAATGGCCGCTGGATGTTGCCCATATGGACCGGCTCTATACCGAGATCATGCTCGGCAACGTTTCCGATAACGCGGCCAATCAACAACGTCTGGCGCCCTGGAGTCAGACTGTCCCCTGGGTGGCGCGCTATTGCCCCGATTGGGATGATAACGGTGTCGTCCCGATACTGTCGCGGGAGCGGTATCGCGAGATACTCCGGCATCTCTGGTTGCGGGGCGCCGACGCGATGCAGGTATTTAATCCGCTGCGTGCCAACCACCCGGTCATCGCCACCGAGGAGGTCGAGGATGTGGCGGCGGTATATGATGAGGTCCTCAACTACCGCGAATTCCTGGAGAAGGGGTGGATTTTGAATACGGAGCCACCACAGGCCCAGGGGGAGGGTGCCATCTGGTCGGGGTTGCGGCTGGAAAGACGGGCACTGATCAGGGCCTTCACTCAAGGCGTGGAGCCCGTGTCATTCCTGATCAAGCCCTGGGACAATGGCCCGCCAGTGGTACTGGTTGCGCCCCCAGGCGGGCGCACCTGGCTGATCTCATACGAGCCGGGCACTATGATGATCAGCGAAGAGAAACCATAGCGGCGCCCCGTCATTCCGGCGGGCAAGCCGGAATCCAGATCCGGGACGGCAACCGCTCAGCCGTAGCGCAGTCCACGGACGCCCTGCGCCGCTGCTGGTGGTCGGGCTGCTGGGGTGTCGAGGGGCGCTGTGGGGCGGGGATTTGCGGGTGCGGGCCGCGGGCCGCCGTCGGGAGCCGACCATTGGTCTGGAAGATGGCGGCTGACATGGATTGGACCCAATTGCCGCCAGCAGTATAGTGGCGCTGGCCGGCACAGGTCGGCCTTCCGCGGTCTGGTTGGGGTAAACTCGTCGGGTTCCGGTCCACGGAACCGCTCGGGGGCTGCTCTTCACGGCCAATTCAACCCCTTCAACCAATTGATATTAAAAGCGGCTTCAGGCGAGACACCGGCCATCGCCCACACTCGGTGCGAAGCTCGCTGACTGCCGTCCCATAGCCACCTTGCGGAAATGGAGACTCGGCACGATGTCCGGTATAAACCACTCCTGCGCTCCCGACGATTGCGTGACGGCAAGCAGGCTCGCCGCCCCCCTCTTGGAGGACGGCCAGGGGCTGCGATCCCGGTTGGAGTTGACGTTGGACGCTGCCGGCATCGGTGTGTGGCAGTACGACCACACCACCGATTGCGGTGCCTGGAGCCCCGGGCTGCGCGCCCTCTTGGGCTATGGTGCGGCGCAGGTCCCACAGACCTTCGCCGCCTGGCTCGACCTGATCCACCCGGATGATCTGCCGGGCCTGCAAGTACGCATCGCGGCGGCGCTGGCGCCCGACAACCCGCTCTATGAGGCGCAGTATCGCCTGCGCGCGGCGGACGGCCGCTGGGCCTGGGTCGAGGCTCGGGGTCGGATCGTGCAGCGGGATGCGGCGGGTCGGCCCCAGCTGAGCCTGGGCACCATGGTCGATATTTCGGAGAGGAAGCATGCCGAGCTGCTACTGCAAACCCAGCACGAATTTTCCGGGATTCTGGCCGCGGGGCCGGATCGCCAGACACTGCTTGAGGCCATCCTCGATTGCGCACTGCGCCTGCCGGAGCTGGACGGCGGCGGGCTCTACTGGCGCGAGCCGGACGGCGGTTATCGACTGGCGGTTCAACGGGGCCTCTCCGACGCCTTTTTCGCCGAGGTGGGGCATCTGGCCGCTGACTCGCCCCGGGCGGAGCTCATCCGCCAAGGCCGGCTGCAATGCAGCTGTGACGGCGATCAGGACCATTGCACCGATGCTTCCCTGGTGCGGGAACCCGCCTTGGTCCATGAAGGCGTGCGCTCGCTCGTCGTCCTGCCCATCCAGGTCAATGGTGCGCCCGTCGCCTGTCTGAACCTGGCGAGCAAACAGGTCGGGCAGGTCGGGCGCCTGACGGTCAATGCACTGGAAACCCTCGCCCGCCAATTCGCACAGGGATTGGAGCGCTTGGCGGTCGAGTTGGAGGCGGCCGATCAGCGGCAAAACCTGGCGGGGCTGTTCGACACCATCGCCGACTATCTCGTGGTGCTCGACCTGGAAGGCCGGATCCTGCACTACAACCCGGCGGTCGCCAATGGGTTGGGCTACGGTGACACCTTACTTGGTCAACCGGTCGCGGTCCTGCACCCCCCCGAGACGCGGGCGGAGGCGCAGCGCGTGGTGGCCGAGATGATTAACGGAACCCGCCAGAGCTGCCCGTTGCCCTTGCTCAAGGCCGACGGCGGACGCGTCCTGGTGGAGACGCGCGTCACCATGGGCCGCTGGAATGGCGGGCCCGCCATCATCGGCATCTCGCGCGACATCACCGACGCGCAGGCGATGCAGGAAGCGCTGCGGGCGCGCGAAGAGATTCACAGCGCCATCTTCAGCCAGGCGGGCGATGGGATCGCGCTGGTGGATGCGCAAACGCTGCGCTTCGTCGAGGTCAATGACGCGGGCTGCCGGCTGTTGGGCTATAGTCGTGAAGAGATGCTCCGGCTGTCCGTGCCGCAGCTGCGCGTCGATCCGGATGAAGCCGGTCTGCGCGAGCGGGTGGCGCAGGTGCAAGCGGGACCGCACGCGCGCTTCGAGAACCAGTACCGGCGCAAGGACGGTGCCTTACTCGATCTTCAGATAGACGCACAAAGCGTCTACCTGCACGGCCGCGACTACCTGGTGGCGGTCTGGCGTGATATCTGCGACCGTAACGCCCAACAACGCGCCCTGGAGGAACGCGAGGGCCTGTTGGAGGCCATTTTCAACCAGGTCAGCGTCGCCATCGGGTTGGTGGATGTGCAGTCACAGGCCTTCGTCCGGTTCAATCGCGCCGAGCACGAGTTGCTCGGTTACAGCGAGACGGAATTCGCCCGGTTGCGGTTGCCGGATATCCAGGCGTTGCCGGCCGAGGTCTTCGCGGGGGTCTTTCAGGAAACGCAGGCGAAGCTGCGCAAGACGAGCACCTTGCGCTTGGATATGCAGCATCGGCGGCGCGATGGTCAGCAGATCGACTGCGAACTTGCCCTGCGCATGATTGAGTTGCGGGGCCGGGAACAGATCCTCTCGGTCTGGAGCGACGTCACCGAGCAAAAGCGGGCCGAAAAGCAACGGCGCGAGATTATGCAATTCCTGCGGGAGAGCCAGTCCATCGCCCGCGTGGGCGGGTGGAAGGCCAATCCGGTGACCCGCATGTTGTTCTGGACCGAGGAGGTTTACCGTCTGGTGGAGCATCCACTGGAGCGTCCGCCCGCCACACTGGAAGAAGGGTTGCGGTATTACGCGCCGGAGTTCTTGCCTTTGATCCGTCGGCACCTCCTGGAAACCTGGGAATCCGGCACTCCCTTCACCATCGAATGCGCGTTGATCGCTGCTTCGGGGCGGCGCTTCTGGGCGGAGTTGCGCTGCATTGGCCGGGTGGAGTACGACGGTGAGGCGTATCTGACCGGGACCTTACAGGACATCACCGAGCGCCGGGCGGCCGAGGAGGAACTGCGCCGCACGAAGGAGCGCCTGGAGGCCATGATCAGTGCCCTGCCCGACCTGATGTTTCGGGTCGATCGGGAAGGCCGCTTTGTCGACTACAACGCGCCGACGATCGATCAGCTGTATGTCCCCCCTTCCGCATTCCTCGGCAAGAAGGTCTCGGAGGTCTTACCGGAGGATGCCGCGCGCATCGTCACGGCCGCCCTGGACGAGGCGGCAACGCTCGGCAGTTACTGCGGGGCCACCTATTGCCTGCCGCTGCCGCAGGGCCCGCACTGGTTCGAGCTGTCGATCGCCGCGATGGGTGCGCCGGCGCGGCCGGGCAACGAGTTCATCGTGCTGGCCCGCGACATCACCGAACGCAAGCGCGACGCGCTCGAGCTGGAACTGGCCCGCGCGAGCGCTGAGGCCGCCAATGCTGCCAAGAGCGAGCTCTTGGCCCACATGCGCCATGACATCCGCACCCCGATGAATGGCATCATCGGCCTGGCTGAGCTCACCTTGCAGCAAACCCTGCCGCCCAAGGCGCGGGAGTGCCTGGAGCAGCTCCACCGGTCCGCGACCACCCTGCTGGGGATTCTCAAAGACATTCCGACCAGTCCTTGACCTTGCTGCGGCTGAGTGTCGGTCATGTTTGTCATAGATCGCAGGGCCTTGATGGTCATCCCGGCCGCTGACCTCGGGGCGCTCAGCGCCAGACACCGGCGTGACACCGCCGCCGAGCTTGTGAAAGTATTCGCCAGCCGCCCGGGAAAGGAACGTTTCTTGTCGTTGTCGTTGTCGTTGTCGGATTCGTAGTCGAGTTCTTCGTTTACGACAACGACAACGGGGGCTTGGCTCGGGACGGCACACACGTCACGAATACTTTCACAGTCTCCGCCGCGGTGTCCCGAGCGGCGGGGCAGGCCTAAGTGACGGCCTGTCTGGCCTGCCGCAGCAGCGTCGGCAGGCCCTCCAGAAAGAGTTCCATATAATTCTTTTCCCCCCGCGCCGGCTCCAGTGTAAACAGATTCATCAGGGTGGTGCGGAAGACGACCACTTCGCTGTCGAAGCCTGATTCGCCGGCGGCCAGGCGTTGCTTGCGCTCGGCTGGCGGGACGAAGTAGCGGCCTTGCACGCCCATTTCGTCCTGCAGATAGGCACGCAGCGCCACCGGGTTGTAGGTGTCATAGCCGAATTCGGTGTGTGAGACGATGAACTGCCGGGTCTGGACCGGGCTGGCGGGGTCGATCGAGAGGCTTTGATAGAGTGCCAGGCTGAAGCGGTTCATCAGGTCCAGGCGGTCGTTGCCTGCGATGTTAAAGGTGTAATTGAGTATATTGGTATCGGGCAGGGTGAGTGGTCGCAGGATGAACTCGTTGGCGAGTGAGTGGCCGAATCGTGCCAGCGCGTCATGGAAGGTCCGGGTGATGCGCAGGGTCTGGCCCAGGAGTCGGCCATAGCCGTCCTCGTTGAGTGGTACCACCCGGTGTGACAGATAGACCGAGGCCGCGGCGGCGCCCGGTTTGGAGCCCTCCAGGATGTACTTGCCGATGTAGACCTCGCCGGGCTGCCGCTGGGTGCGCCCGCCCAAGGCATAGGCGGCCTCTTGCGCCACCAGGTCTTTGACCCGGCCGTCGCGAAAGACGATGGCACCGGCGGGGTAGGGGACATAACCCAGTTTGTGCGGATCGATGGTTGCCGAGTCGACCTGCTGCAAGGCCGTAAAGCTCTGATAGACGTCCGCGGGCGGCCAGCCGGCATATTCGTCTTGCATGACCGGTAGGGGGCGCAGTTCGCCGTTTTTCGCCCGGAAACAACTCGCGATATAACCGCCGTAGGCCGCATCGCAGTGCAGACAGAAGGTCAGGCCGCGGCCGGCGAATTCGTCGCGCAGGGCCACCAGCTCGTGCATGGGGTCGACGGCCCCTTCTTCGGTGGTGCCGACCACGCCGACCACGGCAATGACCGGTTGCCGTGCGGCCAGGGCCTGCTCCAATTGTTGGCGCAGCCGCGCCACGTCCATACGGTAATGGGCGTCGATGGGGATCGCCATCACCTGGCGGGCGCCCACGCCGATCGCACCGGGTCCCTTGACCCAGGAATAGTGCATGGTCTGCGGGGCACACAGGATCGCCGGTTGCAGGGTGTCATTGCCGGTCAGGCGGGAGAAGAAACTGTGATCGCCCAGCGACAGGATGTCATGGCGTTTGAGCGCTTCAGTGACCTCAGTCACCGCGTCATCGGGTGTCAGTTCCGGGTGCTGGACGGCATAGCTGCGCAGCAGCCGGTCTTTCAGATCGAGTGCCGCTGTGGGGGTGAGGTTGACCAATTCCCAGGCGTTCAGTTCTGCGAGTGGCCGGTCGCCGGTGCCCACCGTGAGGTCGTTGACCTGTAGGTCCAGGGCGGCCTGGTGCACCGCGATGGGTAGAAACTTGAGCGCCTTGGCGACCCAGATCGATTCGATGTTGGCCAGGGTGCCGCCGGAGGTGATGTGTCCCCAGGTGCCGGCCAGCGCCTGCGGCGTGTGGCCGAACCCGAGCATCCTGGCCAACGACCGGCCCACCTCCAGTTCCAACAGGGTGGTGATCGGTGAGGCCTCCCAGGACACGTTATTCGGGTCATAGAGCATGGTGGCGAAATAGCCGACCAAGGCGGGCAGTGAGACGTCGCCGGTCATGTGGCCCAGGTAGCGGGGCGAATAGAATGGGATGTCGGCCTTCAGCTCGCCCAGCAGGGTGAAGAGCTCACGCCTGAAATTGTCGATGAAGGTCAGATAACCAGCGTCGCGTTGTTCCTCCGGGGTGATGGCCAGGCGATCCTCCGGGTGGAAATTGCGCCGCCAGAACACATAGTCGCGGAACACCTCCACCAGCAATGACTCGACGAGCGGGGCATTCTCCGCCTTGGGTCCCAGAAAGACCCCATTGAGATTCAGTGGCGGGGTCTCCCAGGGCGCCGCGAGCGAGTCCGCCAGTCCGCCCGCGGGCGTTACTCCGGCTTGCGGGTAGCCAGCGGCTAGCGCGGCGGCGACCTCGGCAATGGTCAGATTGGGAAACAGCCGCTGCTGTAGCGCCAGGGCGGCGACGGCGGCCGTCCCGCCTTTCAGCCATTGGCGGCGGGTCAGGTGAGTGCTGCTCATGGCGGGTTCTCCTAATGCGGTTCAGATCGCAAATTCGCTCCCCCACCGGCTAGTGCCCGGGCGATCACCTGGCGGCTCAGGTGGGGGGCGAACAACGCGATGAAGGCGTAGACATCGCCGCGCAGCCAGGCGTTGCGGCGCAGGTCGACGCGGGTGAGGCTGGAGTCGAACAGGTGGGCGGCGTCCACCATCCCCAGCGCGCGGTCGCCCTGCGCATCATAGGCCATCCGCGCGACGATCCCTATGCCTAAGCCCATGCCCACATAGGTCTTGATGACGTCCGCGTCCAGCACGGTCAGGACCACGCGCGGCGTGAGGTCGTGGCTGCGGAAGGCGCGGTTGATCTGGCCGCGCCCGGTGAAGGCGAAGTCGTAGGTGACGATGTAGCGCAACTGCTGTAGGTTCATCGTTGTTTTGCTTCGCGTCTTGGCGTAAGTCACGGTCTGGTCTCGGTGGGATCCGTCGGGCGGTCGAGCCGCCCCGGCACTCGGGGGCTTAATAAGTTATAGCTATATCGATCGAAGAAGCAATTCCTTTTTTGTGCTAAAGGATGCCGCTAGGATGGGCGCCCACTCAGCGGCCCCCCGGTCCTTCAGGCCCGGCCCCACCCGCGATTCAAGGACCCGCCCGCCCATGTACCAATACACTGCGCAAGATCAACAGCTGGTAGACGCACGCGTGACCGAGCTGCGCGATCAGCTCGCACGGAGCCGCGCCGGCACCCTCAGTGCCGAGGATTTGCGGCCCCTGCGCCTGCTCAACGGGCTCTACATCCTGCGCCACGGGCCCATGCTGCGGATTGCCGTTCCCTACGGACTGCTCGCCAGTGACCAGTTGCGCGTCCTGGCCCGGGTGGCCGAGGCTTATGGCGGTGGGCGCGGGCACTTCACCACCCGGCACAACTTCCAGATCTCCGGGCTGGTCCTGGAAGACGCCCCGTTGGTCCTCGCGGAGCTGGCGCAGGTGCAGCTGCATGCGATTCAGAGCTCCGGGAACTGCATTCGCAACATCACCTCCGACCCCCTGGCCGGGGCCGCCGCGGCTGAGCCCATGGACCCGCGCGCCTGGTGCGAGTTGTTGCGCCAATGGAGCGCCGGCCACCCGGGGTTCAGCCGCCTGCCGCGCAAGATCAAGATCGCGGTCCAGGGGGTCGGGCCCGACCGCGCCCTGATCCGGGTGCAGGACATCGGGTTGAACCTGGTGCGTGATGCGGCGAAAGAGACTGGCTTTCGGGTCTATGTGGGGGGCGGGCTCGGCCGTACCCCGATGGCGGCGCTGGAGCTGGAGCCGTTCTTGCCGTGGCGCCATCTGCTGAGCTACTGCGAGGCGATCTGCCAGGTTTTCAATACGCAGGGCCGGCGGGACAATCCACACAAGTCTCGCCTCAAGTTCCTGGTCCGCGACCTCGGGATCGAGGAATTCCGCCGTCGGGTCGAGGCCGCCTGGGCGCCGCTGAAGGACGGCGCGCTGACGCTCACCGAGACTCAGGTCGCGCGGGTCGCCGGTCATTTCGCCGATCCGCCGTATCTCGATTTGACCGGTGACGACGCGCTGCACCTGCACCGGCTCGAGCGCGAACCGGCCTACGCCGCTTGGGTACGCCACAATGTGCAACCCCATCGGCGCCCCGGCTACGCTATCGTCACCCTGTCCACCAAGCGCGTGGACAACGCCCCCGGCGATGTGTCCGCGGAGCAACTGCGACAGGCCGCCCAGTGGGCGGATGACTACAGCTTCGGCGAGGTCCGGGTCACCCAACGCCAGAACCTGGTGTTGGTCCAGGTGCGGCAGAGCGACCTGCACGGACTGTGGCGTCAGGCCGCCATCGCCGGACTGGCGAACCCCAACATCGGGCTGCTCACCGACATCATCGCCTGCCCCGGCGGGGACGAGTGCGACCTGGCCAATGCCCGGTCTGTGCCGCTGGTCAACGCCATCCAGGCCAGGTTTGCGGACCAGGGTCTGCTGGAGAGGCTCGGGGCGCTGGTGGTCAATTGCTCCGGCTGCATGAACGGCTGCGCCCACCACCAGGTGGCAGACATCGGTATCCGGGGGATCGACAAGCAGGGGGCTGAGTATTACCAGCTGGGTCTTGGAGGCCGTGCGGGGGTCGATACCCGCTTTGGCACGGTCATCGGCCCGGCGATTGCGGCCGCCGAGGTGCCCGCGACCTTGGAGCGTCTACTCGGGGCCTACCTCAACCATCGCCGCGAGTCAGAGCCCTTCAGCGATACCGTCCGGCGCATCGGCAACACGCCCTTCGCGACGGCCGCCTATGGGGCTGCTGAGCGGGCGGTACGGGAGTTGGCCCGGGCCTGAGTCAGTCGCGTACCGACGTTCCCAATGGCTCACGCCAAAGCGCCAAGCTCGCCAAGAAATACAATAGGGTAAGAGAAGTTGCGAGAGCGTCCGTTGGCTCGCTGCTCCAACGCCGATGACGCACTGGAAAACCTTGGCGAACTTGGCGCCTTGGCGTGACAACGGCTTTTTCCAGGGTCGGACGTCCAGGAGGTGCTGCGTGGACCGGTTGGCGCCGGGCATCCCGATCAGTCGGCGATCCGTGGTAATGTCGCGCAGCAGTGTTCGCGCCCATTCCCGGCCCATGGCCGGCCCATTGCCGCTCGGGCGCGGCACGCTCGTGTCGTTCACCGTCCTGGAGCCCCCCATGCCCAGATTCGCTACAGTCACCGCGCTCGCCCTGAGTCTACTGTGCATCGCCGGCTGCGCCGGCGTGGGACCGGTCCCCTGGCGTGCGGCCATGGAGCCGCAACCGCCCATGGCGTCCAGTTCTCCCATGTACACGGCGGTCAGCCCCAGCGCGGCCGCGAGTCAAGAGGTCTTGAATGCCGCCCGGGTCTGCTGCAATGCACTCTCAGGGCTGCGCTTTGCGCCGCTGGACACCGCCGGCAGTGCGTTTTACCAGGTGGATGGCAAGGCCCAGGCCTTTGACTTTTCGACCGGCAAGAGCCTGCTCCAGGCCTTTGAGATCCCGGACGACCTGCAGCGCGCCACCCTCACCATCGATGCCATCGCCGGGGCCACGGTCTTCGTCCCCACGGTGCTGATTCTGGACCGCAATTACCGGGTGAGTCGCGCCATCGACTCCAGCACGTTCAAGTACACCCCGGCCGGCTTCATGGAACCCCAGCGCCTGCGGGGGAAGGTCTATCTGGACCGCCATCGCGGGGGCGACCTGGCGGCCGAAAAATATCTGGTCGTTTTTACCACCGACCAGGCGCTGCGCGGTTCCACCCGGATGATGAGTGAGGCCAAGCTGTATGCCCGGGCCCAGGGGCTGGAGGATCCGCGTCTCCCCGACCCGGTGGCGCAACACGCCGCGACCGGAGTTTTTCGGATGTCCGTGGGGGACCTGGAGACCGCCGCCTCCACTACCCAATATGGCCGGCAGCGGCGCGGTGCCGGCCGCTATGTGGCCGTCGCCCCGCGCGCCGCGACCCGGTCATCCCGCACGGCCCGGGCGCCGGCGCGCGCCGCCGCCCGGCCGCCCATGCGCAAGGAGACCCAGACCATGTATAACCGGATGATCCAGGACTCGGTGGAACTCGGCGACATGGATCGAGCCTGGCGGCTGGTGCAGGAGGCCGAGCGGGCCGGGTCCGCCACCGCCCGTCAGACCTTCTTGACCGCAGTGGAGAACAAATAGCGGTCGCGTGCATTGAACGGTCGGCTTTTTCCCAGGTATTCGGTAGACTTCCCGACCTTGCTCCCACTCACGCCCGGAGTCCCCATGCACCGTACCAGCGGCATCCTGCTGCACCCCACCTCCCTTCCCGGCCCCTTCGGCATCGGCGACCTGGGACCGGCGGCCTACCGCTTCGTCGATTTGCTCAGCGAGGCCGGGCAGGGGCTCTGGCAGGTCCTGCCGCTCGGGCCCACCGGCTACCGGGACTCGCCCTATCAATGCACCAGCGCCTATGCCGGCAATCCCTTGCTGATCAGCCCGGAGGCGTTGCTCGCCGCCGGTTGGATCGATCCCGCGGACCTGGAACACCCGGACTTTCCGGAGGATCAGGTCAACTTCGGCGAGGTCCACTGCTGGAAGCGGACCCTGCTCGATCGCGCCTACCAGGGGTTTCTGGCTCGTGCCGATCAATCCCAACGCGATGCCTATGCCCGTTTCCAGGAGGAGCAGCGCGACTGGCTTCCGGAGTATGCGCTGTTCAGTGCGCTCAAGATCGCTAACAAAGAGCGCCCTTGGACCGAATGGTCGCCGCGGCTCGCCCTGCGTGATCGCAAGACGCTGACGGCCTGGAAACGGACCCACAAGGCGAAGATCGACCGCGAGTGTCTGGTGCAATTCCTGTTCTTCAGCCAGTGGTCGGCGTTGCGTGACTACGCCCATGTCCGCGGGGTCCATTTCGTCGGTGACATGCCGATCTTCGTCGCCCACGATTCGGCCGAGGTCTGGGCCCATCGCGAGTGGTTCCAGCTGGAGCCGGACGGCCAGCCGACGGTCATCGCCGGGGTGCCGCCGGACTATTTCAGCCCCACCGGTCAACGCTGGGGCAACCCGCTCTACGACTGGCCGGCCCTGGCCGCCGACGGCTACGGGTTCTGGGTGCAGCGCCTGCGCCACCTGCTCACGGTCACCGACCTGGTGCGGGTGGACCACTTCCGCGGTTTTGCCGGTTATTGGGAGGTCCCGGCGAGCGAGGCGACCGCCGTCAATGGCCGCTGGGTCACCGGGCCGGGGATGGCCCTGTTCGATGCACTTTCTAAGGCACTGGGAGCGGACCTGCCGCTGATCGCCGAGGACCTGGGGGTCATCACCCCTGACGTCGAGGCCCTGCGCGACGGGCTCGCCCTGCCGGGCATGGCCATCCTCCAGTTCGCCTTTGAGAATACGGACGGCTGTGGACATTGCGGCTTCCTGCCCCACCACCACCGGCCGCGGCTGGTGGTCTACACCGGCACGCACGACAACAACACCGTCGTCGGCTGGTGGTCGGAACAGGACGCGGCGACTCGCGATTGGGTTCAACGCTATCTCAACACCGACTGCGGTGAGCCCCATTGGGCCTTCATCCGCGCCGCCCTGGGCTCGGTGGCGGCCGCGGCGCTGTTCCCGATGCAGGACCTGCTGGGCGCCGGGGCGGAGGCGACCATGAACCGCCCGGGCACCGCGGAGGGCAACTGGGTGTGGCGTTATCGGGCGGCGGACCTGGACCCCGCGTCCGCTGGCAGGCTGCGGGACCTGAGCCGGATGTACGGGCGCGAATCCTATCCGGTGGGCGGGGAGTGATGGGCTCGCGGACGTAGGTGCGACTTCAGCCGCACCTAGATTCTTATGGGAGTTCGACCAGCGACGGCGCCGCCCAGGCGGGTGCGCGGTGCTCGGCTACCACCGTGGTGTCGATCCCGCCGCGCACGTTGAAATCCGCGGTCAGGCGCATGAAGCGGGGCTTGGTTGCCTCCACCAGATCGTCGAGGATGCGATTGGTCACTGCCTCGTGGAAGGCGCCCTCGTCGCGATAGGACCAGACATAGAGCTTGAGCGCCTTGAGTTCGACGCACAGCCGGTCCGGGATATACTCCAGGGTCAGTTCAGCGAAGTCCGGCTGTCCGGTCTTGGGGCACAGGCAGGTGAACTCGGGCACGCGGATGCGGATGGTGTAATCACGCCCGGGCTGAGGGTTGTCGAAGGTCTCGAGTGAGCGGCTGGGTGCGCTGGGCATGGGGGTGTCTCCGGGGTCGGGCGGTTCGGGTCGGCGGCGTGGGCCGCCGGGGCAATCCGCTAGTGTACCTGGCTGGGGGAGGGCGGACAGTCCGGTTGGGGGCGCGACTGGCCTCATCCTGGGCTCGCTGTTGTGGGGCCATCTCACGCTTGTGTGCGCGTCTGTCCGGATGCGCATGCGCCACACTAAGTTACCCGCTGCTGGAGCGGCGCAACGGTATTGCCACGGTTAGCGCTTGGGGAACGCGAAGAGCGACGATCAAGGCCTTAGATCCTGGGCCGTCAGCAGTGCATCCCGGTGCGCTGGCAATGCGAGCGCGGTGTTCGTCTCAGGCGAGCACGACTATGGGTGCGGCGAGGTGAACATGCCGTCCTCGAGTTGCTCCAGTGGTGGCCAAGCGAAGGCCTGGGCCAGCGCATTGACCACCGCTTGCGCAAGTGGGCTCCCCGCGTCGGAGTTCGTCATTACCACGGCTCCCTGTCCGGTGTTGGGAAAGCCAATCATCCAGTTTTGGTACCCTGCATTATGTCCTTGCTTGAGAAAATGCAGCGTGCGTCCGGTTCCTCGCACCACTAGGCCAAGTCCGTAGAACCCATTGTCTGGCAGGGTCAGCATTTCCGTGGCACTGGCTTGATCGAGCATCGCGCCTGAGGTCCCGCGATAGGCATTCATCATCGCAATCACGAAGCGCGCCAAATCGGCGGGTGTACTCCAGAGTCCCGCGGCTGCCAGTTCCGGGAAAACGCGCCACTGTCCTTCCAAGGGTTGGCCGTCCTCCAGGTGTCCGCAAGCCGCCTGCTTAGCCAGCTGCGGCGGCAAGGGTTGCACGAAATAGCTATGGCGCATACCGGCCGGTCTGAGGATCAGCTCTTTGGTAATGTCTGCAAACCGCCGGCCGGTGATATCTTCGATCAACTGTTCCATGATCTCATAACCGCCTCCGGAATAGGCATAGCGCTGGCCTGGAGGCGCCACCGCCTGTATCGGTGCGGAGGTCGCCGGCGGTTGGCCATTGAGGATTTCAACGAGTGTCGGTAGCGGCTGATTGGGCGGGTATCCGGAAAATCCGCTGAGATTGATGCCGGCGGTCATGTTGAGCAGTTCGCGCAGCGTGAGCTTGCGCTGCGGGTCAGGCGAGTATTCAGAAAGGTGCCAGGACTTAAGCTCACGATCGACGTCGTCATCCAGGCTCATGCGTTTGAGTTGCACCAACTTCATGGCCGTGGCCGCCGCCACGGATTTGGACAGCGAGGCCGCCTGAATCAACGTGTGCGGGGTGATCGGTTCGCTTTGCCCAGACTGCTTGTAGCCATCGGCGAGCGTTCCGGCGATCTGGTAATCGTCGATGAGGGCGATACTGATCCCCGGAACATGGTCTCTTGCCATCGCTTGCGGCAGCGTCAGTGTCGCGCCATCCAACTGGACTTGCTCCAGCGCCTGTCGCAGCTGTTGCGCCGCCCCAGTCGGTGTCACGCTGGCCGGCCAAAAGAGCAGCATCATGACACTGCCGACGAGTGCAAGCAGTAGGGATTGGGTTATTCTTTTCATCAAGGATTGCGCGTGCGGTCGTGATCGTGGTTCCGTGATCGCAGTACCTAGGGCCGGCGTGACACCGCTTGCGCGGTGTCACGAGTGTGGGTGTGACAATGATCAAGGCCATGGTGGCGGATCAAGTCGCGATACCGCACCCAAGCGAAAAATGGCCCCGGGTCGGTCTTGCGCCCCGGTGCTATGTCACTATGTCCGACGATGCGCTCGGGCGTAATGGCGGGATACTGGCAGAGGATGGCTAGGGTGCAGCGGGCGAGGGTCAGGTATTGCGCCGGCTCGAACGGTAGCGTGTCCGTGCCTTCCAGTTCGATGCCGATGGAGAATTCGTTGCAGCGCTCGCGCCCGCCGAAGCAGGAGCGCCCGGCGTGCCAGGCGCGGCGCCGGCAGGGCACGTATTGGATCAGGGCGCCGTCACGCCGGATCAAGAAATGGGTGGAGACAGGGCCGGCCGCGGCGGCGATGCGGTAATAGGGGTGGGCGGCCGGGTCGAGCCGGCCGAGAAAGAGGTCATCGATGGCACTGCCGCCGAATTCGCCCGGCGGCAGGCTGATGTTGTGGATGACCAACAGGTCGATTGCGGTACCCGCGGGGCGGTCATCGCAATGGGGCGAGGGGTGGTGTGCGGCGGCCAGGAGCCAGCCTGCGGGATCGATTTGCATTGCCGGGTCTTCAGTCGGGCATGGTGCAGTCATGTCACCCTCACAGATAGGGAAGCATACCCTCAATCATCAGAACGGTCACGCACAGAAAGTGCCGCATCAGGCTCCCGGTGCGGGCGAAGTCCCAGGCCATGGCCTCGCCCAAGGGACAGAGGCCGGGCTTGAGCCCCTGGACGAACCGGCTCAAACCCACGGCCACCAGGGCGGTGCCCCACAGGACAGCGAGCGTTGGTCGGTTCTGGCCTGATGGCCTGATCAATGCCATGCTAACGCAGCCCGGGCGATCGGGTCGCGTCGAATCGGTCGCGTCTGTTCCCCGGTGACTGCGGGTGTCAATTTTGTTCTCAACCATGGGAGATTCCAAGGATATGCCGACGGTGCCATTGCCCTTGCCCAGTGCTGCGCTGCTGCGCGCCCAACTCCCCGCGCCGGACGTGATCGCCTCCCAGGTCCGGGCCGCCTTGGCGGAAGACTTGGGCGGGGGGGACCTGACGGCCGCCCTGCTCCCGGCGCACCAGCGCTCGCGGGTGGAGTTGATCACCCGGGAGGCGGCGGTGTTGAGCGGCAGCGCCTGGTACGAGGGCGTGTTTCGCCAACTCGATGCCGGCGTGATGCTCGACTGGGAGGCCCAGGACGGCGAGCCGATCCGCGCCGGCCAGCGGCTCTGTGTGCTCACTGGCCCCACGCGCGCCCTGCTCAGCGGCGAACGCACGGCCATGAACTATCTGCAGACCCTCTCCGGCACCGCCACCCGGGCGAGCCGCTATGCCGCGGCGGTTGCCGGGCTGCCGGTAAGCGTGCTGGACACCCGCAAGACCCTGCCGGGGCTGCGTCTCCAGCAGAAATATGCGGTGCTGTGCGGCGGCTGCCACAACCACCGGATCGGGCTCTACGATGCGATCCTGATCAAGGAGAATCACATCCTGGCCGCCGGCTCCATCGGCGCCGCCCTGGCGGCCGCGCGCGCCGGCAATCCGGGCGTCGCCATCCAGATCGAGGTGGAGAACCTGGCGGAGCTCGGTGAGGCCCTGGACGCGGGGGCGCTCCTGATCCTGTTGGACAACTTTACCCTCGACGAGCTGCGTCAGGCGGTGGCGCATACCGCCGGTCGGGCGCAACTGGAGGCCTCGGGCAACGTCAACCTGAGCACCGTGCGGGCGATTGCCGAGACCGGGGTGCATCGCATCTCGGTCGGCGACCTGACCAAGGACGTGACCGCCGTCGACCTCTCGATGCGCTTCGTCTGAGTCGCAGACGATGCTCGATTTTCCACTGAGCCTCGCACTCTATAACTTTCTGCCGGTGGCCCTGACCGGCGTTGCGCTGTGGTTCGTCACCCGCTACGTGGCGGACCAGGATCCGGCAGACGAGCGGCCGGCGCTGCTGGGCGGCTTTCTCATCGTGGCGGGCGGACTGTCCAAGGCGACTTGGAAGCTCATCGCCGCGGCGACCGGGACCGACCTGGTGTGGCTCGCCACGGCCCTGTTCCCGCTGATGGCCCTGGGGTTCGCCCTGCTTGCCGTCGCCCTGTGGGGTGCCGTCTGGCGTCAATTTGGGCGGCACGCCCCCGCCCGGCGGTGGCGGGTCGCGGCGCTCCTGGTGCTGGTGGCCTTCGCCGCCGCGGCGTTAAGGCAATGGGTGTTCGAGTTGCCCCGCGGCTGGTTCCTGCCCCTGCTGATCCTCGTGAGTCTCGGCAATCTGGCAGCGAGCGCGCTGCTGATCGCCGCCGCGCTGGCTCGGCGGCGCTGGGGCACGGCACTGCTGTTCGCGGTCAATCTGCTGATGATCTTTGCGCTCCAGCCGATCGCCATGATGAACCCCAAGACGCTGGCCATGCACTGGCTCGAGCAGTCACTCACGGTGCTCGGTACCGCCTGCTTCGCGCTGGCGGCCTATCAGCAATGGCGGCTGCACCGACCCAGCCCGCCGCCGCATCTGACGCAGCATTGATCTTTCGAGGTTCCTGGGAGTGTGTTAAAACCCCGGATTGAAGGCCGGGTGGCAGTCACCCGGCCACCTTCCACAGGCGATGTCATGCGCGTGCGACCCCCGCTTTCCGATTGGACCCCGAGGGCCGCACGGCCCGGGCGGGGGATCTAACCATGTCACTGGGTCCGATCATGGTCGACCTGGCGGGTACCGAGTTGACCCCCGAGGACCGCGACCTGTTGCGCCATCCGGCGGTGGGCGGTGTCATCCTCTTCGCCCGCAACTACGTCTCCCGCGACCAACTCACGGCACTCACCGCGGCCATCCATGACCTGCGCGAGCCCCGGCTCTTGATCGGGGTCGACCAGGAGGGGGGGCGGGTACAGCGCTTTCGCGATGGCTTCACCCGCCTGCCGCCGGCCGGGCGCTTCGGTGCACTCTACGCCCAGGACCCGCGCCGGGCGATCGCTGCCTGCACTGCCGTCGCCTGGTTGATGGCCGCGGAGCTGTTGGTGGCAGGGGTGGACTTCAGTTTTGCCCCGGTGCTGGATCTCGATCGGGGTCTCTGCCGGGCCATCGGCGATCGCGGCTTCGGCGGCGCGGTGGAGCCGGTGTCGGCCCTCGCCGGCGCCTGGGCGGCCGGGGTGCGCCAGGCCGGGATGGCCGCGGTCGGCAAGCACTTCCCCGGGCATGGCGGCGTGGCCGCGGACTCCCACACCGAGTTGCCGCTGGACGAGCGGGAGCTGGCGGACCTGCTGGCCGCCGATCTGGTGCCGTTCCGGCGGTTGATCGGGCACGGACTGGAGGCGGTGATGCCGGCCCATGTGGTCTACCCGCGGGTCGCTCCGGAGCCCGCCGGATTTTCCCCCTTCTGGCTCAAAGAGGTGCTGCGCAGCCGTCTGGGCTTTGCGGGTGTCATCTTCAGCGACGACCTCAACATGGCCGCGGCCGATGCCGGCGGCGGCTATGCCCAGCGCGCCCAGGCCGCCGCCCGTGCCGGTTGCGATATGCTCTTGATCTGCAACAATCGCCCGGCCGCGCTCGAGATTGTTCAGGCCTTCCGTTCCCAAACCGACCCGACCGCCCAACTGCGGCTGCTGCGCATGCACGGGCGCGGACGCCTCGCCCGTGAGCGTTTGCACGAGGAAGCGCGTTGGCATGAGGGCGTGCAGCAGGTCGCACGACTCGAAGACCTGGAAACGCTGGACCTGGAGTTGACGCTGGCCGACCCTACTCAACCGGTAAACCACAGATGAAGCTCACCCCCGAGACGTATGTCGCCATTGCCGATCGTGCCGAGTGCCTGGTGACCCAGGAGGTCATGGAGACGGCGCTGGATCGGATGGCCGAGACCCTTACCGCCCGGTTGGCGGGGACCGATCCCGTGGTCCTGAGTGTGGTGACCGGCGGCATCATCGCCGCGGGACTGTTGCTGCCACGCCTGAATTTTGCGCTGCGGTTGGGTTATGTGCACGCCACCCGTTACGACGGGACCACCCGCGGCGGTGAACTCGCCTGGCACTACCGTCCGTCGGAAATTATCCGCGGGGAACAGGTGCTGATCTTGGACGACATCCTGGATGAGGGCATCACCCTGGACGCCATCATCCGCGCCTGCCGCGAGGACGGGGCGGCCGGGGTCCATACGGCGGTCCTGGTGGAGAAAGAGCGCTCCCACGCCTGCGCGGCCGATGTGGTGGGCGTGGTGGTTCCCGACCGCTATGTGTTCGGCTATGGACTAGACTACAAGGGCTACTTTCGCAATGTCCCGGGTATTTTTGCCGTCGCTGATCAGGACCGCTGAGCGGCCACAAATCGGCGACGGGGAAAAGCAATGCAACTAAATTCAGAGCTCTAAAAAACCAATACAAGCAATGTATTTTTGACGACGCCTCGATTTTGGAGTAAACC
The DNA here is from genome assembly GCA_903837595.1 of uncultured Thiodictyon sp. GTDB lineage: Bacteria > Pseudomonadota > Gammaproteobacteria > Chromatiales > Chromatiaceae > Thiodictyon. The sequence continues at coordinate 49,712 of CAILVI010000190.1, forward strand.
TTAGCGCATAAGATCGCTCGTGCGCTGCCTCGGCGGGCAGCGCGCCTCAAGCGTGCCTGCCACCCGGTGTCGCGGATCGCGCCCCGCGGCGGTGGTGTTCACGAAACAACAACAACGAGGAGGATGATCCATGCAAACCCTAGACGGCTACCGTTGTACGCATTCTGAATTGCGTCAGATGATTGACGACCTGCGTTCGCTCCTGACCACGGAACAGCTGCGCATCCGCCCCAACGCCCGGACCGCGCATGAGTTACTGTGCGACTTGGGCGAGCGGGTGCGCCGACACCTGGCCGAGGAGGATCGCGGTCTCTACCCCAGCCTGTTGATCCATGATGACCCCAAGGTCAAGTCGATCGCCTGGGGGTTCATCAGCGGTGAGCGGCCGTTGCGGAAGATCTTCGACGACTACCACAAGAACTGGCTGAAGAACTGCGATTTTAATTTTAGCGACGACTTTGTCGCCGAGACCCATGAGGTTTTTGAGATGGTGGGTCAGCGCATCGAACGCGAGGAGCAGGTGCTCTTCCCCAAGTTGGTTGAGATTGGCATGTTTCACGAGGCGCGGGCCTAAGCGGACGCGCCGTTTTTTTGATTTCGCGAGTGCTCAGGTAGACTGACGCCCAGTGTCAATTGTGAGCCCGGATCGCCGGGCCACCGCCAGGGGTGTTGCATGGGGCTTCTCGCCGTCATCGGGGGATCGGGTTTTCAGCGTCTGGGGGGGCTCGAGGTCGTCTCGACCGAACAACCGGAGACCCCCTTCGGCCCGGTTTCAGCGCCGCTCGTGCGCGGGGAACTCGCCGGCCGGTCGGTGCTCTTTCTCGCCCGCCACGGCGCGGGCCATCGGTTGGCGCCGCACCGGGTCAACTATCGGGCCAATCTGTGGGCGCTGCGCGCGTGCGGGGCGCGGCAGGTCGTGGGGCTCGCCGCCGTCGGCGGCATCACCGCGGCTTACGGTCCCCGGGTCTTCGCGCTCCCCGATCAGATCATCGACTACACCTACGCTCGTGAGCACACCTTCCACGACGGTGAGTCGCACCCGGTCCACCATGTCGATTTCACCGAACCCTACTGTGCGCAGCTGCGCGGCGCCCTGCGGGCCGCCTGTGAACTCGCCGGGGTGCCCGCGACCCCGACCGCGACCTATGGGGCGACCCAGGGCCCGCGGCTGGAGACCGCGGCGGAGATCGTTCGGATGGAGCGCGACGGTTGCGACTTGGTCGGTATGACGGGGATGCCCGAGGCGGTCCTGGCCCGTGAGTTGGATCTCAACTATGCAAGCCTCGCCTTCGTGGTCAACTGGGCGGCCGGCAAGGGGGAGGGCGCGATCACCATGGCCGAGATCGAAGGGCACCTCGCGTACTGCACCGGGCAGGTGGAGCGCATCCTCGCGGCGCTGGCGGCGGCCTCCTGAGACTCATCCCGGCCACCTGGCGGCGTCAACGTCGGTCGCCCTGCTGGGCGACGATACCGGCCCGTGGTCGCAACGATCATCAAGATTCCATGGCTAACCAAGGGTGATCCCATGAGATCGGACAGCAACCAGGCTGCGCCGGGTGGCCGCGTCAGGCCGACGGGGCTGCCGACCGAGGACTTAGTGCTCTTGCAAGGGCGTGTGGCAGCACAGACCCGCGCCCTGCTGGCGCAGGCCCGGCAGTGGCTGCGGATCGGCATCCAGGAGCCGCAGATCCGCTTTGACCTGCGCGGGCGCTCGGCCGGTCAGGCGCGTGTCGGTAGCCGTGGTCCCTGGGTCGTGCGCTACAACCCGGTGCTCCTCACGGCCAATGCGGAAGACTTCCTCGCCACCACGGTCCCCCACGAGGTCGCGCACCTGGTGGCCTTCGCCCGGTACGGGTCGCGCATCCGTCCGCACGGACCCGAATGGCAGGCGATCATGCGGCACTTCGGCGTGGCGCCCGAGCGCTGTCACCGTTACGACGTGTCGACGGTACGCGGTCGCGTCTTGCGGGAATTTGACTATCACTGCACCTGCCGCGGACATCGGCTGAGCAGCATCCGCCATCACCGCGTCCTCGGCGGCCGGGACTACATCTGCCGCCACTGCGCCACGCGGCTTCGCCCCGGGTGCCACCCCGACGCGGTTGGGCACTGAGGTCAGTCCGCACTGCATTCTTTGACGCGGTGCCGGCCTAGTTGGCTGAGTATTCATCGCAGAGGAATCCACCACGCGGGTGTTCTATCCCTTTCGTATCTTCGGCGTCGGGACGCAGGCCGATGGCGTGATCAGCGCGAATTAGGCGGCAGATGCCGTCGCCTTCGGCCTGATGCCCGGCAGGGACCGCGCCGAAGGTGTAGGTGTTGTCTCAGCCCCGCCCGGTATTTGTCGAGGACAGTCTGGATGCCGACCGGCAGTTTCTTCAGGGGCGCGCTCGCGGCGTCCTTGGCGCAACCGGGCGAAAGAGGTCAGGTCACGGCCACCCAATTGGCCTGCACCAGATTGCGTGCCTGGCTTTCGAACACCAGGGCCGTCGGGCGGATGCCCGCAGGGCGATCCGCCATCAACCCGCGGAGGTGTTGGCCTGGAGCCTCGATCGGCGGCGCCAGCAACCCGGGCGCCCGGCCACCCAGCAGAGGCTCGAGACCAACCGGAAACTGGCTCCGACCTGTGTGCGTCTTTTGTTGAGCGACTATACACCCGATGGGCGGTCACAGACACTGCCCCCGGACTACCGTGCCGGCCTGGTCGGTCTTGGCTGGGAGCCGCTATTGGGGTTGCTGCTTCGCTCTTCGAAATACCGGCGTGCGCCGGGATGAAGTGGAGGCCAAATGCTGTCAATGTTCTTGTGCGCTTGGTCAAGTTGCATCAGCGCGGGGTGAACTTCGGCCAAGCGTGCGACATGCGTGTAAATTTCGCGAGTAATCCGATAGACATCTTCCTCGGGCAGGTCCTGGCGTACCACCAGGACGTTGGGCTGCGAAATTGATGCGACGTCGGTTAGCTGCAAGGGATAGGTTGCCGCTGGAATGATTGCCCTCTGCCACACAGCGGCGCCACTGCGTATCAGTGCCAGTTCGTCGTCGGTCACCGCGAGTAAGCGCACGGCATTACCCAGGGATGAGAATGCCCTGGTTACGGAAGACACCGGGTCCCCGCCCGGCAGGCTTGCGAAAACGATAGGCCCGCTCTTCAGTTCGCCAACAACCGCATCGTAGCTGGTAGAGCGCAGATTTTCCACGGGGAAGTGGATGCCCAAACTACTCAAGATACTGGTTGTCGAGATACGTGTTCCCGATGACTCGGCACCCAGGTATACCGGCTTATTCACGATGCTTCTCAGGTCTGCGAGTGATCCGCTCGATACATACTTCTCCAGAAGCAAAAAATGCTCAACGTTTTGCCACAACCACCCGATGCTGGCAAGCGACGCCACGTCACTTGACGTACCCTGCGAAGGTGATCTTCTTAGCTGTTCCAAGACAAGTGCCTGAACGATTGCGAGGTCGGCGTGTCGCTGCGTCAGGAGCTCCAGGTTCTCCTGGGAGCCGGCCGTTGGTATCGCGATCAACCCGAAACTCGCCTCTGGTATCATGCGAACGTCGATTTGCGTCGCAATCGCAACGCCTGCGTGGTAATAGGTGCCACCAGTAAAACCGGTCGCGAGGACGTAGTCGCGTTTCGTCGCCGAAGACATGGGTTCGTCTTCGGCAATGGCTGCAATCTGATAAAGGGTCATCGCCACGGCGATCATGGCAAGGCCGACCTGATAGAACACGCGTTGCGAAAACTCACTTGTCATGGTCTGATCCGATTCGCTGCGAGTAGGCGTTATTAGTGCACGGTGGGTGGCAGTCTTAAGGCTGAGGGTGCGGCCAGTATGCCTCGTCCTGGTTTCGCACTATTTACCTGGTAGCGGCGATGAGGGTCAGGCGATGCCCCAAGGTCGCGAGGTGTTCCGCGGTCATCATTGCGAATGAGGCCGCAGCTGTTCCGTAGCGGTTGCTTTCATGTCACGTCGGGCCGCTTCTTCGGCACAAAAATTCTTTGCCTCGGTGGTGCCCGGCTGGTTACGGATCAATCGGATCGCGCCGCCAGTATCGCCGAAGCGGGCGTAATTGCCGCTCATCTCCAGAATGTTATTGCTGTCGTCGTTGGTGGACGCTTTAAATTTCAGGCTGGCCATGCCGAATGGCTGACCGCGGTTGGGTTGGTCCGGGTTGCTGTCGACGGTCCAGTCATAGAAAATTCCGTCGTTATCGACCACGAATAGCCCGGATTCAAAACTCATCGATGCAACGCGACCACTGAGTTTAACGACCGGCGGTCCACTTGCGGGCGCCTGGATACTGAGGCGGCCAAAAAACCACCCATAATCACCGTCCTTGGCGACGCTGACGTAATAGCAATACTGGCCGACGATGCGATTGTGCAAGCGTTCCTCATCCGAAAACCGTCGGATAACTGTTCTAATCCGATCCAGGTCCTGATCGTCAGAATTGATATCCTTGAATAATATCTTATGCTGGTCGATGATTCTTTTCAGGGTTTGCGGATCCTGGACTTCAACCGTTACCCACCACCGTTCTTGCAGCCATGTAAAACCAAAAAAGAGGCCGGCGCCGGTCAGCAGAAATACGCCGAAGGTTCCGGCAACATCGATAGTGACCGAACCGTATTGGGCCTTGAGAGCGGCCGCACTCTCGCTGGAGATCAATCGCCCAATCCAGAGTGTAACCATCAGGGAGGCAAATACGACAATGAGCAAAAACTCGATGCTGAAGAGTTTCGAATCATAGGGCTGCACGGTCATCAGGACCGTCAAAACAGCGATCACAGCACCGAAGACGGCGCTTGCGACCGTGGCCTGTCGCGTGGAGATCAGAGATGCCCCGGCAATGCTGCCGCCCGTGGTGGCAGGCGGAACGGGCTCGGCGCCATTAGATTCATTGTCCGGTGTGTTGCTATTCACGGACGCCCCCCGGTATGGCCCTCTGGTGGGCAGGGCACAATGGCCGTCGCCATGGCGGCGACATAGCCCGGCAAGGCCGCGGTGATATGCCGGATCAGGACCAGTTTGTCCGAATCCACACGAGGAATAGTAGTAGAATCCGACACGATGCGCTCCTTTTGCGTTTCCGAAAACGATTACACTAAGCAGCATGCGGGGCAAATTTTAGCTCTGGCTTTTCGGTAAATGCAAGGGGTTTTTGCATCGACGAATATCAGGAGGGGGTGCCGGAATAGAGTGACCAAAGCCTTCGCTGGGCGTCACAGGGCGTGCCGACGCGCAACGCTGAGCCACGCAGCAGCCCCGGATTTCGCGTAAGATCATCGTATTCGATCGAATTACGACCAATTTCGGGGTTACGTGCTCAGCGCCCCGGTGCGGCCAGCTGGCAAGACCAGTTCCGACGTCACGGCGCTAAGGCGTAGAATTACTATAATTACTATGTTAGTCGGCGGGAATTCGGCTGGCGTCGCGGTGCGGAGGGGGCTGCGGCGCCTTGCCTATTCTGGTGCCCCCGAGGCCCTCGCAGTCTAGATCGTACCCGCGGCAGACAACGTCCTTGCGTAACGCCCCCGAAGGACCTACACTTCCAGCGCTAAACGTGCGACGGACAACCTGCCAGGAAGGTTCGCGATCCTTAGATGGTCCCCGTCATGAGCCCCGTACCCGGGGTGTTTCTGTACGACACGAGGTGGGGCGCCGAGTCCGCGGTAACGCGTGGGCTGGGCGCATCAACAGAGTGGGCCACTGGCCCATTTTTCGTTTTTGGACGGTCTTTTTCATGCAGCCGGTAGACAGCACCCTGACCCAATTGGCCCGCCGTGTGGTGGAGCCCATGGGCTACGAACTCGTTGGGGTGGAACATTTCCAACGTGGTGGCGGCGCTTCCACCCTGCGTGTCTACATCGACCACGCCCGTGGGATCAATCTGGACGATTGCACCGCGGTGAGCCAGCAGTTGAGCGGTGTCCTCGACGTGGAGGACCCCCTGCCGGGCCATTACGACCTGGAGGTTTCCTCCCCGGGACTGGACCGGCCGCTGGTGTTCCCGGAGCACTTCGCCCGTTTCGTCGGTCAGCGGATCAAGCTCCGGCTGGCCGAGAAGGTCGAGGGTCGACGCAACCTGGAAGGGGTGCTCCTCGGTCTCGACTCCAAGGGCACGGGTATTGAGATGGTTCGATTGGAGGCGGAAGGCCGGACCTGGGACATCGCGTTCGCGGCCCTGGAGTCCGCCCGTCTGATCCCCGATTTTGCAGCGGCCGCGCGCCGGTAGCCGCGGTCACCGGTCGCACAGTCTGTGAGTATGGGAAGGTATGAGCAAAGAGATCCTGCTGGTTGTTGAGGCCGTATCCAACGAGAAGGATGTGCCCGAGGACGTGATCTTCGAGGCCATTGAGGCCGCGCTCGCCTCGGCGACCCGCAAAAAGCACGGCGGCGAGATCGACGCGCGGGTGGTCATCGACCGTAAGACCGGGGACTATCGGACCTTCCGGCGCTGGGAGGTGGTGGCAGACCCGGCGGCCGGCACCGCCTTGGAGGCCTCGGAGCGTCAGATCACCCTGTCCGCGGCCGAGGTGTTGGAGCCCGGCCTTACGGCCGGCGACTTCATGGAGGAGGAGATCGATTCCGAGCTGTTCGGGCGCATCGCTGCCCAGACCGCCAA
>CAILVI010000191.1 GCA_903837595.1 uncultured Thiodictyon sp.
CGTGGAGGACGACGCCGGCGTCATCGTGCTCTCGAAGCGCAAGGCCGACCGCATCCGCGGCTGGGAAAAGATCATCACCGACCACAAGGAAGGCGACGTGGTCACCGGCCGCGTCATGCGCAAGATCAAGGGCGGCCTGCTCGTGGACATCGGCGTGCCGGTGTTCCTGCCTGCCTCGCAGGTCAATATCCGCCGTCCGGGCGACATCGCCGAGTACATCGGCAAGGAAGTCACCTGCAAGATCCTCAAGATTGACGAGGAGCGCCGCAACATCGTCGTCAGCCGCCGCAAGCTGATCGAGGAAGAGCGCGAGCAGATGAAGGCCAAGGTCATGGCGGAAATCCAGGTCGGCCAGCGCCGCAAGGGCGTGGTCAAGAACATCGCCGACTTTGGCGCGTTCGTCGACCTCGGCGGCATCGACGGCCTGCTGCACATCACCGATATGGCCTGGCGTCGCGTCAAGCACCCGGCCGAGGTGGTCGAGATCGGTCAGGAGATCAAGGTCAAGGTCCTCAAATTCGACCGCGATCGTCAGCGTGTCTCCTTGGGCCTCAAACAGATGGGCGAGGACCCGTGGGTCAATATCTCGCGCCGTTATCCCGAGCACACCCGCGTCTTCGGTAAGGTCACCAACATTGCGGACTACGGCTGCTTTGTGGAGATCGAGGAGGGCGTCGAGGGCTTGGTGCACGTCTCCGAGATGGACTGGACCAACAAGAACATCCACCCCAGCAAGGTCGTCAACCTGGGCGACGAGGTGGAGGTCATGGTGCTGGACATCGACGAGGAGCGTCGCCGCATCTCGCTCGGCATCAAGCAGTGCGCGATGAATCCCTGGGACGAGTTCGGCGTCACCCACAAGAAGGGCGATCACGTCTCCGGCAAGATCAAGTCGATCACCGACTTCGGTATCTTCATCGGTCTGGACGGCGGTATCGACGGTCTGGTGCATCTGTCGGACATCTCCTGGGACGAGCCCGGCGAGCAGGCCCTGCGCCGCTACAAGAAGGGCGACGAGCTGGAGACCGTGGTCCTGTCCGTGGACCCGGAGCGCGAGCGCATCTCGTTGGGCGTCAAGCAGCTCGACCGCGATCCGTTCTCCAGCTTCGTGGCCATCCATGAGAAGGGCAGCTTCGTGGTCGGTGCCATCACCGAGCTCGACGCCAAGGGTGCCACCATCTCCCTGGGCGATGGGGTCGAGGGCTATCTGCGTGCCTCCGAGATCTCGCGCGATCGGGTCGAGGATGCCCGCGCTGTGCTCAAGCTTGGTGACGAGATCGAGGCCAAGTTTATGGGCGTGGACCGCAAGAACCGCACCATTTCGCTCTCCATCAAGGCCAAGGATCAGGAAGAGGAGCAGCAGGCGATCAAGGGCTATGCCCGTGACATCTCCGGCGGTGCAACGACCCTGGGCGACCTCCTGAGAGAGCAGATGGAAGAGGCCGGGCGCGACTGATGCGCGTCGGACCCCTTTAGGCATCGCCAGGGGGGGCCGCTCGGCCCCCCCTGCCATGTCCTGATGCCACTCTGGTCCCCCTTTCCCTTCAGAGGAATCGACATCATGACCAAATCCGAGCTGATCGATGTGCTGGCCGCCGAGCAGGATCACCTGCCATACAAGGACGTAGAGGAGGCCGTGCGCAAGGTCATCGACCGCATGAGCTCCGCCCTGGCCACCGGCGAGCGCATCGAGATCCGCGGTTTCGGCAGCTTCTCGCTGCACTTTCGTCCGCCGCGGATGGGCCGTAACCCCAAGACCGGTGACTCGGTCGCCCTGGCCGGGAAGCACGTTCCCCACTTCAAGCCCGGCAAGGAACTGCGTGATCGCGTCAACGACGCCTTCGAGGCCAGTTTGGAAGAGGCTGCGAGCACGCCCAAGCGCGCCGCGGCCTGAGCCCGGCTGAAGCGCTCCCCCTTCAGGAGCCCAAGGCGTCAGCCTTGACTTCCCCAGTTGAGGCTCACGGCTTGGACTCCGACGGGAAGTTGCCGTGCTTTCGCAGCCATTCCCCGATCTCAAGCCCTTGGTCGTTCTCACGGATATTCGAGAGCGTCTGACTGCGTGCCGCGGTGAGTGGTTGCGCGGACTGGTCTTGTTTGCCCTACGCGCCGGCGGCGATGATCGCGAATACGGCGCCTTGGACGCGATTCCCATGGCCGACGCTAAGCGATAAGCTTTTGATAAAGGAGTATTTATTCCAGCAGCATGCCAGTTCGTCACACAGTAATGCGGCGCCCGCAGGGAAACACTTGACCGAAATTTTCCTGACGCACGCCTTGATATACTGCCAAAAATAAACTATATCCCAGTCGCGCCGCTGGGTCCTTCCACTCGATTTACACAGCGAACCGCTCAATTACAGAACTTTTGGTCGCCTACGACCAGCGCGGGCCAGACGTCCACGGCGTCCCGGAGGACCGCGGATACTCTACGACGTGGTTGGGATAAGGGCGAGGCCAACGGTGTCTGGCGTTCGCTGGAGAACGTAACGTGGATGGAGTGGGTCTTAGCCTTTCTCCTCTGGTTAGGGTAGGCATTGGCGTCCTGTTGGGTGCCTGGCTTAATGGGGCAAGCGCGCACCTGGTGATCCCTGCGTTGGGCGCTTTGTCCGTTCCGGGACGATCGATGATCCTCGCTTGCGGCAATCTCCGGGTCGAAGGAACGCTGATGACCGGGACGACTCTGATCGAGCAAGTCGCCTCCGTTCAGATCCCTGTCGGCGGCATAGTGCAGGCGGGAAGTAGCACCATTGTCGTTGGGGGTGATTGGGAAAATCGGGGTACTTTTCGAGCGGGCTCCGGCACCGTCGTCTTCGGCGACGACTGCAACAGGCCATTATCAGCGTTGCTGGGCAGTGCTACCTTCCACAACCTGGCTTTCACCAGCATCCAGGGTAAGACCTTCTACCTGCAGTCTGGTGCCACTATTACAATAACCGGTAAGCTATCCCTCCAAGGCACGGCAGGCCATTCCATTGGCCTGGCGACGCTCACTGGCGAGCCTGCGACGATTATTCTCGCACCGGGCGCGACGATTGAAAATTCCTACGCAGTCCTCAATCCCAGCGTGCGCATCGACGTACAGCAGGACGTTTACGCCATTACCGCGGTAGCCGACCCTGCGGGTGGCGGCACGGTGTCTTGTTCACCTAATCCCGTCAAGCACGGCGAAACCAGTATCTGCACCGCCGCGGCCAATAAGAGTTACGTTTTTGCCAAATGGGGCGGAAACTGCATGGGCCAGACCGGCACTATGTGTACATTAAGCGGTGTCACCACGTCACAGGCCGTTACCGGTGTCTTTATCGATATGAATCTGGTACTCCCCGGCCGGGCGGGATGGCGGGCGACTCTGAAGTAGCGAACCATGATGCGTTGCACCGGTTCCACTATCATGAATTGTATCAGGGCGACGCTGTTGCCGATAGCGTTGATGATCACCAACCGGCGTCGCCAAGCGTTCCATCATGGGCCTTTTTGGGGCGCTATGCCGCATCTTAGACGTATCCTGACGCCCGGGAACCGACACGTACCTTAATTCTCAAGTCATCGGGACTATGGACATGCGCATACCACTCGCCACCGGCTTGCTAGGCATTTGCTTTTCGGCGTTATTGGTGCAGGCAGCCGATATTCAGTTAGTTCCGCCAGGCGGTGGTGGAGTGGTCGTCACTGACGAGGCCGGTGTCACCGAAGGCTTCCGCGTCAATGCGACTGGGGAGGTTTATGTTCCAGGTCTGCCGCACACTGGCGCGATTGGCACGGACATTACCTGCTTCAATGGCGCCGGGGGTAGTGGCCAATTGACCAAGTGTGCCCCGAACGTCGCGGTGGGGGCGACGGGGCCGCAGGGTACGAAGGGTGATACCGGCGCTACCGGTGCGACGGGGCCGGCCGGCGCCACCGGTGCGACGGGGGCGATCGGCCCGCAAGGTCCGCAAGGTCCGAAGGGCGATACCGGTGCGGCCGGGCCTCAGGGGGCGTCTGGCGCGGTCGGCGCGACCGGCCCGGCGGGATTGACCTGGCGGGGGACTTGGAGCACGGCCAATGCGTATAGAGTCAATGATGTGGTCTATTTTCAGGGGTCATCTTATCAGGCGGTCGTCGCGATAGCCGCCAATGGCACCCAGCCCAGTCCGGCGGCGACGACGCCTTGGACCCTCTTGGCAGCACAGGGGGCTACCGGGGCGACCGGCCCCCAAGGGTCGGTGGGGCCAACTGGGCCGCAAGGTCTGGTGGGGCCGCCTGCAAAAAGCTCTGCTGTATGTGTCAACTCTTACGGCGCCAATGGCAACTACCACTCTGGAGACTGCAGTTGCTCAAGCAGAACCATCTCGCACGTTACCTCTTCCAGCTCATGCCAGGTGACCTCCGAAACCGGGAGTTGCTCTGCATCTGGTAATTCGTATGCCACCCCCATGACCTACGGATCATGCTGCGTTTGTGCATATTAGCGCTCTAGGTTGGGGTGACGGAGGGTCGTAGGGCGATCCGCCACTGCCTGGCGCGGCGATGGCGGAACCGCCTTCGGCGTTCCACGCTACGGGATCTGTTCCCCGTGCGGTAGCTCGGTAGCTTGGGGTGACGAAGGAACCCCAACAGGCATTGCCCTTGGGGGCTTGGCTTGCTTCGTCATACCAACGGACTGGCCCATGAGCCGGGTAAAGTCATGCTTCTGGATGATGCCCCCCGATAGCGGCCAGGATAGCGCGGCCGGATCCGGTTCGGCGTCGGCTGCTGCCGATCAGAATCGTGCCTCCAGCAGTATTTCACCGCGGCTGACTGGCTCGATGAGGTCCATCGGTCCCTGACTGGGGTTCGCAGTCCGGGTCACCGTGACCAAACCGGCCGACTCGAGGAGACGCAGATCCTTCGTCAGCGACTCGCGCGAGCGGGTCAGGCGGATGGAGAGGTCACCGATCGTACCCGGGCGTTCGCGGACCGCGCGAAAGAATGCCAGCCGTCGGGGCGTGAGGAACCGGGCCAAGTCTTCAGGATGCTCGAAGGTCAGCCGGACGCCGCTTGCGACCGGTTGTCCGGCGTCCAGGGTCGCAGCGATCACTTGGCCGCGCTTGAAGAACGCGTCTACCGTTCCTGTGCCGATGCCCGCTGTTGTGGTGGAAAAATCCCGGGGTTGGTCCAGCGGCCCTGGGCCCGTATGTCGGTCAGCGTCCGCGCTCGCGGCGGCCGTCATAGAGTGCACGGAACTCTGACTCAAAGCGGCTTTCGATCTGCTCATAGCTCTCGAACTCTATCGCTTGTACCTCGCCCATGTAATGGCGATGGTGATACCCATGATGATTGTCGTACCCCAGGACTCGGCCATTGTCTGCTGCACAGAGGGTCGGATCGATGTAGGCCAGGCTGTAGCGGCTTACTTGCCCCTGTGCGTCGCGGCGAACGACTCGCTGGAGCAGGATACCGCGCCGCAGGTCCAGGTAATGACGCTCATCGATATTTCCCGGGCTCCCAGGGCGTTGGCGCTTCTTGGGCAACGGGTGTGACTCCAGAGTCCGTGGCCGAAGTATACAGGGCGGCGGCGACGGTCGCGCGCGGGAAGCGGGGCCGTCAGCGTGGTAGTTTGGAGTTCCTTCGTCACTCCAACCTACGGACTGGCTGAAGCGCAGTCCACCCCCGAATCCCGCTCCGCTGCTGGTGGACTGCGCTGCGCTTGTCCACCCTACGATGCCGCGTGGCCGAAATTATGCCCAAGGCTGCGTGCTATTGCCTTGAAGGCCGCCCGGCACACGTGTATCTTTCGGCGAATTCTCCGCCGCCCGGCGTTGAATCGAACAACGCGAACGACAATACACACCGACGAGGAGCGAAGCATGAAAATTCCTGCCCTGCTGGTGGGCCTGGCCCTGTCTCTCGGCGCACTGACGCCCGCGACTGCCGCGGAGCCGCCGATCGTCATCAAATTCAGCCATGTGGTGGCGGCCGATACGCCCAAGGGCAAGGCAGCCGATTTCTTTGCCAAGCGCGCCGCCGAACTCACCGGCGACAAGGTGAAGGTGGAGGTCTACCACAACAGTGCCCTGTACAAGGACAAAGAGGAACTGGAGGCGCTCCAGATCGGTGCGGTGCAGATGCTGGCACCGTCGCTGGCCAAGTTCGGGCCGCTGGGCGTCAAGGACTTCGAGGCCTTCGATCTGCCCTACATCTTCGGTGACTATAAGGCCCTGCATACGGTGACCCAGGGCCCGATCGGCGCGGCGATTCTGAAGAAGCTCGAGCCCAAGGGTATCGTCGGACTAGCCTTCTGGGACAACGGGTTCAAGTCGTTCTCGGCCAGGTTCCCGATCAAGGCCCCGGCGGACATGAAAGGCAAGAAATTCCGTATCCAGTCCTCCAAGGTGCTGGAGGAGCAGATGCGCGCGCTCGGTGCGTTGCCCCAGGTCATGGCCTTCTCCGAGGTCTATCAGGCGCTCGACACCGGCGTGGTAGATGGGACTGAGAACCCGCCATCCAATATGTACACCCAAAAGATGTACGAGGTGCAATCCAATATGACCATGACCCAGCATGGCTATCTGGGCTATGCGGTCATCGCGAATAAGAAGTTCTGGGATGGTCTGCCGGCGGATGTGCGTGGCCAGCTCGAGCAGGCCATGAAGGATGCGACTGAGCTCGCGAACCGGATCGCCCAGGAAGAGAACGACAAGGGCTTGGCAGGTATCCGCGACAGTGGCAAGACGACCGTCTATGTGCCGACGGATGAGGAGCGGCTGGTCTTCAAGAAGCAACTGGTGCCGGTGCACAAGACCATGGAGTCGCGGGTCGGTAAGGAACTGATCCAGTCCATCTACCAGGCGACCGGTTTCAAGCCGGACTCCTTATAAACCGCGCTCGGTGTGCCAGGCGGGGTCTGTGCATTGACTCAACCTCGCCGGCCCCACTAGGCCTCATCGTGACGCGGTTTATATCGTTAATCGTTTTCATTTCTTAAACCGCGTTACGCCGAGTTTCGCTGGGGGCATGACGCCTGGGTCACTCACAACCATGAATGTCTCTCCGGACGCGGTTTAAACAATGAAAATACTCAATCGTCTCGAAGAATGGCTCATTGTTCTGCTCATGGGCGGCGCGACGCTCATCGTGTTCGTCTCGGTGCTCCACCGCTACGCCAGCGGATATAGCATACCCGTCGTGCAGGACTGGCTCTTGTCGCTCAACTTCGGTTGGACGCAGGAGTTGTGCATCATCATGTTCGTCTGGATGGCCAAGTTCGGCGCTGCCTACGGGGTGCGCACCGGTATCCATGTCGGCGTCGATGTGATGGTCAACCGGCTGGCGGACGACAAACGGGCCAAGGTGATCCTGTTTGGCCTGCTGGCGGGTGCACTCTTTACCGGCATCGTGGCCACGCTGGGCACGCGTTTCGTCTGGGAAAACGGCGCGCACTATGGCTTGATGAGTCTCTTTGGTCTCGCTACCGGCGATCTACCGGAGGGTCCGACGACACCCGACCTGGAGTGGCCGACATGGATCGTCTATCTCGCGATTCCTCTGGGTTCGAGCCTGATGTGTTTCCGCTTCCTGCAGGTGGCCTACGCCTTTTTCCAGACCGGAGCACTGCCGCAGCACGACCACGGTCATGTCGATGGCCTCACGGAAGAGCCGATGCCAGTCGATATCAACATCTACGACATGGATGATAACCTGCATTATCGCGACCTCACGCATGACTCGCTGGGCGATTCCGATGCGCCGAATGCTGCCGACCGCAAGGAGGGCCAATCATGAGCGCCCTCATCATCTTCGGGCTGTTGCTGGCCCTCATGCTGACCGGGATGCCGATCTCCATCGCGCTTGGCCTCACGGTACTGACCTTTCTCTTCACCATGACCCAGGTGCCGCTCGAAGCGGTGGCGCTCAAGCTCTTCACCGGCATCGAGAAATTCGAGATCATGGCGATCCCGTTCTTCATCCTGGCGGGCAACTTTCTCACCCACGGCGGGGTGGCACGGCGCATGATCGCATTCGCCTCGGCCATGGTCGGGCACTGGTACGGTGGGCTCGGTCTGGCCGGTGTGGCGGCCTGCGCACTCTTCGCCGCGGTCTCGGGCTCCAGCCCGGCGACGGTGGTGGCCATCGGCTCCATCCTCTTGCCGGCGATGGTCAAGGCCGGGTTTCCAAATAAGTTCGGGGCCGGCATCGTCACCACGTCGGGGGCGCTGGGCATCCTGATCCCGCCGTCCATCGTGATGGTGATGTACTCAGTGGCGACCAATACCTCGGTCGGTGCCATGTTCATGGCCGGTGTCATCCCCGGCATCGCACTGGCCTTCGTGCTGGGCGGCGTCACCTGGTGGCGGGCACGCAAATTCAACTATCCGCGTATGCCCAAGGCCAGCCTCGCCGTGCGCCTGCGGA
This sequence comes from uncultured Thiodictyon sp., assembly GCA_903837595.1. GTDB lineage: Bacteria > Pseudomonadota > Gammaproteobacteria > Chromatiales > Chromatiaceae > Thiodictyon. The sequence continues at coordinate 8,374 of CAILVI010000191.1, forward strand.
CCTTTAAGGATTCACTCTGGGGCCTGTTGCTGATCGTCATCGTGATGGGCGGCATCTATGCCGGGCTCTTCACGCCGACCGAGGCCGCGGCCATGAGCGCGGTCTATGCCTTCATCATTGCGGTGTTCGTCTATAAGGACATGAGCCTCAAAGATGTGCCGCGCGTGCTGCTGAACTCGGCGAACATGAGCGCCATGCTGCTCTACATCATCACCAACGCAGTGCTGTTCTCATTCCTCATGTCACACGAGAATATCCCCCAGGCCATGGCCGACTGGATCCTCGGCAAGGATCTGGGCGTGGTGACATTTCTGATGTTTGTCAACGTGGTGCTGCTGCTGGCCGGAAACGTGATGGAGCCC
>CAILVI010000192.1 GCA_903837595.1 uncultured Thiodictyon sp.
GCGCCGCGTTGCGCGCAATCAAGGTCATTTACCAAACAGCCAGCGAGGAGGCATAAGGTGGCAGACAAGAAATTTGCTGCGTATCTGTGCGCCGGCTGCGGTCTCGGAGAGGTGCTCGATCTCGGGGCCATGGAGAAGGTGGCGAAGCGCGAAGGCAAGATGCAGGTCATCAAACGCCACGATTTGCTGTGCAGCGCCGACGGCGTCCAGACCATTCGCGACGACATCGCCAACGAAGGCGTCACCCATGTGTTGATCGCCGGGTGCTCGCGCCGCGCCAAGACCGAGGCCTTCGAGTTCCCTGGGGTCGCCATGGCACGCGCCAATCTGCGTGAAGGCGTGCTCTGGGTCGTCGCGCCGGGCACGGACTATGACGAGGTCCGCCAGGAGATGGCCGACGACTACATCCGCATGGGGTGCGCCGAGCTCAAGAAGATGGCGGTGCCGGCCGGCAACCCGGACTGCGCATCGAACAAGCGCATCCTGGTGGTCGGTGGCGGCATGGCCGGTCTCACCGCGGCTATTGAGGCGGCGGAAACCGGCTACGAGGTGCTGCTGGTCGAGAAGGAACCGCAACTCGGCGGTTGGGCGGCCAAGCTGTACAAGCGCGTGCCCTTGCGCGAACCCTATGCCGAGCCGCAGGACACGGGCCTGGCCGAGTTGATCACCCGCGTCGAGGCGCATCCCAAGGTCCGCGTGTATCTGGCCTCAACCTTGGCCGAGACCGCCGGCGCACCCGGCCGCTTTGCGGTCAAGATCGCGACCGCGAGCGGCGCGGTCACACAGGAGATGGTCGGCGCCATTGTCCAGGCCAGTGGTTTTTCCACCTATGACTTGGCCAAGCTGCCCGAACTGGGCGGCGGCCTGCCCGGCGTGGTCGATCAGGCCGGTCTGGAGACACTGGCCAGGGCCGCCGACGGCGGTGCCATCCAGCGCGCCGATGGCCAGGCGGTGAATAGCGTGGTGTTTGTCCAGTGTGCCGGCCAGCGCGACGCGAGCGGCACCCATCTGCCCTACTGCTCGGGTCACTGCTGTGCCACCAGCGTCAAGCAGGCCATGTATTTCAAGGACGCCAATCCGGACGTCGACACCGTGGTCCTTTACACGGACTTGCGCATGCCCGGCATGGGCGAGGACTTTTACCGCAGCGCACAGAGCAAGGGCGTGATCTTCACCAAGGGTCAGGTGACCACCGTCAAGGCCGCAGGCACCGGTTGCAGCGTCAGCTTCCGCGACCTGATCCTGAACGAGGAGGTGACGCTCGGCGCCGACCTGGTGGTGCTGGCCACCGGCCAAGTGCCTAACTCGGGTGTCAACATCGACCTCTTCACGGAGGAGGCGACGGCGGCGGAGCAAACGCCCGCGGATGAGGTACCCCAGACCCCGGTGGAGCCGCCCGTGGCCCTGCCGACATCCATCCTCAATCTGACCTATCGCCAGGGACCCGACCTGCCGCAACTCAAGGCGGGGCTGACCGACTCGCACTTCATCTGTTTCCCCTACGAGACGCGCCGCACCGGTATCTACGCGGCCGGCCCGGTACGCCGTCCAATGGACATGCGCCAGGCCACCGACGACGCCACCGGTGCCGCGCTCAAGGCCATCCAGGCGGTGGAGAATGCGGCACAGGGCCGCGCCGCGCATCCGCGCTCGGGCGACCTGTCGTACCCCATCGTGCGTCTGGAGGGCTGCACCCAGTGCAAGCGCTGCACCGTGGAGTGCCCGTTCGGCGCCATCGACGAGGACGAGCGGCGTTTCCCGGTCTTCAATGAATCGCGCTGCCGCCGCTGCGGCACCTGCATGGGTGCCTGCCCGGTGCGTGTGATTTCCTTTGAGAACTATTCGGTCGATACCGTCGGCAGTCAGATCAAGTCGCTCGACATGCCTGACGAGTTCTCCGAACGGCCGCGCATCCTGCTGCTGGCCTGCGAGAACGATGCCTATCCGGCCCTGGATATGGCGGGCGTGTCACGCATCTGCTATTCCGCCTTCGTGCGTGCGATACCAGTGCGCTGTCTGGGTTCGGTCAATACCATCTGGATCACTGATGCGCTCAACAGCGGCTGGGACGGCGTGATGCTGATGGGCTGCAAGCGGGGCGACGATTACCAGTGCCACTTCGTGAAGGGGTCGGAACTGGCGCACTATCGCCTGAGCAAGATCGACGACACACTCACGCAGTTGAGCCTGGAGACCGAGCGTGTGGCGAGCTTTGAGGTTGCCATTACCGACAGCCGGCGTGTGGCGGCCTTAATCAACGAGTACGCTGAGACGATCAAACGCATCGGCATGTCGCCGCTGAAGAGGTTCAACTGATGAACGCGCTGCGCACCACCGGCCACCAGACCACCCCCGCCGTGGCGGCACGCTACCGCAACGACTTCCTGAAGGAGGTCGAGGCGCATGTCGAAGACGGCGAGTGGGTCAAAATGTGCATGCAGTGCGGCGTCTGCGCGGGCTCCTGCCCGCTCGGCGCCCATTGGGAACACCCGCCGCAGGAGCTGTTCATGATGATCCGCGCCGGCAAGCGCGATGCAGTGCTCAGCTGCGATGCGATGTGGATGTGCACCTCCTGCTACAACTGTGTCGTGCGCTGTCCCCGCAAGCTGCCGATCACTCAGATCATGCATGGCATTGCCAGCTATGCGCAGGAGCTCGGGTTGGCGCCCAAGGTGCAGCCGACGCGGGACTTTTCCATCCAGTTCTGGAAAAACTGCACCAAGACCGGCCGTGTCAATGAGATAAAACTGACCGTCGGCTTGTATTTCAAGGATGGCCTGGTGGCGGGTATCGAGCAGGTCATGAACATGCTCCCCGTCGCCCTTGGCCTGATGAAGGCTGGGCGGCTCAACCCGTTCGAGCTATTGCGCGGCCATAGTCCCAAAGACCAGAAGGGTATTGCCGCGATGCTGAAGAAGGCCCGCGCAATCGCGGCGCAGCGCGCGCCCGCCACCCACTGAGGCAATGACCATGCCCACGAAGGAATACGCGTTTTACCCCGGCTGCTCCTCGCAGAGCAAGGCCTCCGCTGCCAACCTCCAGACCTCGATCACGGCGATGTGCAAGACGCTGGACATCAAACTGACGAATATCCCGGACTGGAACTGCTGCGGCGCCTCCATCGCCTATGCCGGCGGCGGCGAACTGGAGCGCGTGGTGATGAACGCGCGCAACTTCACCCTGGCGGCAAAGCATCTGCCGGGCCAGGACATCGTCGCCACCTGTGCCGCCTGCTGGCTCAACTCGCGCGAATCCAAGGTCAAGCTCGATGGCCATCCGCAATTGCTGGCGCAGGCCAACGAGGCACTCAAAGAGGCGGGGTTGAACTACCAGGGCAGCGCGCCGGTGCGTCACATGGTTGAGGTGCTGATCGAGGATTTCGGCTACGCGGAGCTCAAGAAGCCGGTGGTCAAGTCGCTCGCTGGGATTAAGTTTGCCGGTTATGTCGGTTGCCAGACCAATCGTCCATTCGGTATTGCCGGGGAGTCCTTCGAGAACCCCATGTATCTCGACAAACTGGTCGAGTCCATGGGCGGTGAGGCCCTGACGGCCTATGACCAAAAGGTCACCTGCTGCGGCGGCGCCTTGGCCTTCTCGGAGCCTGATAAGAGTCAACAGCACATCCGCGACATCGTCGAAGCGGCCTACGACCACGGGGCCGACATGCTCGTCACCCCCTGTCCCCTGTGTCAGGCGAATGTCGAGGTCTACCAGTCCGAGATCAACCGCAAGCAGGGCACCAAGTTCCACCTGCCGATCGTCTATTACTCGCAACTCATGGCCGTCGCCTATGGCGGCTCCGTTAAGGCGGCCGGGCTCGATGGCCATATCATTGCGCCGACCAAATTGCAGGAGATTGCGACTAAGAAATAGGTTTGACAGTCTCCCCCGGCTGGGTAGCGTGATCCAGCCACAACAACTACAAGGGGGACTCATATAATGGCACGTATTGCTATACTCGGCGCCCGCCTGTCCGGGCACACCACGGCCGGCTACCTGAGTCTTTGGCTTGGTAAGGGGCATCAAGTCCGACCCCAACCGCCCGGCGAGACCGAGGACGTGGACTACGACTTTCTGGTCAATGCTACCGGGCCCAAGCTCAACTTCGGCGGTACCCCGGTCCTCGGCCCCGAGGGCGGCGACACCGGGTCAGTCTGCACCCCCGAACACGCGCTGGAGGCTAATGCCCAGTTGCAGGAGTGCATCCGGGCCATGAAAAAGGGCGAGCGTCGGCGGTTCGTGGTCGGCACTGGCCATGGGATGTGTACCTGCCAGGGCGCGGCCTTTGAGTATCTCTACAACATCGATCATGCGCTACGTCAGGCAGGCGTGCGTGACCAGGCCGACCTCACCTGGATCAGCAATGAATTCGAACTGGGCGACTTCGGGATGGGCGGGGTACATATCACCCGCGGCGGCTATATCACCAGCGGCAAGGTGTTTGCCGAGTCGCTGATGGTGGAGCGCGGTATCAATTGGATCACCCGCGCGGCGGTCAATAAGATCGAGCCCGGTAAGATGCATTACGAGACCCTGGACGGGACCTATCACGAACTGGAATTCGACTTCTCGATGCTGATCCCACCCTTTGCCGGGGTGGGGCTCAAGGCCTTCGACAAGGCCGGCGCCGATATCACCAGCGAGGTATTTGCCCCCAACGGCTTCATGAAGGTGGATGCCGACTACAAACCGAAGCCCTATGACGAATGGAGCAAGCACGACTGGCCGCGGACCTATCAGACGCCCAAGTACAAGAACGTCTTCGCGGTGGGTATCGCCTTTGCCCCGCCGCACCCGATCAGCAAGGTGATGCTGAGTCCGAACGGCACTCAGATCAGCCCGACGCCGCCGCGTACCGGTATGCCCTCGGCCGCCATCGGTAAGGCGGTTGCTGCGAATATCCGTGATCTGGTCAAGGGCAAGATCAAAGAGCCGATCTACACCGCCTCCATGGGCGAGATGGGCGCCGCCTGTGTCGCCTCCACCGGCTCTGATATTTTCAAGGGCACGGCGGCCACCATGACCGTGTTTCCGGTGGTGCCGGACTATGAGACCTATCCGGAATACGGTCGCGACATGAGCCTGACCTTCGGCGAGATCGGTTTGGCCGGGCATTGGATGAAGTGGATTCTGCACTATGTCTTCATGTACCAGGCCAAGCTGCGACCCGGCTGGTCGGTGCTGCCCGATTGATGATCGGCGCTCAGTGTTGATCCGCACGGTGGACTCCGTACCCCGGTAGGGTCCGCCGCTCTCTCACGTTTACTGCGTCCTGTGGAGACCTGCCATGACCAGCAAGAAGACCGTTAAGAACAGAGAACCCTATCAACCGTCTTATTACCCACCGGTGCCGACCCCCTTCGTCAAGTACATGCGTACCTCGTTGGCCTGGCAGTTCGTCCGTTTTTGGATCATCAATTACAAGATCCTCAGGCTCTTGATGAAGTCGGCTCACTGATCCGGACGCGTCCCCGGATGATTCGCTGGCGCATGGTGGTCGGGAATCGCTCCAACCGGGTCGGAGCGATTTCCGGCCGCGACCGATTTTCTTATGAAATGGCTGGGGTCTGCCGTACGAAGCGTTCGTCCGTGAGTTGTTTGAGCACGAATTCAGCGACGTCCGCGCGCGACACCCGGCGTGCCTGGATCGACTTCTCCACTCCCGCGCTATAGGTGCCGGTGCGCGGGCCGTCGGTCAGGCCGCCTGGGCGCACGATGGTCCAGTTGAGATCGCTGGCCCTGATCAGGCGCTCTTGCTCCTCCTTGGCGGCCATCACCTTCTTCAAGGTGATCTTCATCACCATCCGGAAGAGCAACGGCATCTGATCGGCACTGTCGCCGACGCCCATGGAGGTGACGGCGATCAACCGTCGCACCCCCGCGGTTTGCATGGCAGCGATGATGTTGCGGGTACCATCGGCCTCGATCGGTTGGCCTCCCGGGCGGGTGCCCAACACACAGATGACTGCATCAGTGCCCTGGACGCAGTCGTTGACCGCGGTCTGATCCAGGCAATCACCGACGATTGCCAGACCCTGCCTGTCGGCAGGGAGCTTGGAGGGATCGCGGACCAGCGCCCGGACCCCGTATCCTTGCGCCAATGCTTGCTGTAGTACTTGTCGGCCGGTGCCGCCGGTGGCACCGAAGAGTGCGATATTCATGGTTTTGAGTGCTCCTTGTTGGTTTGAGTTGAGCCCCGGGGCGAAACGCGGGGGACTGTGAGTGAGTCGATCGAAAGACGGCTTGCGTTCATGAGTGCCCTTAGTATCAGCGACGTGCGTGGTTCGCCGGTCCGATGAGGTCCGCCACCGCCGTCATCGCGGCAGCGATGATCGTCCGTCGGCGTGCCGGGGAGCCGTCGTCGACGCCAGCGCAGACCGACTCACACAGCCAATCCGTGGGTGACTCGAAGTCGCAGTGACTGGCCCCCTGGATGGGGGTGATCCGGGCCCGGGGTGCGACGGTGAAGACCTTGAGCCCATTGTTGTACGCATTGCAGGCGGCCGGCTCCCCGGCGAGACCGACGAGCGGCCGGTTCAGGGCGCGTGCCATGCCGACCCCGAGTCGGTGAGCGTCCACCAGGTCCAGGGTCACGATGCCCACGGCCTGTGGGTCCAACCGCCCGGCGATCAGCGCGGCCAGTCCTCCGGCCGAGAAACCGGCATAAACCACTCCGGTTGCCTCCAGTTGGCGGCCGACCGCGATCATATCCAGCGCATTGCGGACCGGGCGGCCGTCCCAGGGCCTGCTGTTGCAGAAAGTCAGCGTGACGACGGGGATTCCCTGTCCCGCCAGGGCCACCGCGAGCCCGGTCAGCGACCGCTGGTCGCGCAGAAAACCCGGCGCCAGGATCACCGCACCCCGGGTACGCCGATGTCGGGGCTGGAAGCGGATGGTGTCGAGCCCGCACCCCGTCTCCGATTGGATCGCGCCGCGTGCGATGGTGACGTCCCGAGTATCTCTGAGGGACCAGTGTGCGACGGTCGCCGGGTCGTCGCGGTGCAGGCCGGCGCAACCGGCGAGGGCGAGGGCGACCAGCAGGGTCAGGAATGCGGATGGCGGTCGGGCGTTCATCGTGAGCCCAAGATGGGGGCGGTCGGGGCTTTTCACGGCCGCCGCGGTCTGAGCGCGTGCGCCCGGGCCGACGGCGCTCGCCGAACGAGGTTGCTATACTGGTATGTCGGCATAACGCCCGGGAGCGTCATGGCTCCCGGATACTTCCCCTTTCATCGTGCCATAGCGACAGGTCTTTCATGAACCTCTGCACTGATCACACACTGAATTTACCAGGCCTCCTCGGTGCGACGCGCCGTGTCGCCCTGCCCGAGGCCCTGGATGCCCAGCGTGCCCGTATCCGCGTTCCGGACTTCGGGCAACTGAGCTACTACAGCACCGGACCCGGTCAGGGCCGCCCGCTGGTGTTGGTGCATAGCATCAACGCCGCGCCCAGCGCCTATGAGATGAAACCGCTGTTCGAGCGCTATCGCGCGCAGCGGCCGGTCCTGGCGCCGGACCTGCCCGGGTTCGGGTTCACCGACCGGCCGGACATTCACTATACGCCGGACGTCTATGTCAAGGCCTTGATGGAGTTCCTGCGCCGGGTGGTGGTGCAGCCCGCGGACCTGGTCGCGCTGTCGCTCGGTGGCGAATTCGCCGCGCGGGTAGCAGTCGAGGCGCCGGAGTTGGTCAACTCACTGACGCTGCTCTCACCCACGGGCTTCAGTACCCGCACCATCCCCGGCGGTGAGAAGGGGATGCGCACCCATCGCGTGATCAGCGTCCCCGCTCTGGGGCAGACTGCCTACACCCTGCTGACCACCAAGCCCAGCATCCGCTTCTTCCTGCGGCGGTCATTCGTCGGCCCAGTGCCGGCGGCGATGGTCGAGTACGCCTACGCGACCACCCACCAACCCGGCGCCCGTTTCGCCCCACTCTATTTCCTGGCAGGTCAGCTCTTCACCGCGGATGCGCCGAACCGGATCTATGCGAAGGTGAAACAACGCACCCTGGTACTCTATGACCGGGACCCCAACATCGACTTCGACCTCCTGGCGCCCTTCCTCACCGGCCGGGCCAACTGGCAGGTGCAGCGGATCAGCCCGACGATGGGCCTTCCCCATTGGGAAAACATCCCCGAGACGACGGCCGCGCTGGATAAGTTCTGGGCCAGCCAGGGCTGAGAAAAGCCAGTCGTGTCCGCGGCTACACGTTCACCCGCAAGGGTCCCGCCCGCTACCGGGCGGGGACCGGTCAAACCATGATCATCGCTAATACGGGTTGGCAACCACGCAGTAATTGACCGCAGCACCCTGGTAACAGGGCTGATAATAGACGCCGTTGGCGGCGTAGTAGCGTTGATTGGCGACATAAATCGGTTCGGCGGCGACCGGCAGTGCGTTCACCATGGCCCCGACTGCCAGTCCAGCCACGGCCCCCGCTGCGACTGCCCCACCCCAGCCGGCGCCGTAATAGCCACCCCAGCCCGGCGCGACATAGCCGCGGCTTGGCCCTCCTGCCACGACCCCGCCGTCAGGACCCCGCGCGACATAATCGCCGCCCGGCCCGCGGGCAGCGAATGAGCCGTCCGGCCCGCGCACGGCCGCCGCGTCGTCCCCGTAACGGTTGACGTTGACATTGGTGTCATGGACGCTGTTAAAACTGTCGTCGTGGAAGCCGCCGTCATGAAAAGTGGCGCTGTTATCGCGGAAGCTGCCGCCGCTGAATCCGTCGTCGTGAAAACCGCCCCCGCCCCCATGGAAGCCACCGCCACCGAAACCACCCCCGCCAAAGCCGCGCGCCAGCGCGAGCGGCCCGCCCCCGACCATGCCGGCCACCACCGTGATCAGCAAGGCCCCGTGCAGCATTTTCAATTGGCATGTCATCATTGCTTTGCTCCGGTTACATCAGGGGTTACCGCAGGGGTCTTGGTGGGGGCGGGCGGCGGTGCGAAGGGGATCTTCTGGACCCCTGGGGGGGGGCTAAAGACAAAGGCGCCCGGCGGCGGCCGCTGGGTAGTGTTCCAATCGCTCAAGGTTGCGGTCCACTGTGGCGCGGCCGGCAGCGTCTTCTGGTTGATGACGACCTTCACCGGCCGCGGCTGATCGCCGGTGGCCACCCAGAGCTGGTATTGAATATCCGGACGGTCGAAGGCCAGGTGAGCGGTCGGCACCCCGCCCACCATGCTCGGCCCGACATAGAGCGCGTGACCCTGGTCCTTACCCAGGTGTTCGCATAGCTTCGGGCTGCTCAGGTCGCCGAGCGGGACCCGGAACCGCAGTTCTCCGTCGGCCTTTGCCAAGGCGGTTTCGATATCACCGGCCACCGCAGCGGTGGCGTAGACCTTCTCCGCCGCATCGAACAGGGCCAGGGTCTTGCCGTCGAACAAGAACTGTTTGTCGAGCAGATCGCCGGCCGCGTTGACCCGTAGCTTGTCCGGCCGCTGCACAAAGGTCTCGGCCGTGAAGCCGAATTGCAGCTTTTTGCCCCCGGTATACACCTGATCGTCGGTCACCTCGGCGCGGTAGGAGAAATGGTCGAGTGACTTCAGGTAAGCGCACATCTGGGCCACAATCTGGTTCGGGTCGGGCGGTGGGGCCGGCGTAGGCGCCGTCGCGGCCAGTCCGGGGCCACTCAAGAGCGCCATGCACCCCAGGGTCGCGCGCTTAATCGTGTTCAGTAGCATCAAGAGCCTCCTCATTTGACAGTCACTTAGCGGCGGTTCGCGCCGGCCGGACAGCGGCATGTCGGTTGGTTGAACGTCTGGCCGTTGGTGGACCAGCCCACCCGTCACAGCGGCGGGTGGTTGGTGAAATTCGGCTGGCTCTGCATATTGGGTCTGGATCAGCATCCCGCCACCCCCCGTGACATGGTCGACGGGCGCCGCCGCCCCGGCGCTTCACACAGGCATGGACGCCGCCGCGCGTCCCATGTATGCTTGTCTGCCAGTTGGGACTGATCGAAAGATCACTCGATATGACCCGCAAGGTCCGCCGTCTGGGCGGTCCAAGCCGTTTACTAAGCGCCCGTAGCTCAGCTGGATAGAGTACAGCCCTCCGAAGGCTGGGGTCACAGGTTCGAATCCTGTCGGGCGCGCCAAATTTCCGCTGATAAAGCAAAAACCTAACCCGCGCAAGCGGGTTTTTTGTTGCCCAACGATAGTAAAACTCAGGATACCCGCTGGCCCCGTGCCGGACCGGGGCTCACGCCGTCTCGTCAGTCCTCGGCCGTTGTGCTGGTGCGCAGCCGGTTGCCGTAAGGCAGCGGCTGGTCGGATGCGCGAGGCGCCCCCGGTGGTGCCTGGGGTGTCTGCTGCCTGCTTGCCGCAGCCTTCGCTATCTCTCTTGACCGCCGGGCGGGGTCCACGAGCCCCCGGCGACTCGTCAACGCGATCCCAAGTGGGCGGGCAGTGCCGACGCTGCGGTTGGCATGCGGGCGTGGCCAGCAACGCGAACACTTGCCCGGATGTGTCGAGTGCTCGAATCCCGCTTGTTGTGAGCAAACTCCTTAATCTATACTTTATGCGTTATGTCGCCCAGGCGCTGAGGCTGTGTTGCAGGTGAAGAAGGATGCCAGGCGCGTGGTCGTGTCGACCAGCCGGCCGAACAGGAGGTCAGCGTCCCGACCTCATGTTTTCTAACTGACCAGTGAGGTGAATTGGATGAAAACGTCTTACGCAATAGGTGTTTCCGCTCTCTTGCTCATGGGTGTCGCGGCTCAGACTCGCGCCGCAGATGATAAGGTGCCGTACATGGTTCGATGTGCCGAACATAGAACATGTTGGAATGCCGGTGCAAAGTTCCAACCCGTTCCTGCAGAGCTTCAGGCAAAGGGCGACAGAATTTGTCAGACTGATAAGAAGTATTCGAAAGACACTTGGCAGTACGCCATCGGTTGGCACCCCGATGCCAAGGATATCGATGGCAAGAAAATGCGAGGGGGGGGCTTTGACTGCGGCGACAAGAGAAAAAAAGCTGACTCTTTAGGGCCAAACTGACGGTTCGTCCTGATCTACACCGACGCGAAACCCGGCTTTGGCCGGGTTTTTCGTGCATGCTCCGGGCAGGCTCCATCTACTCGAAGGAAGCCGCCGGTGTTCGAGCCGGATGCCGCTCCTGGCGCCGGCCGGCAGCCCCGGGGGTGGCGGCCTGCCGCAAGGTTTGACGGTCGCGGCACCCTGACGTCGATCACGCATGGGCGCGCGCGCGGCGAAACCCCGCGCGTCCGACCGGCTATACTCAGGCGCACCTGTCATCTCAAGCGAACCTCGACCGATGATTACCCCGCGCTCGTTCTATCTCCCAGTCTCCGGCCACGAGATCCACCTGACCACCTGGGGCGATCCCGCCGCCCCGGCCTTGGTGCTGTGGCATGGACTGGCCCGCACCGGGCGCGACTTCGACACCTTGGCCCGCCAGTTCGCCGACCGCTTCCATGTGGTTTGCCCGGATACCATCGGTCGGGGCCTGTCGAGTTGGTCGGCGGCGCCGGACGCCGATTACACCATCCCGGTCTATTGTCGGCACGCCGTCGAATTGCTGGATCGCCTGCAGATTGCCGGGTGCCGGTGGGTTGGTACCTCCATGGGCGGGTTGATCGGTATGGCCTTGGCCGGCACCCCCGAGACCGCAGCGCGCATCGAGCGACTGGTGATCAATGACGTGGCCCCGCGACTCAACCGGACGGCCATCGAGCGCATCAAGAACTATGTGACCCTGGTCCCCGAATTCGCGAACATGACCGAATTCGAGTCATTCTTGCGCACTGTCTATACCCCCTTCGGGTGCCTGACCGACGCGGAATGGCGCCTGATGGCCGAGACCTCCATGCGCCGGCGCGATAACGGTTGCATCTCCTCGCATTATGATCCAGCGGTGATGCGGGTATTCGCCGAGCAGTTTCTGGACTTCGACATGTGGGCGATCTTCGACGCCATCACCTGTCCCGTCCTGGCGCTGCGCGGCCAGAACTCCGATCTGGTCGAGCCCGCGGTCGCGCAGGAGATGACCGGACGCGGCCCCCGGCCCCGGCTGGTCACGATCCCCGGCTGTGGCCATGCCCCCGCGCTCAATACGGCCGAGCAGATGGCGGTGTTGGATGGATTCCTGGCCGGTGATTAATCAGCGTTCCTCTAGCCACCGCCAATCAAGAGCTGTTGGATGTTACGGTTTATTTCCATTGCCGTGTTACAACGGTTCTTATGCATCTCGCTATCAATGCGTGCAACCGCGTTACGCAGACCCTCGAGGGTGCGCGCCCGGTCCGCTTGGGCTTTCTGCTGCGCAGCGTATAGCGATAGCATCTGATTCTGCTGCTCCATCATTTGAGTCTGCAGTCCGCCAAACATGCAGGGGAAGACAGAACTCAAGAGTGGGTTAATGAGCGGTGTGGTGGCAAGCTGCCCGCCGGAGTGAGGAATGGCGACCGACAACGCAGTATTCGTGTTCCGAACGATGCTGACGCTGACCCCGGCGGGTACTGCAACACCATTGGCCTTCAGCGTCCCGGTCGGGTCAACCAGGAATTTTTGTCTGGCGTCCTTATCCATCATGCAGTTATCCATAACCTGTTGATACTGATTCTGCGGGGCGCTCGGCTTGATGGCTCGTGGACTTGGTACGGTTTGGTTGATCATAACAGCCTCCAATGAATGAAATGTTGGCCATTACTCTGGTCAATTGCCGCGTCCAGCGAACGGCAGCGACCAGATGCTCAAGGGAAAGTATAGTCCGGACCTGTAACGCCAAAGGCGCGGACTTGGTAGTGGAATAGGAGCGGCCGACCTGTGACAGGTCTCGGTGAAAATGATCAAGGGACTTCGCGTGTTAGGATCGCGACTGCGTCAGTGTCCGCGCCCGTAACTGCCCGCAGCCGCCGTCGACGTCCTGGCCCGCGGAGTTGCGCAGTCGGGTGAGGATGCCGCGTCCCTGCAATTGACCGGCCAGCGCGTTGGCGCGCTCCCAGGAGGGCCGGTGGAAGCCGAGTCCGTCATTGACGTTATAGGGGATGAAGTTCATCATCGCGTATTTGCCGGCCAGCAATCGAACGATGCCCGCCACTTCCGCATCGCTGTCGTTGATGTCGGCGAGCAGGGTCCATTGGTATTGGATCGGGTAGCCAGTGCCGCGGGCGTAGTGCTCACCCAGCTCGACTAATTCCTCCGGGTCGATGCGCGGGGCCTGGGGCAGCAGTTGGGCCCGCAGCTGCGCGCTGGTGCTGTGCAGGGAAATGGCCAGGGCCGGTTTGACCCGGCCCTGCGGCAGGCGCTCGAATACCCGGCGGTCGCCGACCGTGGAAAAGACGAGATCCTTGTGCCCGATGGCGCCGAGCGTGCCGAGCAGTTCGATGGCATCCAGGACATTGGTCAGGTTATGGGCCGGCTCGCCCATACCCATGAACACCACCCGATTGACCGGGCGGCGCGTGCGCCCGAGCGCTACCTGGGCGACGATCTCGGCGCTGCCGAGTTGGCGCCGCAGCCCCATGCGCCCGGTCATGCAGAAACGGCAGCCCACCGCGCAGCCGACCTGGCTGGAAACGCAGAGCCCGCCGCGCGGCAGGAGCACGCTCTCCACCGTTTGACCGTCCGCCAGTTCGACTAAGAGGCGCGCCGAGCCGTCCTCTCCCGAGTGCTCGCAGGCCAGTCGGGCGAGTCCGGCGAGCTCCGTGTTTAGGTCGGGCAGCGCGTCGCGCAGCCGCAGCGGCAGAAAGTCTTCGGCGCGGCGGCGGCGGGTATCCACTGGGATGGCCCGCGCCCAGGCCTGCAGGACGCGCGCTTCATGACAGGGTTTGGCGCCATGATCGCGCAGGCGGCGGCGGATGTGTTCGATGCGCGTGATCCTACTCCAAATCTTTTTCTTTTCTGGTGGATTATGCAAGGTCGTTCGTGAGTCGAGGTCGCGCGGCAGCCAGAAAATATGGATGGAGGCTTGCGCAAGTGTGCCCTAAAGTCATCGTTAGGCATAGCACGCCCCAACGATGCGGGGTTCGGCCCACCGGCGTCGATCGACACTATGCATGATGTTTTTGGCCGAGATTAACTGCAAATAGTGGTGCCCCGGACCCAGACGATTCGCGATTGACTCCTAAGAAACAATGTCTGCCTGAGATGGCAAAGGTAGGATTTGTATGCCAGATATTGTCTGTCCAAAATGTGGCTCTGATCGTCTCGTGCGTAGTCATACCAGAGGAGAGGATGAACGATCAAAGAAGCGACAAGGCTGGCGTGCCTTTCGCTGTCGAGCGCAATCGTGCGGCTGGCGTGGGATGCTCAAGGTCAAGTCCACGACTGCGATTATCGACAGCAACGTCAGGAAAGAGATAAGAACGTATTTGGTGATTGCATTAGTCATGGTCGTGACTATCGTCAGTTGCGTCTACGTTGCCTTTTCAATTGGAAATAGCGAGTCACGTCCTCCCGAGGGACTGGGGTAGAGTGCCGGCAAGAGCAATAGACCGCTGCGCTTGGGCGTTTGGCGAAATCGCGGCTCGCCTGCGACGCGTGCGTTGGCGCCCGCGGCGGGCGCCCTAATCTTCCCGTGCCTGAGTCTGATCGCGTCCGGTAAAATAGCCGGCTGGCAACCACGACGATCCCGCCACCGACTGTGATGGTCGCGGTTACCCCAGGCGGCCGGTCGCTGTCCGGCACGTTGCGCAACCATCACGTCGCTCGAGAAGCCATCCATGCTCCACCTCGACCTCCCGACCGCCGCCGAGCTGATCGACCTTGCCACGGGGCGCACCGACATCGCCGTATCGCTCTTTCTGCCGACCACACCGGTCAGCCTGGAGACGGATGCGGATCGTATCTTGTTGAAGAATCTGACCAGGGAGGGCATTGCGCGGTTGCAGACGGCGGGTGCAGACCCGCGCCGGCTTGCCGCCCTGGCCGAGGAACTGGACGACCTGATCGACGACCACGCCTTCTGGCGCTATCAGGCGCACGGCCTGGCGATCTATGCGACCCCGGACAATCTGCGGACCTTCCGGGTGCCGAACGTACTGGAACCGCTGGTGGCGGTGTCCGATCGCTTCCATCTGAAGCCACTGCTGCGCTCGATCACCTTCTGCAACGCCTGCTATGTGCTGGCGCTTGCCGATTGCGGGGTGCATCTGATCGAGGTCGCGGCCGACCTGCCGGCCGACGAGGTGAAAGTGGTGGGGATGCCCAAGGACTTGGCCTCTTCGGTGGAGGAGGCGGGCCGCGCGGACCTCTCGCACAGCGGTCGCCTGGCCGGTGCCGAGGGCGACAAGGTGCGACTGCGGCAATACGCGCGCACGGTGGACAGCGCCCTGCGCGGGTTGCTGGCCGGCAGCGACATCCCGCTGGTGTTGGCCTCGGGTGCGGCCCTGGGTGCGATCTACCGATCGGTCAATACCTATCCACACCTGGTCGCCCAGGGTGTCCCGGACACCCCTGAGCGGCGGACCGCGGAGGAACTGGCCGCGGCCGCGCGCCGGGTGCTGGGCGGCCTCTACCGCGAGCAGCTTGCCAAGTGGACCGCGCTCTACACGCAGCGCGCTACCGAGGGCCGGGCGACGACTGACATCGCCCAGGCGGCGCGGGCGGCGACCTGCGGTGCGGTTCAGAGCCTGCTGGTCGATAGGGACCAGCCACTTCATGGCACGGTGGGCGAGACCGATGGTGCGGTGACCTTTGCAGACGACCCCGGTGCCGGTACCGACGGCGTGATCGACGAGATCGCGCGCCGGGTGCTGTCCTCGGGCGGCCAGGTCCTGAGCGTGCCGCAGGCGGATCTGCCCGGTGGTCAGCCACTGGCCGCCATCTTGCGTTACGCCATCTGAGTGAGCGCGCCGCTGGCGGCCCTGCTCAACACCCATCCGAACGAGGACACAGCATGCAACGGCGTGATTTCCTGAAGACTGCCGGGGTCGGCGCGGCGTCGGCCGGCCTGGCCCTCCCGGCGCGGGCCGCGACCCCGACCATCAAGTGGCGCCTGGCCTCGAGCTTCCCCAAGAGCCTGGATACCATCTACAGCGGCGCCGAGAACCTGACCCGGCGGGTGTCCGAACTGACCGAAGGCCGCTTTGAGATCCGGGTCTTCGCGGGGGGCGAATTGGTCCCCGCGACCGGTGTGCTCGATGCGGTGCAGCAGAATACCGTCGAATGCGGTCAGACCGCCTCCTATTACTACTATGGCAAGAACAAGGCACTGGCGATCGAGACGACGCTGCCCTTCGGGCTGAACGCCCGTCAACTCACCGCCTGGACCTATTATGGTGGCGGTATGGAGCGACTGCGCACGCTGTTCGCCGAATATAACATCGTCAACTTCCCGGGCGGCAGTACCGGTGCCCAGATGGGCGGCTGGTATCGCAAGGAGATCAAGTCGGTCGCTGATCTGGCGGGACTGAAGATCCGTATTCCCGGATTCGGTGCCGAGATCTTCTCGCGCATGGGGGCGGTGCCCCAATCACTGTCCGGGACCGAGGTCTATCCCGCCCTGGAGCGCGGGGCCATCGACGCGGCGGAATGGACCTCCCCCTGCGACGACGAGAAGCTTGGCTTCTACCGCGTGGCGAAATATTATTACTACCCCGGCTGGTGGGAGCCGGGGGCGCAGCTGGTCTTTTATGTGAACAAGGATCAGTGGACCGCCCTGCCGCCCGCCTATCAGGCGGCCTTCCAGACGGCCGCCGCGGAGACCCACCTGCTGATGCTAGCCGGCTATGACGCCAAGAACCCGCCGGCGATGCAGCGGCTGGTGCAGAACGGTACCGTACTCAAACGCTTCCCGGACGATGTACTGCTCAAGGCCTACGAGACCGCGCTCGCCATCTATGCGCAAGAGTCTGCCAAGAACCCCAGCTTCAAGGCACTCTATGATTCCATGCGTGCCTTCCAGGAGACCTCGGATGCCTGGTGGGGGGTGGCGGAGGCGTCCATGACCAACTTTTTGGCGGCGATGCGGCGGAAGAAGTAGCCCCCAATTCAATTCCGCAATTTAACCCATCGATCGGAGCGCAAGAAATGCAGAAGCGTCTACTTGGAAACAGTCGTCTCGAGGTTTCGGCGATCGGGTTGGGCTGCATGGGCATGAGCTTTTCATATGGTCCGCCCAAGGACCGGCAGGAGATGACCGCGCTGCTGCGGGCAGCCGTGGAACAGGGGATCACCTTCTTCGATACCGCCGAGGTTTACGGCCCGTTCACCAACGAAGAACTCGTCGGTGAAGCCCTGGCGCCGTTTCGTCAGCACTTGGTGATCGCCACGAAATTCGGTTTTGATCTCAATCCGAATTTCGATCCCCGCGGGATGAAGGGGGCGCCGGGCCTCAACAGTCGGCCGGAGCACATCAAGGAGGCCGTCGAGGGCTCACTGCGGCGACTCAAGATCCAGACCATCGACCTGCTCTATCAGCATCGTGTTGATTCGAACGTGCCGATCGAAGACGTGGCGGGGACGGTGAAGGAGCTGATTGCGCAAGGCAAGGTCAAGCATTTCGGTTTGTCCGAGGCAGGAGTGAAAACGATCCATCGCGCGCACGCAGTCCAGCCGCTCACCGCGCTCCAGAGCGAATACTCGCTATGGACGAGAACCCCTGAGAACGACGTGATACCCACCCTCGAGGAGCTGGGGATCGGGTTCGTTCCTTATAGCCCGTTGGGGAAGGGCTTTCTCACGGGTAAGATGGACGAGCATACGACCTTCGACAGTTCCGACTTTCGCAGCACCCTTCCGCGCTTCACGCCGGAGGCACTGAGAGCGAATCAGGCGTTGGTTGAGTTGCTCGGCAAGATCGGCCAACGCAAGCACGCGACACCCGCTCAGATCGCACTGGCGTGGCTGTTGGCGCAGAAGCCGTGGATCGTTCCCATCCCAGGTACCACGAAGCTGCATCGCTTGGAAGAGAACAACGCCGCTGTTGCAGTCGAGCTCACTGCCGCGGATCTCAGTGAGATCGACAGCGCTGCCGCACAAATCACGGTGCTCGGTGCCCGATATCCAGAAAAGCTGGAGCAAATGACCGGTCGCTGAGTGCTGGACGCTGCGTGACACCGCGCAGCGGTATCACAAGTGTGCAGCCTCATTGCCCCCCATCCTTCGGCGGGGGCGCTAGGAGCCCGTCATAATCCTGACTATCGAGTAGGCTGGCACCGCCTCCCTGATCTGGAATAATAACCTGCGTCGGGGTACCGTGCGCGGCGGGTGCATCGCGGCCCCAATTGACGACTTGAGGGAAAACAACGATCAGGGCCACCATGAGGAGCTGAATGGCCACGAACGGGACCGCCCCCCAATAGATCTCGGAGGTGCGCACCACCGGCGGGGCCACCGAGCGCAGATAAAACAAGGCGAAGCCGAATGGCGGGTGCATGAAGCTGGTCTGCAGATTGACCCCGATCAGCACGCCGAACCACACCAGATCGATGCCGAGCTTATCCGCCACCGGGACCAGCAGCGGCAGGATGATGAACGCGATTTCGAAGAAGTCGAGAAAGAAGGCCAGCAGGAACACCATGGCGTTCACAAAGATCAGGAAACCCAGGTGCCCGCCGGGCAGGGCGGTCAACAGGTGTTCCACCCACAGGTCCCCATTCACGCCGCGGAAGGTCAGGCTGAATACGCTGGAGCCGATCAGGATGAAGACCACGAAGCTGGTGATCTTAGCCGTGGTGGTCATGGCCTGCATCAGCATGTCGCGCGTCAGCCGGCCCTTGATGAGTGCGAGCAGCAGCGCGCCCACCGCGCCCATGGCCCCACCCTCGGTCGGCGTCGCCCAGCCGATGAAGATGGTCCCGAGTACCAGAAAGATGAGCGCCAATGGCGGGACCAGGGTCAGTAGCGCCCGCAGCGCCAGCGCGCGCCCGCGCAGGGTTCGCGCCTCCGGCGGCAGGGCGGGGAGTGCGTGCGGGCGCAGCACCGAGTTACCGAAGACATAGAGTGCATAACCTGCGGTGAGCAGTAGCCCGGGAATCAGTGCACCCTTGTACAACTCGCCCACCGAGCGGCCGAGCACATCCGCCATGACAATCAAGACGATGGAGGGCGGAATGATCTGGGCCAGGGTGCCGCTGGCCGCGATCACCCCCGCCGCCAGGGGGCGGTCATAGCCGTAACGCAGCATGATGGGGAGCGAGATGAGCCCCATCGCGATGACCGAGGCCGCCACCACCCCGGTGGTGGCGGCCAGCAGTGCGCCGACGAAAATCACCGCATAGGCAAGGCCCCCGCGCACCCGCCCGAAGAGCTGGCCAATCGTCTCCAATAGCTCCTCGGCCATGCCGCTGCGCTCCAGCACCAGACCCATGAAGGTGAAGAAGGGCACCGCCAACAGGATCTCATTGCGCATGATGCCGAACACCCGGTCCGGCAGGGCCTGCAGCAGGGCCGGGGTGAGGAGCCCCAGTTCGATCCCGATCCAGCCGAACAGCATCCCCACCGCGGCGAGCGAGAAGGCGACCGGGTAGCCCATCAGCAGAAACAGCACGAGCGCACCGAACATCACCGGTGCCAGGTTGACAGCGAGCCAGGCCTCCATCTCAGTGTCCCACCGGCGCGGCGGGCAGGGACTTGAGATCCATCAACATGGCCGCGCCCTTGATCGCCTCTGATACCCCCTGCGCCGCGAGCAGGGTAAAGGCGACCGGAATGGTCAGCTTCATCGGCCACCACCACAGGCCGCCGGGATTGAATGATGACTCCTGCTGGTGAAAGGAGAGCAGGAACCAGCCCCAACTGTCCCAGACGATCAGTAGACACACCGGGAGCAGGAACAGCAGACTGCCGATGACGTCGACCCAGACCCGGCCGCGGGGCGGCAGGCGCGTATAGAGTATGTCGACCCGTACATGCCCGCTCTCCTGAAGCGTCCAGGGGGCGCACAGCAGGAACACCAGCCCGAACATGAACCACTGGGCCTCGATCATGGCGTTGGAGCCCCAGTCGAGCAGATAGCGCAGCGTCGCGGTCAGGGCCGAGAGCAGGACGCAGGCGAGGATCAGCCAAATCGTGGCCTGCCCGATGCGGCGGTTGAGGGTATCGATGACCGCCGAGAGGCGCAACAAGACAGGCATCGGCGGACGACTCCGGTTCAGTGAGAGGGCAGGGCACAACAGTACCAGAGGGCTGGCTACGGACCAAGCGGCAGGCCTGGGGCAGCGGCTGCGCCCGCAATCTGCTACCTTGGCGGCCCGCGGGCGCAGGTATCTTCGCCGCGGCCAGGGGGCCGCTCCCGCGGCGTAGGAGCGGCCCCCCGGCCGCGACCTGTTGCCTGCGAGGATTCAGCGCTCAGAACGATACTGATCAAGGCCCCACCGGGCGGTAAGCCCGGCGCATCCGTCATTTAATGGGGAGCCAAATGAAGCAAGTCACCCTGGTGTTAGGCGCATGTGTCATGGCTGCGCTAACGGCCTGTCAAACCACGAGAACCCCTCAATTGACCGGCGGCAGCCGCACTGAGGGAGTGGTTGAACTCTCCTATGAATACGCCTGGCCGGATGACCCCGCGGTCAATTTCGAGCCAGGCCGTGTGGCCGCCCGCGAGCGATGTAAGGCTTGGGGCTATTTGCCGGCTGAATTATTTATCGGTTTCAAGTCACAGTGCCTGAGACAAAACAAGGATGATGCCTGCCTGAGACGGCGTGTCACCGCCTCATATCAGTGTACCCGCCCATCCAAGCCCTAGGACATCCGTTTGCCTAGAACGTAAACGGAGCGCGGCCTTGATCATCGTTCCGGCCGCCCCGGCGTTTAGGTCGACCTTCAGGCCGACTGGGAGCGCCGCACCCCAGTGCGGCGAGACCTCGCAAACACTCTCAACACCACGGTTTACGGCGAGGCCGGGCCGCA
>CAILVI010000193.1 GCA_903837595.1 uncultured Thiodictyon sp.
CACCCTCTGTAGGCTGGGTAGAGCGCAGCGAAACCCAGAAATCAACGCCTTACCGATGCATAAGCGATGGGTTTCGCTGCGCTCTACCCATCCTACGGGAATACTTGCCCAATCTCTCGGAGCGGTGTCACGCGAGCGGAGGCGAGGGTCGGTGACTGGCTTCCGGCGGTCTGCGACTCGGCACGAAGCCCCGTCGCGGAAGCCGTGGACTTGTGTATTGATGCCAATGTTGGGAACTGCCTCCCGGGCTCTGGTAGCCGGGCCTTGGTCATCGTTCCGGCCAGCGGCCGTCTTTCTCAATCCTCGTCTACGTCTCTGCGTGAGTCAATAATGTCTCACGCAGAGGCGCCGAGACGCAGAGAACGGGAAAATCTGGCTTGTCTCTGGAGCGGGGTCACGAGAGGCCCCGCTCAACCCCGGCACAGTTCATGGATCGTCATCTCGGGCAGGCAGTTGAGCCGGGCCGCGACCACTGAACTACCACAGCCCACTGAGGTGTAGCCGTGCATGGTGCCGTGGGACCAGGGGCCGGCCGCTAGCCGGCGCGGGCAGCGGGCGTCCCAGGTGAGTGCGTAGCCGCCGGGCAGGCAGATCTGGCCGCCGTGGGTGTGGCCGCAGAGCATCGCCGCAAAGCCGGCATGGGCCGCATGGCGGTAGACCTCGGGGGTGTGGGAGAGCAGCAGCGACACGCCGTCCGGTGGGATGTCGGCGGCGGCTTTGTGGAGGTTGTGGACCTGGTAGTAGTGGGCGTCGTCGATGCCGGCCAGGTGCAGGCACGCCCCGTCGCGCTCCAGCGCCACCGATTCGTTCAACAGAACGCGCATCCCCAGGGCCTCCAGTCCAGGTACCAGGCGGATGCTGTCGTGGTTGCCGAGGATGGCGTAGAGGGGGCCGTTGAGTTGCATCCGGATGGTGGCTATCCCGTCCAAGGCAGCCTGGCAGGCGCCATAGGTGCGGGCCCGATAGTCGCCGGTGAGGACGCACAGGTCGTACTCCAGACCCCGTAACCGTTCGGCGATGGCCGCCGTGATGCGCGGGTCCATGTCCGCGTGCAGGTCACTCAGATGCAGCAGGCGCAGTCCCTCGAAGGGTCGCGGCAGGTTACTCAATATCAATCGGTTCGCCGTGACGCGGATGGCCCTGGTGTTGCGTTGGGCGCGCTCATACATGCCCGCCAGACGCAATGCCGTGCGGATGAATCCGTGGACCGAGTACCAGTTCTCCGGATAGAAAAAGTGCGCGCCCGGGCGGGCGAAGCAGAAGACCTCATGGTCCTCTTCCAATCCCAGGCGTTGGCGCAGGTAGGTATGGCCGATGCGCTGGGCCAGTGGCTGCAACTCGGGCGGTATCTCGACGCTGTTCGGCCCCTGGGGGCGTCGACCGCCATCGCGCAAATTCAGGTGAATTCTGTCCATGTGCCCTCAGGCGGCTTGAACACTGAATGTGGTAACTCTGCAAGCTCCCGGTCCGCGCGCGTGTCACGCACAACAGAAATTGCCGGGGCACCCGATGGTACTATAGACCGCCTATGGACAATCTGTTCCTCCTCTTTTTCCTCTTGCTGATTGGCTGGTTTTGGCTGGACAGCCTGCGTGTGCGCGAACGTGCGCTCACCATCTGCCGCGCCGCCTGCGAGCGCCGTGACCTCCAGTTCCTCGACCAAGCCGTGGCCTTGCGGCGTTTGCGTCTGGCATGGGGTCGCGAGGGGGTCAGGCTGCGCCGGGTCTACCGCTTCGATTTCAGCGAGGAGGGTCTGGGGCGGCGCAGCGGCTATCTGGTGATGCGTGGGATGGGCTTGGAGGACCTGAGCTTCGGCCTGCCCGAGCGCCTTGACGATACCTGAGGCGACGCTCGCTACTTGACGATTTTCAGCGTGGGGCCGCCGCGCCCTTTGGGTTTGCCCGTGCCCTTGCCAGGGCTGGTGCCGTCGTCTTTGGGGAGCTGCGAATGCAGGGTGGGGCCCGTCGTCTCGCGGGTGGGCGTGGCGGTGTTGGCGTCGACCGCCGGCTGCTCGGTCGGGGGGAAGACCATACCCTGATGATTCTCCCGGCTGAAAATGCCGAGGATGGCTTCGCTCGGGAACTCGAGGTTACGGGTCACGCCACCGAAGCGCGCGCTGAAGCGCACCCTGTCGTTGTCCATGACCAGGCCGTGAACCGCGCTGGGGGCGATGTTGAGGACGATCTGACCGTCTTCGGCAAATTCCATCGGGACGCGTGTGCCCGGGTAGTGTACGTCAACCAGGACGTGCGGAGTCATCTGGTTGTCCAGAATCCACTCGTAAATGGCGCGCACGAGATAGGGCTTGGTAGAGGTCATAAACCCGTCTTGGTTGTTCATCCGCGACTCCGGGGCGGCAGTTACAGGTCCGTGACCAATTCCCGCTCGGCCTCGGTCAGGCTGGCGCGAAAGGCCTCCCAGGCGAAGATCCGCGTCATGTAGTTGCGTACCGCCTTGGCCTGTTCCGGTAACTCGATGCCGAGTGCGGGCAGGCGCCACAAGAGCGGCGCCACGCAGCAATCCACCAGTGAGAACTCGTCGCTCATGAAGAACGGGTGGGCGGCAAAGATCGGCGCCGAGGTGATCAGGCTCTCACGCAACGCCTTGCGTGCCTTTGTTTTTTCATCTGCGGTTCCGTTGAAGCCGCGCCCCATCAATTCATACCAATCGTGCGTGATACGGTACATGAAGAGCCGCGCATTGGCGCGTGATACCGGGTCGACCGGCAGCAGCGGCGGGTGCGGAAAGCGCTCGTCCAGATACTCCATGATGATGCGCGACTCATACAGACGCAGGTCGCGATCGACCAGGGTCGGTACGGTGCCATAGGGGTTGGCGTCCATGACCTCATCGGGGAGGTTCTTGGCGTCCACATCCACCACGTCCACGGCGATGCCTTTTTCGGCCAGGACCATGCGGACCCGATGGCAATAGGGACAGAGGGGATCAGAGAATAGGGTCATTACAGCTCGTCTGCTCACGGCCACCGCCAGCGTTCCCTCATTCAGCGTCGAGGCTGAGTCCGGCAGCGATCGAAGAACTCCAAGCGCCAACCGGTCCAGGTCGCGCAGCGTGGTGTCGGCGGGTGGCTTGCCTCTTACGGCAGGCCGGCGGCAGGGGTGAGCCTGACGTGGGCGAGGGGAGGGGGAATGCACGCGCCGTACTTAGGACCGGGAGTATACCGTGTCGGGGCGCTGCCCGGGGGGGGCTTTTTCGGGGCGTCTGCCTGGTCGTCGTGGGGGGGGGGCGGGAAGACGGCCCCCGGTAACCGGGGGCCGTGCGGGCAGGGGTCGCTAGTCGACGTCCTTCCAGTACTCTTTCTTCAGGAAGTAGGCGAAGATAAAGAAGACGCCGAGGAACATCAGCACGTAGACGCCGAGGCGCTTGCGCTCCTGTTGGATCGGCTCGCCTACATAGGTCAGGAAGGCGGTGATGTCACGGACCATCGCGTCGTACTGGGGCGCGGTCAGGCGGCCTTGCTTGATCAGCTTGGCGCCCACGGCCACCGGCGTGCCGGCCCCGTGCGACATGACCGGCTGCTGCGGCCCTTGGAGGTCACCCAGGATATGGGGCATGGCCACGTTCGGGAACAGCGGGTTGTTGACGCCGTAGGGCCGGGTCGGGTCCAGATAGAAGCTCTTCAGATAGGTGTAGACCCAGTCCGGGGAGCGCCAGCGGGTGACCAGGGTGAGGTCGGGTGAGGGGACCCCGAACCACTTTTCGGCGTCTGCCACGGTCATGGCCCGGGTCATCAGGTCGCCCGGCTTGGCGTCGCCGACCAGGAAGTACTTGCGCAGGTCGGCGTCGCTGATCCCCAGGTCCGCGGCCATGCGGTTGTAGCGCATGTACTGGAGTGAGTGGCAACCAGAGCAGTAGCTCATGAAGTACCGGGCGCCGCTTTGCAGGGACGCCTGATCGCGCAGGTCGATATTCGCCTCTTCCAGTGCTGGCCCGCCGGTATTGGCGAACCCGAGTACGGGCAGCAGCGCGAGGGCGGCGGTGGCTAACAGCTTTTTCATGCGGTGACCCTCTCCGGAACCGGCTTGACCTTGTCCAACTTGCTGTAGATCGGCATCAGCAGGAAGAACGCGAAATACAGAACGGTGAAGACTTGCGACAGGAAGGTCGCCAGCGCGCTGACGGGCATCATCCCGAGATAGCCCAGCGCGACGAACGACACCACGAAGATGCCCAAGGCGATCTTGGACACCCGCCCCTTGTAACGGATGGACTTGACCGGGCTGCGATCCAGCCAGGGCAGCAAGAACATGATCAGGATCGAGGCGAACATCGCCACCACGCCCGGGAACTGGGAGTCATACATCGGCGGCACGGCGCGCAGGATGGCGTAGAAGGGGGTGAAGTACCACACCGGGGCGATGTGCAGCGGGGTGACCATCGGGTTGGCCGGCTGGAAGTTCGGGGCCTCCAGGAAGACGCCGAAAAAGGCCGGGGCGTAGAAGAGGATGGCACTGAAGCCGATGAGGAAGCCCGCGACGCCAACGATGTCCTTGACGGTGTAATAGGGGTGGAAGGGGATGCCGTCGCTCGGCGCATCTTTGCTCCAGCGGTTGCCCTTGGGGCCCTCTTTGATCTCAACGCCATCGGGGTTGTTGGACCCTACTGCGTGAAGTGCCACGACATGGATGAAGACCAGGGCCGCCAGCACGAAGGGAACCACAAAATGGAAGGCGTAGAAGCGGTTCAGCGTCACGTCGGAGATGACATAGTCACCGCGCACCCAGGTGGAGAGGTCGGGGCCATATCCAGGCACTGCCGCAAACAGGTTCACGATGACCTGGGCGCCCCAGTAGGACATCTGTCCCCACGGCAGCAGGTAGCCGAAGAAGGCGCTGGCCATCATCGCCAGATAGATCACCACGCCAACGATCCACAACAACTCCCGCGGCTTACGGTAGGAGCCGTAGAGTAGCGCCCGGAACATGTGCAGATAGACGACGATGAAGAAGGCAGAGGCGCCGGTGGAGTGCAGGTAGCGGATCAGCCAGCCCCATTCCACGTCACGCATGATGTACTCGACCGAGGCGAAGGCCTCCGCCGCCGAGGGTTTGTAGCTCATGGCCAGAAACAGACCCGTCAGGATCTGCACGACCAGGACCAGGATGGCCAGGGAGCCGAAGTAATACCAAAAATTGAAATTCTTCGGGGCGTAGTACTGGGCCAGGTGCTCGTTCCAGACCTTGGTGGCCGGGAACCGCTTGTCGATCCAGCCCATGAAGCCGGTCGTGGTCGTCTCTTCTGCGCTCATTTAGGCAGCTCCTTGATCCTGACCCACGAGAATGGTGGTGTCATTGAGATATTGGTGGTTCGGGATCAATAGGTTAATGGGTGCGGGCACGCCTTTGTAGACGCGTCCGGCCAAGTCGTAGCGGGAGCCATGGCAGGGGCAGAAGAACCCGCCCTTCCAGTCCTTGCCCAGGTCGTCCGGGGCCACCTCGGGACGGTAGGTCGGCGAGCAGCCCAGGTGGGTGCAAATGCCGATCGCGATCCAGATCTCGGGTTTGATGGAGCGCGTCGGATTCTTGCAGTAATCCGGTTGCTGGGGGACCAGCGATTCCGGGTCCGTCAGTTGGGAGTCCAACGTCGGCAGGGCGGCGAGCATCTCCGGCGTGCGCTTGACGATCCAGACTGGCTTGCCACGCCACTTGACGCGCAGCAGGGCGCCGGCTTCGAGCTTGCTGATGTCGGCCTCGACCGGGGCGCCAGCGGCTCGGGCCTTCGCGCTCGGGTTCATGGATGCGATGAATGGGACGGCCACGAAGCCAGCGCCAATGGCGCCGACCGCTGTGGTCGCGGCGACGAGAACCCGTCGCCTGCTTTGATTTACGCCTGGTGCGCTCATTTCCGACTAACCCCCGGGTGGAGACAGGTGCTGCCGACTCTCCAGAAGCCGACATCGCGCGTGTATTTTGGAGAAGAAGAGTTACGGTGTAAGAATATGCAAAATCGCTGCAAAACCGACCGCGCATTCTCCGTGATTCGGACACCGCAGGTCAAGGCGGAAACCTCAGTAACCGCGTTGACTCCTCGGTATTCGCCGGGTCGCCCGCCGCGCCTGGCCTGATCTCAGGATGCGGGGTCAGGCGGGATTGTCGATTTCGACGTACCGGTGGTCCAGTCCGAACCGCTCCGCCAGGTGACGCCCCAGGGCCTGCACCCCGTAGCGTTCGGTGGCGTGGTGGCCGGCGGCGAGGTAACAGACGCCGAGCTCCCGGGCGGTGTGGGTGGTCTGCTCCGAGATTTCGCCGCTGAGATACGCCTCGACCCCCAAGGCCGCGGCGGCCTCCAGATAGCCTTGGCCGCCGCCGGTGCACCAGGCGATGCGCTTCACGGGAGCGTCCGCACCTGTCACCAGGGTCGCGGTGCGCCCCAGGCGGGCGCCCACGTCCTCGGCCCAGAGCGCGGGCGGGGTCGGTTCGCTCAGTCGTCCGGTCCACAGCACCCCATTGCCGATGCCGGTCGGCTGTGCGTCCAGGACCCCGAGGTGTGCGGCCAACATGGCGTTGTTGCCCAGGGTCAGGTGGGCATCCAGTGGCAGGTGGTAGGCGATCAGGCTCGCGCCGCCGCGGATCAGGGCGCGGGCGCGCCGACCCTTTAATCCGGTCAGACACGGATTCTCGCCCTTCCAGAACCACCCATGGTGGACCAGCAGTGCATCGGCCTGAAGTTCCAGCGCGGCCGTGATCAGGGCGAGGCTCGCGGTGACACCGCTGACGAGACGCCGGATCGGGCGCTCGCCCTCCACCTGGAGACCGTTGGGGGCATAGTCGGTAAAGTCAGCGGCGGCCAGTAACTGGTCGCAGTAGGTGGTCAGGGCGTGTGGTTCGATCATGATCCTCAATTCTCAGCGCCGATTTCCCTGATCGCCGCGCGCTGGCCTTGAGTCCTCGCGGGATGGGACAATCTATATTAGTCAACTAATCGGGGCGGGTTCAGTGTCCGTCGCCGCTCTTACGGTGCGCGTTCACGGCCTGCCGCCCTCCCGTGCGGGCGCGGTGTGCCTCTACAGGCGAAGGCCAGTCATGCATAATCAAAGATTTACGATCCTACTGTTCGCCCTCGCGGGCGCCCTGTTGAGTGGCGGCTGCGCCGTCGAGCCCACTCGCGATGAGGTCTTGGCCGAGCCGGGGCAAGCCGCCGCAGCGCCTCTCAGCGAGGTCGACCTGGTCAAGAATACCGCACCCTTGCCGGTTAAAAAGGACCTGCGTTACCAGCTCCCCGCGGGACAGAACCGGGCACTGACGATCTATATCAGCTCCCAGAGCTTCGAGTATGTGGAGGATGATCAGGTGTTCCTGAGCGGTCCGGTTTCCACCGGCACGAAAGAACACCCGACGCCCACCGGCGACTATCGCGTGCTGAGCAAGGACGCCGATAAGCGCTCTGGAAAATACACCAACTCGTTCGACGATAACACGCCGATGCCTTACTCGCTGCAGTTCCATGGCCCCTATTTTGTCCATGAGGGCTGGGTCCCAGTCCCCGCTGTTGCCGATTCGCACGGTTGTGTCCGGTTGCGCACCGAGGATGCCCGGTTGCTGTTCGATCGCATCCGAATCGGAGATCGCATCCTGGTCAAAGGGGCGGGGGCTGCCCGGCTCGCCAGCGTCTCGCCGAACCCGCCCGCGGTGTTCTAGGCTGATCGATTCGTGCGTGCCCTTGGTTTGCGGGGCTTGGCCACTGGTTCCAGGATCATCTCCCTGAGTCGGTACAAGGTGTCCAGTGCGGCCTTAGGGGTCAGCTCATCCGGGTCGATCCCGCGCAGCAGGGCGCAGACAGGGTGCTCCGCTGGAGGCTGCGTTCGCGGCGCACGGTCCGGTCCGGGCTCCGGCGGGAACAGCGAGAGCTGCACCGCCCCCTGTTCGGCATGACGGCGGGCGGCGTCTTCCAGCTCCCGCAGACGCCCGCGGGCGCGGTTGATGACTCCGGGCGGGACGCCGGCCAGGGCGGCGACTGCCAGTCCATAGCTCTGGTTGGCCGGTCCCTCCAACAGTGCGTGCATGAAGACGATGCTCGTGCCGTGCTCCACCGCGTCCAGATGGACATTGGCGATGCCGGGGTATTCGTCCGGCAAGGTGGTCAGCTCGAAATAGTGGGTGGCAAAGAGGGTGTAGGCGCGGCTGCGGGTGGCCAGCTCCACGGCGCACGACCAGGCGAGCGAGAGCCCGTCGAAGGTGCTGGTGCCGCGGCCCACCTCGTCCATCAAGACCAGGCTCTGCGCGGTGGCGTTGTGCAGGATATTGGCGGTCTCCTCCATCTCCACCATGAAGGTGGAGCGCCCGCCGGCCAAGTCGTCCGCGGCCCCGATGCGCGAAAACACGCGGTCCACTGGTCCCAAGGTGGCGGCGCGGGCCGGGACGAAGCTCCCGGCATAGGCGAGCAGCACGATCAGGGCGCACTGGCGCATGTAGGTGGACTTGCCGCCCATGTTTGGTCCGGTGATCACCAACATCCGGCGGCGGTTGTCGAAGGTGAGCCCATTGGGCACGAATGGGCGGTCGAGCACGCGCTCCACCACCGGGTGGCGGCCGTCGGTGATCTCGATGGCTGCCTCGTCGGTGAGTTGCGGGCGTGCCCAGTCCAAGGCCTGCGCCCGCAGCGCCAGATTGACCAGCACGTCCAGTTCGGCGATGGCCGCGGCGCTCAACTGCATAGCCCCGATGGCCTCGCGCAGTGTCACGAGCAGTGACTCATAGAGCGCCTTCTCCCGCGCCAGGGCGCGCTCCCGACTGCCCAAGACCTCGTCCTCGAAGCGCTTGAGTTCGGGCGTGATATAGCGCTCCACGCCCTTCAAGGTCTGGCGGCGCACGAAGTCCGGCGGGACCTGATCGGCGCGCGCGCGGCCGAGTTCAATGTAATAGCCGTGGACGCGGTTGTAGCCGACCTTCAGCGTCGCAATCCCGGTGCGTTCGCGCTCGCGTGTCTCCAGGTCCAGCAGGAACTGGTCGGCGTTGGTCGAGAGTGTACGCAGTTGGTCCAGCTCGGCATCGTAGCCCGGGGCGATGACCCCGCCGTCGCGGATCAGGACCGGCGGTT
Source organism: uncultured Thiodictyon sp. (assembly GCA_903837595.1). Lineage (GTDB taxonomy): Bacteria > Pseudomonadota > Gammaproteobacteria > Chromatiales > Chromatiaceae > Thiodictyon. The sequence continues at coordinate 9,058 of CAILVI010000193.1, forward strand.
GGGGAAGGATGGCGCGGGTGAGCAGGCTCACCAGCTCCGGGTGCTCGCCGATCTGCTCATGCAGGTCCGCGAGCAGCGGGTCGTCGATGGCGGCCAACTCCGTGCCCAGCTCCGGGCACAGTGCGAAGGAGTCGCGCAGGACCGCGAGATCCCGGGGCCGCGCCGTGCCCAGGGCCACGCGGGCGAGGATGCGCTCCAGGTCGCCGACACCGGTCATGATGTTGCGCAGTGGTGCGCCCGCGGCGGTGTCGATCAGGGCGGCGAGCGCCTGGTGACGCGCGCGCACCACGGCCTGATCGCGCAGCGGCCGGGCCAGCCAGCGGCGCAGGAGTCGGCCGCCCATGGCGGTGGCGGTGTGATCCAGTACCCCGGCCAGGGTGTGCTCCGGGTGACCGGAGAGGCTCTCGGTCAGCTCCAGGTTGCGGCGGGTGGCGGCATCGAGGATGACGGCCGCGTCCCGGTTTTCCGTGGTCAGGCCGCGCAGGTGGGGCAGTGTCGCGCGCTGGGTATCGCGGACATACTGGAGCAGGCAGCCGGCCGCGCCCACGGCGAGGCGCAGTTCCGCGCAGCCGAAGCCGATGAGGTCACGGGTACCGAACTGTTCGCACAGCAGCCGTTCACCGCTGTCCGCGTCCAGGTGCCAGGCGGGGCGGCGGGTGAGGCCGCGCTCCAGGCCGAGCAGCGCGGGGAGACGGCTGTCCTCGGCCAGCAGGACCTCGGCAGGGCGCAGCCGCGCCAGTTCACTCCCTACGGCCTCCGCGGTCTCCAGTTCCAGGACCGTGAAGCGCCCGCTCGACAACTCCAGGGCGGCCAGACCGTAGCCATTATTCCCGTCGGCACCCTCGGCGATGGCCACCAGCAGGTTGTCCTGGGTCTCATCGAGCAGCGCCTCGTCGGTCAGGGTCCCCGGGGTGACGATCCGCATCACGCGCCGCTCCACGGGTCCCTTGGACTTGGCCGGGTCACCGATCTGCTCACAGATCGCCACCGAGACGCCCTTGCGGACCAGCTTCGCCAGATAGCCCTCGACCGCGTGGTACGGCACCCCGGCCATCGGGATGGGCTGCCCGGCCGAGGCCCCGCGCTTGGTCAGCGTGATGTCGAGCAGGCCCGCGGCGCGCTCGGCGTCCTCGAAAAACAGTTCGTAGAAGTCGCCCATGCGAAAAAAGAGCAGCAGCCCCGGGTGCTCGGCCTTGAAGCGCAGATACTGTTGCATCACCGGGGTGTGCTGGGGCGGGTCTGTGGGCATCGATGTGGTGTCTTGAGGGAAAAGGCGGCAGTCTAGGGCCGGGGTCCGGGGTAGGGAAGGATGGCGTAGGGTGGGCACGCAGCGCGTGCCCACGCGAGCCGAACCTGCCGGGTTATCGCCGCCGTGCCGCCGGCGCCGTTATCGCCCGGGCGCGCGACAGGACTTCCTGGGGGTCCACCTGACCGGAATAGCGATAGGGCAGGGTCAGGAGCCCGTCGGCGATGGTCGCCGTCCCCGTCAAGGTCCAGTCCAGGGGGGTCTGCCGGGTAGCCAGGGCGGGGAGCATCTGGGTCACGCCGAGCAGGCTGCCAATCACATCGACATCGACCGACGCATCGCCCAAGGCGGGGATCTGCCGGTCCAGGGTGCTTGCGCCCTCCGCCAACTCCTGCCCCTCCAGTGTCAACTTGTAGGTCATGGCCTTGATGGGCAGGGTACGGTCGTTCGGGTTGTGTACCGCGAGCGTTGCCACAAAGACCTGGCGTGCCAGGGTCATCTCTTTGAGCCGCAGCCCGGTCAGGCTCACTTCCGGTGCTTCCCAGGGTTGGGTCAGCGTGGCACAGCCGGTGAGCAGCGCGGCGCACAGCAGTGCGAGCCAGGGCAGCCGGGAGGCAGCGGCACTTGGTGGGTAAAGGGATGGCTTCATGCGTAGGTCACTCCTCAGGCGAGAAAAATGCGTTCCAAGGCGCCCCTGGACACATTGCCGCGCCGATCTTCCGCTTCGATGAAATAGCGCACATCCCCGGCACCCACCGGCAGGTCGGCGGTCAAGTAATCCGCCGTTACCGTGGCCCCGGTCTCGCTGGGATAGGGGCCGTGGTTGCGCATGGCCAGGCGCTGTTCGCCGGCGTCGGTACGCAGCACCAGTTCGACCCGTGCCAGCCCGGAAATATCGGCGACGAAGGTGTGCGCGACGCCTTGGCGCGCTGCATCGAGCAGGCAGCCCTGTCCCCAGCGCTTACCGCCGGGATTCTCCGGCGTCACCCACGGCGGAAAGATGGTTGGTCCGTTGCGGTCGTGGCCCGCTGCGACCAGTGCGTCGAGCGCCGGCTTGAGCATGCCCAGCCCCAGGTTAGCCGCGTTGGTCACCTGCTGGTCCCAGAGCTGTTGGCCGGTCCAATACCAGTAACAGCTGGTTTCGGCGGTCAACAGCAAGCGGATGGCCGCGGGGAGTTGCGGATGATCGGGCGCACTTGATTCAAGCGTATGCACGCCATTCTGGAAGGCGGTGAGTACCGCCCAGGAGTTCAGGTCGGGCGAGTAGGGCTGGTCGTAGCGGCTGAACCACTTCATGAATTGCGGGTCGCCGTTGTCGGCACCGGCCCAGGAGCCTGGCTCGATATGGGTTACCGCGGTGGGGTCGGGCGGGAAGCGTTGCAGATAGTCCTCGACCGTCGTCAGCTCGAAGCGGCCGTCCTGCTGTAGCCATTCGACCAGACGTGCGGTGTTGTGCCCATAGTAGCTGTCGGCACCGCCGCCGTGATTGTCACCGTCCGAATGCAGCACGAAAAACGGCGGATGTGCGGGATCGTAGCTGCCGGTGCTGACGATGCGGTCGTAGACCTGACCCAGTACATCGGGGTATTGCAGCGCGCCGAAGCCGCCGCGCGCATCCTCGTTGCCGATATAGCGCTCGGCCGGGACGGCGATGATCGTGTGGAGCTTGCCGTCCGGGTCCTCATAGCCCACATATTCGGGCCGCAGCAGGCGGGGTGAGATTTTCGATCCCGCCCAGATATTCGTCAATTGTAGCCAGTCATCCACCGGCGGATTGGCCTGCTCGGCGGAATTGGGCGGCAACATGCCTTCATTGATCCCGGCATAGGGGTAATCGCGACAGGCGCGGAAGCGGTGGATGGAGTCATAGATCACTGCCGTCACGCCGGCCTCGACCAGGGCCGGGATCATCCGGACATGGAAGGCGGTCTCCGGCGGAAACAAGACGCGAGAGGCTTCAATGCCGAACTCACGCTGGATCAGGTCGCGGTGCCAGGCGATCTGGCGCACGATGTCTTGGGCCGGGATCAGCGGCATCAACGGGTGGAAGAAGCCGAAGGCCGAAAAGGCAATGCGGGGATTGCCCAACTCGGTCTTGGCACCGGCCAACTGGCGCAACGCGCTGTTCCAGGCGGCGAAACGGCCGCCGCACAGCCCCTCGGTCCCGCAGCGGTCCAGTTGTTCGATCAGTGAGCCGCTCCAACTCGTCGACAGCCCGGCATGGGGCAGTTCGCCCTCGATGTATTGCCGCACTGCGTTGGGAATGAAATCGGTGTAATTGCCGCCGCGCGAACCGAAGATGCCGTCCTTCTCACCGTCCCAGTAGTTGCGGTCGGTGGTGTTGTAATAGGGTTGGTGCATGTGCTTGTGGATGCCGAAGTAGAGCTTCATCTCAGCGCCGCCCACCATCGCTGCGGGTATGTCTGCCCTTGGTCGCGGCGGACGGATCAGACATAAGTCTCTGTATTCCTTGATCCAGTCTTCGCCTTGGGCATGCGCGGGATCGGCTTGGCGGCAGCCTTCGATCTGGATCCTGACGCGCTCGCCTTCGAGTGTCCCGGCCGGCACTGCGGCGACATAGCTCCCTTCCTGGCTGGACCGAATCGTATCACCATTAATCAGTATTTGTTTGCCGTGCGCATGCAGGATCACCTGGGGAAAAGGGATCTCGCCATCTGCGGTGAAATGGATTTCAAATGCAGGCTGCGTGCCGTCGGGCTCGCAGTGAAGGTCTTCCGGGCAGTCAATGATCAGAAAGCGGGTAAAGATTCCCATCGGTCACTCCAGGTCAAAGTCGTTGTCGTTGTAGGTTGGGGTGACGAAGGAACCCCAACATCAGCGCCGTTCGCCAAAATCGCTATTGTCGTCACCCGCACATCCCCAGTCGGCGCTGACCCAACCCCGGCGCAGGTACCACTGAAATGAAGAAAATGGCCAATCGACGGCGCGTTGGACATAGCCATGCTTCACAGGGTTGTAATGAGTGTAATCGACATGTCGCTGGAGGTCCGTCTCGTCCCGAATCACATGCTCCCAAAAACGCCGTTGCCAAATTCCCCGTTCTCCCTTGCCTTGGCGGCTTTCGCCGATCCGTTCGGCTTTCGGAATTGTACGCGAAAAGTTCGCCTTGATCAGCGCCCAACGCGTCGAGTAATCGGCATCCGTGTCAGGGAGACGCCAGACGGCGTGGACATGGTCCGGCATCACCACCCAGGCGATGATGTCAAACGGGTGGTCCAAGCGTACGCGCCTGACGGCTTCGCGAAGATCCGCAACGCGATCGACCAGAAGGCGGCTCGATCGATCGGCGAGGTTGACCGTAAAGAAATAGGTTGCGCCTTCCAACAATGCGCGACGGTAACGCATGCGTGCCAGGTCTCATAACCAGTTGTTACGGCATTTTAAGTTGGGGTTCGTTCCTCACCCCAACCTACAGCTACAGCGCTCAAGCCGTAGGTTGGGGTTAGCTTTGCGAACCCCAACGTGGTATCGCGATTGTACGGAGATGTTGGGGTTCCTTCGTCACCCCAACCTACGGTCCTGCACCAGACTCCAATCGCCGCGCGCCTTATCACCCTACACCCTACGGTATTCTATTCGCAAGGCAGGAAACCGAGAGATGGACATAACAACGTGACAACGTTATCAGACGCGGGCGTGTTAGTCTCGTCCGGGAAAATATATGCCTTAAGCCAGCAACGGAATGATCTTGTCGTTTCGTCTGCATCCGGTCCGTTGTATGTGAAACGGATTGCGCTAACTCCATCCAGCCACTCCTCCCTAGGATTGGCGACCACTTTAGTCATTTTGTACACAGTTGCCACGAATCCAATGCGATAAGGAAAATTCGCTTCCTTTAAGTATTTGACATCGGCGAAATCACCCGAATCACTCTGGTCGTCACCCGGTGTTCCACTAAATCTATAACAGTGCTGACTTTCGACGTCTCTCGCTGTGATACGAACGCCATCCGCTTCTGCGGAGTAGGGATGGCTATGGAAATCCCCCAAATACTCAAGTTCGCGATTGTAGCGTTTGTAGAAGCCGCTCTTGAGACAAAGTGCTTCGTGCTTGCGTCGCACCCAGTTAGGTGTTCTGTGTGCAGATGAATCAATGTCTGCTGCGGTAATATGAAAAATCGTTTCACCATCTCGCGTGACTGAGTAACCCCATAATGCCCCATAGGTTTCCAGTGGCCTATAGTGATTAGGGTCATCATTTCTTCCATGCGGCACCGCGTATGCCTCAAGGGTCGATGACATAATGAGCCTGAAGGCGTCGGGTGATAGTATGACCGAGTACATTTGAACCTCGATGAATTTCAATGATGGTACCTGTGGTAGGTGCGGGGTTATCCGATGTGCCCCGCACCATCCCAGACGAGCGGTTACCTACATCCAGCTCTTCCTTTGCCGTAAGATTCCAATCGAGGGTGAAACAGGACGGCCGAGCCGGATAGCACAGGCCAACCCGCTTCACTCACGCTCACCTCACACAATCCACATAATACCGCACATGCCCATTGACCCCCTCCTTGACCAAGCCATGGATGTCGGTCTCGAACCCCGGGAACTTGTCATTAAACGCGCGGGCAAACTTGAGATACCGCACGATTGTCTCATTGAACCGCTCGCCGGGGATGAGCAGCGGGATGCCGGGCGGGTAGGGAGTGAGCAGGATGGCGGTGATGCGGCCTTCCAGGTGATCGATCTCCACGCGCTCGATCTCGCGGTGGGCCATGCGCGCAAAGGCGTCGGCCGGGCGCATGGCGGGGGCCATCTCGGAGGTATACATCTCGGTGGTGAGGCGCGGGATGTCGTGTTCCTGGTAGACCGCGTGGATCTGGTCGCACAGGTCCTTGAGGCCGATGCGCTCATAGCGCGGCTGTTTGGCGACGAATTCGGGCAGCACGCGCCATAACGGCCGGTTGTGGTCGTAGTCGTCCTTGAATTGCTGTAACTCGGTGACCATGGTGTTCCAGCGGCCCTTGGTGATGCCGATGGTGAACATGATGAAGAATGAATACAGCCCGGTCTTCTCGACGATGATCCCGTGCTCGACCAGATAGCGGGTGACGATGGCGGCGGGGATGCCCCATTCGGCCACGTCGCCGTCCACGTCTACCCCGGGGGTGATGACGGTGGCCTTGATGGGGTCCAGCATATTGAAGCCGGGGGCCAGGTCGCCGAAGCCGTGCCAGCGTTCGCCGGCGCGCAGGACCCAGTCCTCGCGCTCGCCGATGCCTTCCTCCGCCAACTCGTCCGGTCCCCAGACCTTGAACCACCAGGATTCTTCCAGCTCCGCGTCGACCTTGCGCATGGCGCGGCGGAAGTCGAGTGCCTCCAGGATGGACTCTTCCACGAGGGCGGGTCCGCCCGGGGGCTCCATCATGGCGGCGGCCACGTCGCAGGAGGCGATGATGGCGTATTGGGGGCTGGTGGACATGTGCATGAGGAAGGCCTCATTGAACACGTCGCGGTCGAGTTTGCAGCTGTCGCTCTCCTGCACCAGGATCTGGGACGCCTGGGACAGCCCGGCCAGCATCTTGTGGGTGGACTGGGTGGCGAAGATCATGGAGTCCACGCAGGGGGCGCGGTTCTCGCCGATGGCGTGATAGTCCCGGTAGAACTCGTGGAACGGGGCGTGGGGCAGCCAGGCCTCGTCGAAATGCAGTGTGTCGATGCGACCGTCCAGCTTTTCCTTGATGGTCTCCACGTTGTACAGCACGCCGTCGTACGTGCTCTGGGTGATGGTGAGGATGCGCGGCCGGGCGCCGGTCTGGGCGAAGGGGTTGGCGGCGATCTTGCGCTCGATGTTCTCCCAGCTGAACTCACTGCGCGGGATCGGCCCGATGATCCCGTAATGGTTGCGGGTCGGCATCAGGAAGACCGGGATGGCCCCGGTGATGGTGATGGCGTGCAGGATCGACTTGTGGCAGTTGCGGTCCACCACCACCACGTCCCCCGGGGCCACGGTGGAGTGCCAGACAATCTTGTTGGAGGTCGAGGTCCCGTTGGTGACGAAGAACAGGTGGTCGCAGTGGAAGATGCGGGCGGCGTTGCGCTCCGCCGCCGCCACCGGTCCGGTGTGGTCCAGCAACTGGCCCAGCTCTTCCACCGCGTTGCAGACATCGGCGCGCAACAGGTTCTCGCCGAAGAACTGGTGGAACATCTGGCCCACCGGGCTCTTGAGGAAGGCCACACCGCCGGAGTGCCCCGGGCAGTGCCATGAGTAGGAACTGTCCGAGGCGTAGTGGATCAGTGCCCGGAAGAAGGGCGGGGCGAGCGAGTCCAGGTAGTTGCGCGCCTCGCGGGCGATGTAGCGGGCGACGAACTCCGGGGTGTCCTCGAACATGTGGATGAAGCCGTGCAACTCGCGCAACACGTCGTTGGGGATGTGCCGGGAGGTGCGGGTCTCGCCGTAGAGAAAGATCGGGATGTCGGTGTTGCGAAAGCGGATCTCCTCCACGCAGGCGCGCAACTGGGTGACCGCCGTCTCCGCCTCCTCGGGGGAGGAGAACTGCTCGTCGTCGATGGACAGGATGAAGGCCGAGGCGCGGGACTGCTGCTGGGCGAAGGAGGCCACGTCACTGAAGCTGGTGACCCCCAGGGCCTCGATGCCCTCCTCCTCGATCGCCTTGGCCAACACGCGCACCCCGGTGCCGCTGGCGTTCTCTGAGCGGAAGTCCTCGTCGACGATGACCACGGGGAAACGAAAGCGCATGGGGGTAGAGCCTCTCGGGGGGAAACGGGAAAAACGCGGCAGTATAGGGCCTAAGGGGGCGGCGGTGCGTTACCGTGTGACGTCGGCAGATGGGCGCGGCCGCCAGCCGCGCTTACCGGTTCAGATCGGGCCGGTTCAGATCGCGCGGGCAGGCCGTGCGCCAGCACCTTATCATTGTCAGCCACCCCAATTGACCCTGAGATCATACCCATGGCCGGCAGCAGCCTCCTCGCCCTGATCGACGACATCGCCAGTGTCCTCGACGACATCTCGGTCATGACCAAGGTGGCGGCCAAGAACACCGTCGGCGCCTTGGGGGACGACCTGGCGCTGAATGCCCAGCAGGTGGCTGGGGTGCGGGCGGAACGGGAACTGCCAGTGGTGTGGGCGGTGGCCAAGGGGTCCCTGGTCAACAAGGCGATCCTGGTGCCGGGGGCGCTCGGGATCAGCGCGGTGGCACCCTGGGCCATCGTGCCGCTGCTGATGGTGGGTGGGGCCTATCTGAGCTTCGAGGCGTTCGAGAAGCTGGCCCACCGGTGGTTGCGCGCCGCGGGGGAAGACGCGGCACACCAGGCGGAGTTGGCCCGGGCACTGCAAGACGCGGATGCCGATCTGGTGGCCGTGGAGCGCGACAAGATCAAGGGTGCGGTGCGCACTGACTTCATCCTCTCCGCCGAGATCATCGTCATCGCCCTGGCGACGGTGGCCGCCGCGCCCTTTGCCGAGCAGGTCGCGGTGCTGGTGGCGATTGCGCTCATCATGACCGTCGGCGTTTATGGCCTGGTGGCGGGGATTGTGAAGTTGGACGATGCCGGGCTGTACCTCAGCCGGCTGACCGGGGAGGGCGCCTGGGCGCAGGCTACGCGCGGCCTTGGTCGGCTCCTGGTGTCCGCTGCCCCCCGACTGATGCAGACCCTGTCAGTCGTCGGCACCGCGGCGATGTTTCTGGTCGGCGGCGGCATCATCCGGCACGGCGTCCCCGCCGTTCACCATCTGAGCGAATGGATCACCCATGCGGCCGGGAGCGTGGCGATCATCGGTGGTGTGCTGGAGTTTCTGATGCCGCTCTTGCTGGATGCCTTGGTGGGCATCCTGACCGGCGCACTGGTGCTCGCCGCAGTGACCCTCGGTGCCAAGGTGTGGGTGGTACTGCGACGCTGGGGTGGGACCTGAGCCCGTGGTCAGCGTTCAATACGACACAGTCGCGTCGATCCCGCTACCATTTGCGAATCCGCATGAGCCGAAGAAATAGACAGGGCAAGGGCCGATTAAGGCGTGCCGCGCATGACCTTCAACGCGTTCCTCATCGCACTCGACCAGACGCTGGACGAGGCCCCCGAACTCCCCTGCGATCCGGGAGCCCCGCCCCCGCGGCCGATCCCGCACGCCCTCTACGACCCCTGCTGCCGGGATGCCACCGCGCCCGACCAGGTGCTGATCGGTCTGGGCCACTGGCAGCAGGATGGGCGTCCGGTCGAGCATCGCGGGGTCTGTCTGAACAACAAGGGGATCGCCGACCGCTTTGGCGCCGCCTGCCGCTATGCCACGGTGACCGATCTGGTCTTGAACCCGCCTGAGCCACTGCGTCGGCACTGGGAGCGACTCACGGCCGATGACGCTGGGCCGGGCGAACTCCTGCGCCGCTTCACCCTGATCGCGGAAGACACCGGACCGGATTCCTGTTTCGCCCTGCTGTGCTGGTTGGCCCGCGCGAGCGGCGTGGACCTGGAGGAACTGCGCACCGGTCAGGGCCGCAGCTGGGTGCTGGCCGTGCGCCAATGGGAGGGCACCGGCATGGTCGCAGACCCGGCCACGTCCTGGGCGGCCTTGCTCTCGACCCTGGGGCACAGCCAATCCCCGGTCGCGGCAGCACCGGCGCACGACAGCGCCCGGCAGCCGCCGGATGTCAGCCGGGGCTGGCGCGAGGCACTGCGGTTCACGCTCTACCTGCTGCGCCACGGGGTGCATTCCGACACCGTTCCAAGGCTCTGGGGCCAGCCCGATTACGTGCGCGCCCGGGCCTTCCTGGAGGTCGAGCGGCAGGAGTATCTGCAATCACTGGGGCAGGCGACCTGTCTGCAACTCTGGGTCCCGCTTGCCGGTACCGGCGGCACCCGCCGCCTGTTGGTCGACGCCTATTTCGCGGTCGAGACCTGGCCGAGCGGCGCCCGCAAGATCTTTGTGCGCACCGACCGCGAGCACACCCATCTGCGGCAGGGGTTCGCCCTGATGGGCCTCTACCGCCCCGGCGAACGCGGCACTGGCGGGGATCTGACGGTCTCGGTCAATCCATGGACCGGGATCGGCCTGCAACTCCTATGGGTTGAACTGGAACGGCTGGAGACCGCCCGCTGGCAGGGCCGGCGCCCCTGTGACAGCCCCCGAGGGATCGCGAGCTATCCGGCCGGCGCCGGCTACAACCAACCCTGGTGGGACGACGGCGGTCGCTACACCCTGCTCGGCGCCCCCAAGGCCCTGCCGGACTGGCCGGCCGGTTCGCGTCTCGACTGGCCGGAGGTCCTGGAGGCGGCCTGGCGCTGCCAAAGCCCCCTGAGCGGCCTGCGGGTGCACGACCTGCTTGGGCAGCGGGACTGTCCAGCCACCGAGTGCCGGCGCGAGGCACTCCAGGCACCCGGTGGCACCATGACCAAGCACCTGGCCGCCGGGCGTTGGCTGCCGGACGCCACCTGCCCCCAAGGCACTGTTTTCCGCCCCGACCACCCTGCGGGCATTGGCGGCGCTCATCGCCCGCCGCCAGGCCCAGGGACCACTGGCCCTGGCCGATCTCCCGGCGGAGTCGGACCTGGTGCTGGTACCCCTGGCCGGCGGGTTCATCGTGTTGCACGAGGACGGGGTCTTGTTGTTCGACGACTGGCGGGGCGAGCCCCTGCCCTTGGCGGCACTGCGCGAGGAGATCCGGCCCGGCGTTCAGTGGCTGGGCACCCTGCAGCGGGTCGACGGCTACCTCGCCGCATGTCGGCAGGCCCAGCCCCGGCGGGAGACGAGGCGCTGCACCTGGCAGTCCGTCGGTATCCTGGCCGATCTGGCCGCGCAACGCAGCCGCCTGGCCTGCGCCCGCGATGAAAACGCCCCGGCCAGCCCTTGCCCCGAGGTGCGGCGGTTCCGTACCCGGCTGAATGCCTGGCCGGGCATCGACCAGGCCGCCGATGACCTGCAACGCCGGCTGACCCAGATGGAGGACGCCATCCGGACCACCAGCACCCTGCGCACCCAAGGCCTGCTGCAAGTCCTCTCGGTCTACGGGCCACCCTTCGTCATCAGCGGTGGGATCACCACCCAGATGGGGTCCTTGCTCAACACCGCCGCGGCCGCGCTGCAATGGGGGGACCCGGGCGCTTCCCTGCTCAAGCTTGGCGTCTACCTGGGCCTGGCCTCCGTCCTGATCGCCGCGATGCGCCTCACGCAACACCTGTGGCTCAACGCAGTGACCCGCCTGCCCGAGCTGCTGGCGCCGCCTGATGCCCCGGGGCCGCCGACGCCCGCGATCAAATGACCTGATAGGCAACAGCGCTAGGAGGCTTCCCCATGTCCGAGCAAACGCCCCTCGAATCCCGCATCGCCTTCGCGCGCGATCTCGCCCAGCGAGGCGGTTTCGGCGCCACCCTGGCCGCACGGGACGCCGCCCTGATCATTGAGCTGGCCCTGCGTGAATTGCTGCGCCGCCATCTGGGCGAGTTACCGCGGGAGCAACGGCTCGGGGTCGAACAGGCCATCGCCAACGCCGCCAAGGGCAGCCGGGCGAAGGGGCTGGCCGATCTCACGCTCGGCCAACTGGTGGGGGGGATCCGCGACAGCGACTTTTTCGACCGCTGGTCCGCCGTCACCGGCAAGCCGCTCACCGGTTTGCGGCTCATCGACCTCAATGCCGTCACGCGCTTTCGCAACAAAGAACTGATCCATGTCGACAGCCTGGATCGGCTTACCGACCCGGCCGCCCAAGTCAGCCCCGCCGATGCCCAATTCCTGCTGCATTGTGTCGATCTGCTCGTCACGGCCTTCGGCATTATCAGCCTCGAACAGTTGCCGCCCACGCCGGATGCGGCCGTGGTGGACCGCCTGCCCCAACCGGGCGAGAGTCCTTACCTGGGCCTACTGGCCTTCGACGCCGGGCAACGGCACCTGTTTTTTGGCCGGGAGGCTGACAGCGATGCCGTGCTGAAACGGCTGCAAACGCAACCCTTCTTCATGCTGCTCGGCAACAGCGGCAGCGGCAAATCGTCCCTGCTGGCCGCCGGCATCCTGCCGCGCCTGCTCGTGGCAGACTGGCTGACCCTGAGCATCAAGCCGGGCAATGACCTGTTCGACACCCTGGCCGCGGCGCTGGTCCCGCAGCTCTATCCGGACCCCGCCGAACAGGCCGCGCAACGCGAGCGCCTGGCCCGGCTGCTGGCCGAGCCGGATTATCGGCTCGATCACCTCCTGCAAGGGCTCATCACCAAGCAACCCAAGCGCCGCGTCCTGTTGGCGGTCGATCAGTTCGAAGAGCTCTTCACCCTCTGCGCGGACCGGGACCGCCAGCGCCGCGCGGTGGAGTTGCTGCTCTACGCCGTGCGGGGCGGCGAGGCCGGTGCCGTGAGCCTGCTCATCGTGCTACGCGCGGACTTCTTTGGCCGCTGCCTGGACATCGACGCCTTGAAGCAGCTGCTGGATCGCTGGCCGACCTACAACCTGGGCACGATGGGCCGTGACGCCTTGCGCGACGCCATCGTCCGCCCCGCCGAGTACAGCGGCGTGCGGCTGGAAGACGGCTTGGCGGACCGTATCCTCGCCGACCTGGGCGACGAACCCGGCCACCTGACCCTGCTGCAAACCGCCCTGGACGAGTTGTGGCAACGCAGTGACCGGCGACTGCTGACCTTCCGCGGCTATCACGCCATCGGCGGGGTGGCCGAGGCCCTCAGTCGCAAGGCCGACGACGTTCTCAAGGTCAGCAGCGACGCCGGCCGTGACATCTTGCGCCGCATCTTTGTGCAACTGGTGCGTCCGGGCGAAGGCGAGGAGGACACCCGGCAGATTGCCACCGCGGCACAGGTCGGCGCGGAGAACTGGGACGAGGTGTCGCGACTGGCCAATGCCCGGCTGGTCGTCACCGGCCGCGACGCCCAGGGGCAGGAGACCGTCGAGCTGATCCACGAGGCGCTGCTGCGCCACTGGCCGCCCTTGCGGCAATGGATCGACGAGAACCGCCAGTTCCGGCTGTGGCAGAACCGTCTGCGACAGGAACTGACCGACTGGCACCACCACGGCGAGGACCCCGGCGCCTTGCTGCGCGGCGCCCGGCTGGTGGAGGCGGATGACTGGCTCCACCGACAGGGCGAGGTGCTGAGCCCCCCGGAGCGGACCTGTATCGAGGCCAGTCGCGCCGAGCGTGAACAGGCGGAGCGGGCGCGGCGGCGCAGGCAGCGGCGGCTGATCGGCGGGCTGAGCTTGGGATTGGTGGGTGCTTTGAGTCTGGCCGGGTATGCTTGGGTGCAGCGTGTTCGCGCGCAGCGCGCGAGTCAGGTAGCGACCCTCGCGCGGGGACAGGCGGAGGACCTGATCAACTACATGCTGTTCGACCTGCGCGACAAGCTCCAGCCCATCGGCCGGCTGGCGCTCCTCGACGGGGTGTCGCGCAAGGCGGCGGAGTATTTCGAGAAGCTGCCGACCGATCGGGTGTCCGTTGACAGTGAGCGCAAGCGAGCGGCTGCAATCTACAATAGCGGCGACGTGCGTCTGGCCCAGGGTGACCTGGCCGGGGCACTGACGGCCTATGAGGTGGGTGTGGCGATCACTGAGCGGCTGGCCCGGCAAGACCCGGCCAATGCCGGGTGGCAACGCGACCTCGCGGTCAGCCACGCGAAGATCGGCCTGGTGCGCCAGGCCCAGGGGAATCTCACCGGCGCGCGTGAGTCGTTCGAGAAGGCACTGGGGATCGCGCGTGCCCTCTACCGGGGCTACCAGAACGCCATCAGCCGATCATCCTAGAAAGAGCAGTTGGACCTTGCCCTTGTTGACCTAACCTGATGAAATATTAGGGCAAGGAGGTGCGTATGAACGATCTTATCCTTCACCCTACGGGTGAAACCGAAACGACCGCGTTAGTGGCGTTCGCCG
>CAILVI010000194.1 GCA_903837595.1 uncultured Thiodictyon sp.
CAAGTACGGTGCCGTCGGCATTGGGCTGGCCCGCACCGAGCGCATGTTCAATGACCCGGCGCGCCTGCCGATCGTCATCGACATGATCGTGGCCGACACCCAGGAAGAGCGTCAGGAAGCGCTTGACCGTCTGCTGCCCCTGCAGCAGAAGGACTTCAAGGCCCTGTTCGAGGTCATGTCCCCCTACCCGGTGGTCATCCGCCTGCTGGACCCGCCGATCCACGAGTTCCTGCCCAACGAAAACGTGCTGGTACGCGAAATCGGCGAGCTGCTGCAACTGGCCAAGAACGCCCATGGCCTGACCGCCCTGGGTGCCGCCATGACCCTGATGCAGGCCCCGGACAAGGTCCGCGCCGACGTCGACGGCCTGCGCCGGCAGCTCGACCCGATGCTGGTGGAAGAGGTCATCGTCAAGAAGGAGCGGATGCTGCGCAAGGTGCGCTCACTGTTCGAGACCAACCCCATGCTCGGCCATCGCGGCGTGCGCTTAGGCATCAGCTTCCCCGAGATCTACCAGATGCAAATCCGGGCGATCCTGGAAGCCGCCGCCGAGTGCCAGGCCGCCGGGATCGAGGTCCACCCCAAGATCAAGGTGCCCCAGGTCTGCACGGCCCAGGAACTGCGGATCGTCAAGGGTTGGGTCGATACCATCCATGAGGAGATCAAGGCCCGCACCGGCAAGCCGGTGATCTTCCACTTCGGGACCATGATCGAGGTCGTCCGGGCCTGCATGCGCGCCGAGACCCTGGCCGAGGAGTCCGAGTTCTTCTCCTTCGGCACCAACGACCTGACCCAGGCCGCCTTCTCCTTCTCCCGCGAAGATGCCGAGAACAAGTTCCTGCCGCTCTACACCGAGTCCGGTGTCCTGCAGGACAACCCCTTCGAGGTCCTGGACGAGAAGGGCGTCGGCAAGCTGATGGACCTGGCCGTCAAGTGGGGCCGTTCGGTCAAGCCGGATCTCCTGGTCGGCATCTGCGGCGAGCACGGCGGCCACCCGGCGGCCATCGCCTTCTGCGACAAGATCGGGCTGGACTATGTGTCCTGCTCCGGACCGCGCGTGCCGGTCGCCCGACTGGCGGCGGCCCATGCGGCGCTGAAGGCGTAAAAAGGAGCCGGGGCGTCCCGCCCCGGTGACTTAAGCGGGGGCGGGATGCCCCTGCGCTTCCACTGATCCGCCCGCGCATCCGCAAGGATGCGCGGGCGGTGTCGTTTTGGGGCTACTGGCGGACTGGATTCGGTGCAGGTCATGGTTGACTCCTTGGCTCTTCGCGATATGATCAGCGATATGACTCTGACGCGTGTCGTTCTGGATACCAATGTGCTGGTTGCCGCTTCCCGCAGCCGCAACGGCGCCTCCTTTGCGCTGCTGCAAGCCTTGCGCGACCGGCGCTATATCGCGCTGGCCTCGGTTCCGCTGCTGCTGGAGTATGAGGCGGTGCTCAAACGGCCCGCGCAGATGCAGGCAGCGGGGCGTAGCGAGGCACTGACCGATGCCTTTCTGGATGCCTTGTGCCTGCTCGTGGAACCTGTTCATCTGTATTTCTTGTGGCGCCCCCAGGCTCGCGATCCTGCCGACGATATGGTGTTGGAGACCGCGCTGAACGGTCGCGCCGCGGCGCTGGTGACCACGAATGTCAAAGATTTTGGCGCGGCCGAGCGGTTC
>CAILVI010000195.1 GCA_903837595.1 uncultured Thiodictyon sp.
AGCTGTCGCTCTGAGAATTTTGCCTATGAAAAAACCCCGCCGGCTTGCACCTTGCGGGGTTCTGGAAGCATTCAGCAGGCACCAGGGCCTGCTGGCAGCAGCCGGTATTACATGCCCATGCCGCCCATGCCACCCATCCCGCCCATGTCGCCACCGCCAGGCATGGCCGGGCCGTCGCTCTTGGGCTCGTCGGCCACCATGGCCTCGGTGGTGATCATGAGGCCCGCCACGGAGGCGGCGTTCTGCAGGGCGTAACGGGTCACCTTGGTGGGGTCCAGGATGCCCATGGCGACCATGTCGCCATACTCGCCGTTGGCGGCGTTGTAGCCGTAGTTGCCGGTGCCCTCGGCGACCTTCTGCAGGACCACGGACGGCTCGTCACCGGCGTTGGCGACGATCTGACGCAGCGGCTCTTCCATGGAACGGCAGGCGATGGCGATGCCGACGTCCTGGTCGTGGTTGGCACCCTTGATGCTGCGGATGGCATTGAGGGCACGCACCAGGGCGACGCCGCCGCCGGGGACGATGCCTTCCTCAACCGCGGCACGGGTGGCGTGCAGGGCGTCTTCGACGCGCGCCTTCTTTTCCTTCATCTCCATTTCGGTGGCGGCACCGACCTTGATGACGGCCACGCCGCCGGCCAGCTTGGCCAGACGCTCCTGGAGCTTTTCCTTGTCATAGTCGGAGCTGGTCTCTTCGACCTGGCTGCGGATCTGCTCGCAACGCGCCTTGATGTCGGACTCGGAGCCGGCGCCATCAATGATGGTGGTGTTTTCCTTGCCGACCTGGATGCGCTTGGCGGTGCCCAGCTCGGCCAGCGTGGCCTTCTCCAACGACAGGCCAACCTCTTCGGCGATGACGGTGGCGCCGGTCAGGACGGCGATGTCCTGCAGCATGGCCTT
Organism: uncultured Thiodictyon sp.; assembly: GCA_903837595.1. Lineage (GTDB taxonomy): Bacteria > Pseudomonadota > Gammaproteobacteria > Chromatiales > Chromatiaceae > Thiodictyon. Next base: position 903 of record CAILVI010000195.1, read on the forward strand.
GCGACGGTCACCAAAGCCCGGGGCTTTGACCGCAACGACCTTGATGATGCCGCGGATGGTGTTGACCACCAACGTGGCCAGGGCCTCGCCTTCCACGTCTTCGGCAACGATCAAGAGCGGCTTGCCGGACTTGGCCACCGCTTCCAGCACCGGCAACAGCTCGCGGATGTTGGAGATCTTCTTGTCGTGCAGCAGGACGTAGGGCGCCTCCAGATCGGCACTCTGGCCCTGCTGGTTGTTGATGAAGTAGGGGGAGAGGTAGCCGCGGTCGAACTGCATGCCCTCCACCACGTCCAGCTCGTTGTGCAGGGAGGTGCCTTCCTCGACGGTGATGACGCCTTCCTTGCCGACCTTGCCCATCGCCTCGGCGATGATCTCGCCGATGGAGGTGTCCGAGTTGGCGGAGATGGTGCCGACCTGGGCGATCTCCTTGTTCTCGGTGCAGGGACGCGACAGGGCCTTGAGTTCCGCGGTGGCGGCGATCACGGCCTGGTCGATGCCGCGCTTGAGATCCATCGGGTTCATGCCGGCGGCGACGGCCTTCAGGCCCTCGCGGACCATGGCCTGGGCCAGGACGGTCGCGGTGGTGGTGCCGTCACCGGCCACATCGGACGTCTGGGAGGCGACTTCCTTCACCATCTGGGCGCCCATGTTCTCGAACTTGTCCTTCAGCTCGATTTCCTTGGCCACGGACACGCCGTCCTTGGTCACGGTCGGGGCGCCGTAGGACTTCTCCAGGACCACGTTGCGGCCCTTGGGGCCCAGCGTCACCTTGACCGCGTTGGCCAGGATGTTCACGCCTTCCATCATACGGGCACGGGCATCGCCACCGAACTTAACGTCTTTTGCACTCATGGGAATCTTTCTCTATGGAATCTGTGGTCAGGGGTCGCCGCGGGGCGTCACACCCTGAGGGGCCACTGGGGGGACCGTCGCGTGACGGTCAGGCGGCGCTTAGGCCTCGACGACGCCCATGATGTCGTCTTCGCGCATCACCAGGAAGTCCTTGCCGTCGAGCTTGACTTCGGTGCCGGAATACTTGCCGAACAGGATGCGGTCGCCGACCTTGACGTCGAGCGGACGGACATCGCCGTTTTCCAGGATCTTGCCGCGGCCGGCCGCGATCACCTCGCCTTGGATCGGCTTCTCGGTGGCAGAGTCGGGGATGACGATGCCACCGGCGGTGGTACGCTCCTCTTCCATGCGACGGACGACGACGCGATCATGCAAGGGACGAATATTCATCTGGATATTTCCTCAGAGGATGGGGGTGTGGTCAGGGTGCTCAGGCGCCGGGAGACACCCGGGCTGTTAGCACTCACCGCTAGCGAGTGCCAATATTAGGCCCAAACGCTCGAGTGTCAAGCCGAGACGACACGCAGTTGGCAAAATTGGGGGCAGCGGCGGGGCCTCAGTGGCTACCTGGGAGCCAGGAGAAACGGCCACAGACTATTGCTTTTTAAGGAGTTTAAAGGCTCTCGGGGGTGCCTGAGCGCGACCCTGGGAGCGCCGCACCCTAGTGCGGCGAGTCCAGGGGCAGACTGCGGGCGGCGGTGATGTGTAAACAGCGGCAGTACGTCCATATGGAGAATCCGGACGGGCTCGGGGCTACCGGCGTTTGCCCTCAAGACACCGCGAACGAAGCACCGCCATCGGCGTGGATGCCGCGGATAACTGCCGTAGCGGCCGGGCTCGTCGAGCAGTCCAGCCAAGCCTCAGTTTTCAATCTCAAGGCAGTGCGCATTGTCATCCGCGAGGCTTGTCTCGATCTCACCACGCCTCTGCGTCAACAAGCGTATCAAGCTCGCCTTGCTGGTATTTCCGCAGCGCAACCAAATGACCTTTGGCGGCGCCCCATTAAGCAGACTCAATTCATGAAAATCGGAGTCTTTGGTGACAATGATGAAGCCATTCTCCTTGGCATATCGCCAGATTGCCACATCATCCCATTGCTCCATGCCTTCGAGCACGACCTGGCTACTTCCAGGATAAAGAAGTTGCAGGAAAGGAACGACCCGACGGGACAAATTTTCATCAAGCAGCAGCTTCACGATGCGCTGAGCACAACCGCGTGACGCTCACGGTCAGCGGCATAGGCGAGACACGCCCGAACATCGGCTATTTCCAGCTCCGGAAAGTCCTCAATGATCTCATCGGCAGTCATACCATCGGCAAGCCAACCGAGAACATCGTAGACCGTGATCCGCAGGCCCCGGATGACCGGGCGACCACCACGTTTACCCGGCTGAATCGCGATTCGGTCACTGTAGTTCATGTCGCCCTCTGTCAAATTGCCCCAATCTCCGCCCCGACACGTTGGGCCGCGGAAGCCTCCCGAATGCCCACGCGACGCTGGAGCGTCCGCACTTGCTCCCACGCAGGAGCGTGGGAGCCAGATACGTCTTAGCCCCGCTTACGCCCCGCCACCCGCAGCCGCAAGGCATTCAGGCGAATGAACCCGGTGGCGTCCCCCTGATTGTAGGCCCCGGCATCCTCCTCAAAGGTAGCGATGGAGGCGTCAAACAGGCTGTCGGTCGGCGAGCGGCGCCCGACCACCAGGACATTGCCCTTGTAGAGCTTGAGCCGCACCTCGCCGTTGACCACGCTCTGGGTCTGGTCGATGGCCGCTTGGAGCATGAGCCGCTCCGGGCTGTACCAGAAACCGTTGTACACCAGGCTGGCGTAGCGCGGCATCAGCTCGTCCTTCAAGTGCGCGGCCTCCCGGTCCAGGGTCAGCGACTCCATGGCGCGGTGCGCCTTGAGCAGGATGGTGCCGCCGGGGGTCTCGTAGCAGCCGCGCGACTTCATGCCGACGAAGCGGTTCTCGACGATGTCGTCGCGGCCGATGCCGTTCGCCCCGCCGATGCGGTTGAGCTCCGCCAGCAGGTCCGCGGGGCTCAAGGCCTGCCCGTTGACGGCCACACAGTCACCGCGGGCGAAAGTGAGAGTGACCTGAGTCGGCTGGTCCGGGGCCTGCTCGGGGGCGACGGTCCAGCGCCACATGTCCGGGCCGGGCTCGACCCAGGGGTCCTCCAGGTCATAGCCCTCGTAGGAGATGTGCAGCAGGTTGGCGTCCATCGAGTAGGGGGATTTGGTGCCGTCGCGCTTCATCTCGACCGGGATGCCGTGCTCTTCGGCGTAGGCCAGGAGCTTCTCACGCGAGAGCAGGTCCCACTCCCGCCAGGGGGCGATGATCTGGATGTCGGGCTTCAACGCATAGGCGGTCAGCTCGAAGCGCACCTGGTCGTTACCCTTGCCGGTCGCCCCGTGGGAGATGGCGTCCGCCCCGGTGGCCACCGCGATCTCCACCAAGCGCTTGGCGATCAGCGGGCGGGCAATCGAGGTGCCGAGCTTGTACTCACCCTCGTAGAGCGCGTTGGCGCGCAGCATGGGGAACACGAAGTCCCGGACGAATTCTTCCTTGAGATCATCGATATGGATCTCCTTCACCCCGGCCGCCGTGGCCTTGGCGCGCGCCGGCTCCACCTCCTCCCCCTGGCCGATGTCGGCGGTGAAGGTCACCACCTCGCAGCCGTAATTCTCTTGCAGCCACCGCAGGATAACGGAGGTATCCAGGCCCCCCGAGTAGGCCAGCACCACCTTGTTGATCTTGCCCTTTGCCATCGTCTTGCTCCCGAATTTGCGGAAAAACGGCCAGTATAGAGCGCGGCGCCGGGCGGCGGGGAGTGGCGATCGGTGCGCACCGCGCAGTTCACGCGCTCGCACGCGACACCAACAGCAGCGGATACCGCTGTTTGCTCGCGGCCCCAACCGGGTAAAGTAGCTTCGTGTGGTTATGGGCGCCATCATCCCAGGCGGCAGACCGCCCTGTGTACTGTATGCGGGAGGCAGGAGACGAGGCGATGTATCAATACGCATATGTAAGGGGTCGCGGCCACTGGGCCGCTGGCAGCAGACAGGTCCAGCGCTGGGGTGCCCGCGCCTTGGGGCTGGTCGTGCTGTGGCTCACTTTATCGCCCCTGGCCTCGGCCGCCGACACGCCGGCCCCGCCAAGCCACACCACCCTGTGGGAGGCACCGCAGGGCATCAACGCCTCGGCCGCGGCCACGCGCTGGCTCGCGGACCTGGAACAGGAGCTCGCCGCCGCCAGGGCCCGGTGTCCGGATGCCAGGATGCCGAGCCTGAACCCGAGCACCCCATCGCGCGCCTTCCGCCTGCCGACCTCGCCGACGCACCCAGTCATCTACACCAAAGACGCCATCGTCAACCGGCTGCTGGTCATTGCCTGGGACGACCGCGGCTGCCCCTGGAGCGCCTCGGTGGGGCGCGCCCAGCCGTTCCATGAGCGCTGGTTCCTGAGTCCGCTCGCCAACGTACGCCTGCCGGCCGGGGCACCGGCGCAGGAGGCGACGGTCGTGATCCAGGACGCCAGGTCGATCCGCCCCTGGCTGCGGGTCGACACGGTTGACGATTTCGTGCGCAACAGCGCCGGCCTCTGGCTCTTGCTCGGCGCCTATGCGGGGGTGCTCATTGTGCTGCTGCTGGTGGGACTCGGTCTGCGGCGCTCGCATCCGAGCCCGGTCGCCAATGCCTATTGCGTCTACATCGTCGCCCAAATCTTCTATCAGTTCCAGGTCTTGGGTATCGGGCCGGCGTGGGTGCCGGGCTGGCCGCAGGGTGAGAACTTTGCCGTCATGCAGGGGGTAGCGCTGGCCGCGCTGGCCGCCGGCCTGGGCCTGGCCATCATCACTTTCTTGCGCCCGAGCGGGATGCTGCGCCTGATCATCGTCTGCGGTGTCACGCTCGCCGCGGCCGCCTTCCTGGCCTCTGTGTGGCAGCCCGCGTTCTACCGGATCGGCGCCCTGAGCCTGCTGCTGTTGGCACCGGCGGTGTTGTTCGCGCTGGTGCACGGCCTGCGGCGCAATGAGCCCTGGGTCCGCTGGTTCGCCGTGGGCTTGAGCGCCACGATGATCGGGGGCGGCGCACAGGCCGCAACGGTCGTTTTCGACGGGGCCGGACTTGGCGCCCTGGGTAACTTTGCCTTCCCGCTGGGCAATCTGGTCGAGTCGGTGTGCTGGCTGGTCTCGCTGTTGGTGCGGTTACGGGCCGAGCGGACCGCGGCGGCGGCGCGACTGCTTCACGACGCCACCCATAATGCCCTGACCGGACTGCCCAACCGGCTCTATCTCACCGCCGGGAAGCAGTCCAGCCTGGCCGCCGCGGCACCCGCAGGGGGCGTCTACCCCGCCGACTGCCACGCCCTGGTGCTCATCAACCTGGACCGTTTCAAGGTCATCAATGACAGCCTGGGCTACGCCGCGGGGGACGACCTGCTGGTCGCCGTCGCCCGACTGCTGCGTGCCATCGCCCCGCCCGGGGCCACGGTGGCGCACCTGGACGCGGACGCGTTCGCTATCCTGTTGCCCTGCGACGTGGCGGATGCACCCGGGGTCGCCACGCAGATCATCGAACGCCTGCGCGAGCCGATCGCCTTGACCGGCGGGTCGGTGCATGTACGGGCGAGCATCGGCGTGGTGTGCGCCCCGGAACCGGATGCCGCGGTCATCGACATCCTGCGCGATGCCGACAGTGCGCTGAACCTGGCCAAGGGTGGCGGGGGTAACCGCTCTGTCACCTTCGAACCCGTGATGCGCGTGCCCGCCTTCAAGCGCTTCCGCCTGGAACAGGATATGGTGGAGGCGCTGCGCGGCGACCAGTTCGAGGTGTTCTTCCAGCCAATCGTCGCGCTCGCCGACCGGCGGGCGGTCGGGATGGAGGCGTTGGTCCGCTGGCACCAGCCGCAGCAGGGGCTGGTGTCGCCAGCGGACTTCATCCCCTTGGCGGAGGAGACCGGGCTCATCATCCCGCTGGGCACTTGGGTCCTGGAGCACACCATCGCGCAGATCGAGCAATGGAAGGAGCAAGGCGTCTGGCGCCCCGGATTCTATGTCAGTGTCAACCTCTCCGGTCACCAGTTGCTGGATGGGACCCTGCTCGCGCGCATCGACTCACTGATCGAGCGCAGCGGCCTGACCCCGGGGGAGTTGCGGCTGGAGCTAACCGAGACGGCGATCATCACCAACATCGACGCGGCCAGCGCGGTGCTGCCCGCCCTGCGTGAGCGGCACATTCCACTGTATATGGACGATTTCGGGACTGGCTATTCATCCTTGAGCTACTTAAACGAGTTGCCCTTCGATGTGCTCAAGATCGACCAATCATTCGTCACCGGGATCGAGGCGCGCGAGCAGTCACAGATTCTGGTGCGAACCGTCCTGGCACTGGCCCAGGCGATGGGCCTCTCGGTGGTCGCCGAGGGCGTCGAGACCGAGGGCCAGGCGGCGCTGCTGCACGCCATGGGCTGTCCCTATGGTCAGGGCTATCTCTTCTCACGGCCGGTGCCGGCGCAGCAGGCCTGCGCCTGGTTGCAGTGAGCCCCCCACCAGGCTCAATCCTTGAGAAACCCCGACACCGCCGCGAGGAACTCGTCGGGCTGGTCCGCATAGACCCAGTGCCCGGCGTTGGCGATGGTCCGCAGGCGGGCCAGCGGGAAGAGCGCGCGGATGCGCGGCAGGCCCTCGCCGGTCACATAGTCGGAGCGGCTGCCATACAGAAAGAGCACGGGGCCGGGGAATTGCAGGTCACCGGCCGCCGGGAAGCCCAGGACCTGGTCCAGGGAGTGGGCAAGCACCGCCAGATTGACCCGCCAACACCAACCGCCGGCCCGGTCATGCACCAGGTTCTGGAGTAGATAGCCGCGCACGGCCGCGGAGTGGATCGTCTGCGCCAACAGCGCGTCCGCGGCCCGGCGGTCGGTCATCTGCGCCAGCGGCAGGGCGGCCAGGGCACTGACCAGGGCGCCATGGCGGGTGGCATAGGTCACCGGGGCGATGTCCACCACCACCAGCGAACCGACCCGCTCGGGTGCCGACAGCGCAAGCCACATGGCCGCCTTGCCGCCCATGCTGTGGCCCACCAGGTGGGCCCGGGCGATACCCTCGCCGTCCAGGAGTGCGGCGAGATCCGCGGCCATCGCCCGATAGTCCATCCGCGCGTCCCAGGGCGACTGCCCGTGATTGCGCAGATCAGGCACCAGCACCGGGCGGTCATTGGCCAGGCGCCGGGCGATGCCGTGCCAATTGGCCGCCGAGCCGAACAGGCCATGGATCAGCAGCAGCGGCAGGGCCCCCGCACTGGCCTCGCCATAGTGTCGATGATGCAGCCGCAGCGACATCGCATCTCCCAAGAGGTTTCACGCACAGACGCCAGGAAAGCCGACTTGAGCAGGTTCCTGGCCCGGTTGCAAGCGCGCGTAGCGCCTGGACTCCAGGCCGTGAGATCCGCCCTCCCCTTCCCCAGCGGACTCACAGACGGAACTCCGGTTGACCTTTGTCGCTCACCCGTTTAGCGTTGGCCGGCTTGAGCAGCACCGCCCATGCGGCACGGGGCACTCATGTCCAGCCCCGAGCCCCCGACCCGCCCGGTCGGTTACGATGGAAGACCGCTTGATGAATTTGCTTGCCCGCCTCTACGCCAACCTGGGCCAGGCGCTCGCCGCCGGGGCGCTGCGCACCCCGTTGGACCCGCCCAACGGCGGGGTCTGGCTGGCCGCCTGGGCCGCGGTCTGCCTCACCATCGGCCTGACCCTCTGGCTGGTCGGCGGCTATCACGCAGCCTTCATCGCACTGAACACCGCTGCCGGCCCTCATCCGCAGTGGGTCTGGGCCTGGCTCACCGCCCTTGGTGGCGACCTGGCGCCCTTCGCGCTCGGCCTGTTCTTCGCGCGACGTTACCCGCGGGTCTTCTGGGCACTGGTCCTGGGTGGGGTGGTGGCGGTCGCCTATAGCCGGGGGCTGAAACCACTGTTCGACACGCTGCGCCCGCCCGCCGTGCTGCCACCCGACAGTTTCAACCTGATCGGGCCCGCGTTGCGCAAGCTGAGCTTCCCGTCCGGCCACAGCGTGACCGCCGGGCTCTTCTGTGGCGTGTTCGTCTATTACGCCCGCCACTGGGAGGCCCGGACGCTCTGGGTACTGCTCGCGTTGCTGGTGGGGCTCAGCCGGGTCGCGGTGGGGGTCCACTGGCCGGTGGACGTCGCCTTTGGGCTCGGCGGCGGGGTGCTGTCGGCCTGGATCGGCGCCCGACTCGCCGCGCGCTTCAGTGCGGGTGCAACGCACCCCGCAACCCATCTGACCCTGGTCACTCTGTGCGCCGGCTGCGCCATCGTCCTGATCGTCCAGGCGGCCGAGGATCCGCTGGCGCAGCCCCTGCTGGTGACGCTGGGTTGCAGCGCACTCGCCTATGCCCTGGCCAGTTATGTCATCTGGCCGCTGTCTTGCTGCCTGAAGCCGGCTGGGGCAAGACTCTAAGCGTCCGCGCTACGCGCGTTATCAAGCCAACATTTACCGTATGCGGCGCCAAAACCCCGACGAGAACTCCGGATCAACAAAGGCCAGAAACCGCTCCAGCGCCGGAAACGAGCGACGAAACATCGCCGCGCTCATCCGCGCATCCTTTGCCGGATAGAGCGCCCCGCCGGCCTCGACGACCATGGCATCCAATGTGTCGAGCAGTCGCAACGTGGCCTGGCCCTTAGAGGGAAAGTCGAGCGCAATGGTGACGCCGGGCCGGGGAAAAGATAACAGACCCGGCGACAGTCGCTCACCGAAACGTTTGAGCACCGCCAGGAAAGAGCCCTCAGCGCTGCGGGCGATGCGCGCGAGCAGTTCGCGCAGCGCCGACTCGGCCGCCGCGGGCGGCAGCACGCACTGATACTGCAAAAAGCCCTTCGGACCGTAGATGCGGTTCCAATGTCCAATCGCGTCGAGCGGATAAAAAAAGGGCGCATAGTGGGTCAGACCAGCGCCTTCGGGCTGGCGGTAGTAAAGCGCATTGAAGGCAATGAGACTGAGCCGATTGACGAGTGAGAACGGCGGCGTGACCGGGACGTGCAGCCGGCCATGGGTCTTGGGCGGGTTGCCGCGGCCGACCAAGGCCGGGGCGAAACTCCCCTTGAGCAGGATGCCACGCCCCAGACTGGCCCCGCGCGCGGCGCAGTCGACCCAGGCGACGGTGAATTCATCGGTCTGGTCGGCGGCCTCGGACAGCTGGAAGAACGTGGCGAGGTCGCCGAAGCGCCGACTCTCAGCCTGAATCCAGGGTCCAGGAATGGGGCTGAGCTGGATCTCGACCCAGGTGATGAGCCCGGTCAGACCCAGACCGCCGATGGTCGCGGCGAACCAGTCAGGCGCTTGCGTCGGCGAGCACTCCCGGCGGCGACCGTCGGAGCGCACCAGTTCAAAGGCGCGCACGTGACAGCCAAAGGTGCCGGCACGGTGGTGATTCTTGCCGTGAACATCGTTGGCCACCGCCCCGCCCAGGGTGACGAAGCGGGTGCCGGGGGTGACGGCCAAAAACCAGCCCCGCGGCACCACCAGGTCCAGGACCTCAGACAGCAGCACCCCAGACTCGGCACGCAGCACCCCGGTCACAGGATCAAAGGCAATGAAACGGTCCAGCCCACGCGCCAGCAGCACCGCGCCGCCGTCGTTGAGACAGACGTCGCCATAGCTGCGGCCGTTGCCGTAGACCAGTCGCGGGAGCGCCGTTGGGGGCAGCGCAGAGCACCGGTCGCTGAGCCGGGTGACCGACGCCGGTGTCGCCCGCGGGTAGCGACCCCAGGATTCGGGTCGACTCATCACGGCGCAACCCAGACGTTGAGCGGCAAGGACGCCACGTCCGGAGCCGCGCACTGCGCCACCCGCGCCTTGAATCCGGCCCGACCCTTGATCAAGCTCAGCGCCACTGCACCCAGCGACAAGGGAAGCTCGCGCAGCATGAGCAAGAGCGACTCCCACAGTGAGCCCGTGCACAACCAGGTGCCATCCAAGCCCACCGCCAACACCGGGGCATCCATCGATCCATCCACCCTCAACGATCGAAAAATCGGCAAGACATGGAAACAGTGGTCGAGCAGTCTTGCAGGGCCAGCAAGCCGATCGGGACGTCAATCCGTGGGCGAGCGCAGCGACTCAGCGCGCCCGATAGACGATGCGGCCCTTGGTGAGATCATAGGGCGTGAGTTCGACCGTGACCTTGTCACCGGTCAGAATTCGGATGTAGTGCTTGCGCATCTTGCCGGAGATGTGGGCGGTCACGATGTGACCGTTCTCCAACTGTACTCGAAACACCGTATTGGGCAGGGTCTCCGTGACCGTCCCCTCCATCTGGATAACGTCGTCTTTAGACATGGTTCATGTGTACTGGAATGCAGCTTCCGGGCTGGTAAAGGGCTAAGAGTATAGCACAAGGCATTCCCACGAGCCGGGTGTGAATGGTCGGGAAAATCGCTACGGGCACGCGTCGGCGGGGACGCGCCGGGGATCACTCCGCGTCGCGGTTGCCGGTGGATTCCAGGCGCGACCAGCACCGCCCGTCCCACGCCTCCAATGGCTTGAATGATGACTTGTAAGCCATTTTCCCGGACTCCTCGATCCAATATCCGAGATAAACATAGGGCAGCCCCAGTCGCCGCGCGGTCACAAGCTGGGCAAGTACAGCGAAGGTCCCCAGTCCGCGCGCACCGAACGCGGGGTCGAAGAAGGTATAGACCGCCGACAGGCCGTGGGGCAGCCAATCGGTGACCGCGACCCCCACCAAGCGGTCCGCCAGGTGCAGCTCCAGAAAACGGGTCTCGCCGCCCCACGGGTCGACCAGAAACCGACGATAGCTCTCTGCGCTTGCGTCCTCGGCCATAGTCCCCGCCGGGTGCCGGTGCGCGAGATAGCGCTGGTACAGGTCGAAATGGCCCGGATCGAAGGCTGCCGGGGCCTCGACGACACGCAACTGCGGGGCGTTCACCCTCCAGTTGCGCCGCTGAGAGCGATTGGGTCGGAAGACACTGACCGGGATGCGCACCGGCACGCAGCGAGCGCACCCCCGACAGGCCGGGCGGTAGACATGGGCACCGCTGCGGCGAAACCCCTGGTCCACCAAGGACTGATAGGTGCCCGCGTCGATGCTGACCAGGGGGTCGACGAAGAGGGTCCGAGCACGGCGCCCGTCCAGGTAGGAACAGCTGTGCTCGGCAGTCAGGTACAGCGCCAGTTGCCGTTCTCGATTCCCCTCGGCACCCGGGTTCATAGCGACCCCGGATGGCTTACCGGGCCGGTGACGGGCGGACGATCCACCGGAAAATGCAGCGCGCCATCGTCCCAGGTGCCGGCGTCCCCGGGGACGGCACAGGAGCACTCCAACCAGGCGACGAACTCGCGGCGGGGCCATTCCTGCGCGCCAAGACTCAGCAGGTGCTCCGTGCGCATCTGGCAGTCGATCAGCCCGAAGCCCCGCTCCCGCAACGTCTGACAGAGATAGACCAAGGCGACCTTGGAAGCGTCGGCGGCACGACTGAACATCGATTCACCGAAAAACGCCTGGCCGATGGCCACGCCGTACAGCCCCCCGACCAGCTGCTCGCCATCCCACACCTCCACCGAGTGACTGATCCCGAGACGGTGCAAGTGCTCATAGGCGGCAATCATCTCCGGCAGGATCCAGGTGCCGTTCGCGCCGTCCGCAGCGTCGCCCGCAAGACCCCGAGGCGCCGCGCAGGCGCGGATCACGGCCGCAAAGGCCCGATCCATCGTTACCCCGAGCCGCTGGCGGCGCAGCCGCTTGCCCAGGCTGCGAGAGATGCGCAGCCGCCCCGGCAACAGCACGGTACGTGGGTCCGGAGACCACCAGAGGATGGGGTCACCAGCACTGAACCAGGGGAAGATACCCTGTCGGTAGGCACTCATGAGTCGCCGCGGGCTCAGGTCGGCGCCGACCGCCAGCAGCCCGTTGGGGTGCCGCAAGGCCCGGCGCACATCCGGGAAGGGGCGCGGGTCGTCGGGCGCAAGCAGTGGGATCATGAGTTCAACCAACGGTAATTGACGACAGCCCAGCGGCCGTCGCGGGTGGCTCGCGGTATGGGCTGTGCCCATGCATCGCCTCATGGTAGGCATTCATGCCCTGGATTTCCTCCGCAAGGAAGCGGGCGATGGCCGCGCGAAAGCGTGGGTCCGCGATCCAATGGGCGGACCAGGTCGGGGTCGGCAGGAAACCCCGACTGACCTTGTGCTCACCCTGAGCGCCCGGCTCGAAGCGGGAGAGCCCGGCCTCAATGCAGTACTCCAGACCCTGATAGTAGCAGGCCTCGAAATGCAGACTGTGAAAGTCAGCGAAACAGCCCCAGTGGCGCCCGAACAGCGAATGATCGCCGACCAGATTGAAGGCCGCCGCGACGATCGAACGCCCCTGCGCGGCGAACACCAGCAGTAGACTACGCCCCATGGTCTGACCAAGCTCCTGAAAAAAGCGCAGGGTCAGGGTGGGGATGCCGCCGCGCTTGTCGAAGGTATCCCGATAGAGACGATGAAAGGTCACCCACTGCGCCTCGGTGACCTCATCCCCCGGGACCCGCCGGATGCTGATCCCGGCCTCCTGCACCCGGCGCCGCTCGCGCCTCACCTTCTTGCGCTTCTCCGCGGTGAAGGTCGCTAGGAAGTCGTCGAAGGAGCGGTAGCCCGGGTTGGTCCAGTGAAACTGGCAGCCGAGGCGCCGCATCAGCCCTTGCCCCGCCAGCAGATCGGTTTCCGCCGCCGTGGTGAAGAGCCAGTGCAGCGAGGACAGGCCCAACTGCTCGGCCACCCGCACCGCGCCGTCCGCCAAGGCGCGCGCATACTCGGCGCGCCTTGGGGTGTCCGCCGTCAGCAAGCGCGGCCCGGTGGCCGGCGTATAGGGCGAGGCCAGGACCAGCTTGGGGTAGTAGGCCAGTCCATGGCGCTGATAGGCATCCGCCCAGGCCCAGTCGAAGACGAACTCGCCGTAAGAGTTGAACTTGAGGTAGCCGGGGGCCGCGGCGACCAGGGTGCCCGCCGCGTCCCGCAGCGCCAGATGATGCGGAACCCAGCCCAGGGGCTGCCCCACGCAGCCATGGTGCTCCATGGCGGCCAGAAACGCGTGGCGCAAAAACGGCGTGTCGGGATCGACGAGCCGATCCCAGTCGACAGCCGGGATCGCATTAATCGCGTCGTGGGTGCTGAGGGTATACACGCTAAGGCGCGCGAACTCCGGCGCCGCGGGTACCGGTGCCGCCGCTACCCGCCGGTGGCACCCAGCGCATCCAGGTATTTCTCCGCATCCAGGGCCGCCATGCACCCGCTGCCCGCGGAGGTAATGGCCTGACGGTAGACATGGTCCATCACGTCACCCGCGGCAAAGACCCCGGGGACCGAGGTGGCCGTGGCGTTGCCGTCGGTACCACTGTGGACCTTGATATAACCCCCTGCCATGTCGAGTTGGCCCGCAAAGATCTCGGTGTTGGGCTGGTGGCCGATGGCGATGAAGACGCCCTGGAGCTCGATATCCCGGGTGGACTCGTCTTTGGTGCTCTTGATGCGGATGCCGGTTACCCCGGTGGCGTCCCCCAGAATTTCATCCAGGGTGCTGTTCCAGGCCAGGCGCACATTGCCGTGCTCCGCCTTGTCCAGCAGATGGCGCTGCAGGATCTTCTCGGCCCGCAGGCTGTCACGACGATGGACCAGGGTCACCTCGGAGGCGATGTTGGAGAGGTACAGGGCCTCCTCCACCGCCGTATTGCCGCCACCGATAACCGCCACCTTCTGGCCGCGGAAGAAGAAGCCGTCGCAGGTCGCGCAGGCGGACACACCGCGGCCGCGGAACTCCTGCTCCGAGGGCAGCCCAAGATAGCGGGCACTGGCCCCAGTGGTGATGATCAGTGCATCGCAGGTGTAGACCGCCGAATCGCCGGTCAAGGTGAAGGGCGGTCCGCTGAGATCGGCCTGGTTGATGTGGTCGAAGATGATCTCGGTCTCGAAGCGCTCCGCATGGCGGCGCATCCGATCCATCAGGGCTGGCCCCTGGGCGCCGTCCGGGTCGCCAGGCCAGTTGTCCACGTCGGTGGTCGTCATGAGCTGACCGCCCTGCTCCAGACCGGTGATCAGGACCGGGTGCAGGTTCGCCCGGGCGCCATAAACCGCGGCGGTATAACCCGCCGGACCCGATCCCAGGATCAGCAGTCGGCAATGCTTGGTGTTGCTCATGGGTCTCCTCCCGGGAGGGCAGCCAGTGGTGGGTGCGTCCCCGGGCGCCACCTGATGGGGCGATGGGGTGGGGCGATGCGGCCCGCGCCCTCGCCCTCGCC